>JAHHGY010000016.1 GCA_019359635.1 Chroococcus sp. CMT-3BRIN-NPC107
TCCTATCACTTCATTGCAGTTTGGCTTTGAGAGACTCGTAAGTAAGATGAATCGGTTTGTCTGTCCCGTTGTACATCAGCTCAACTGCCAATTAGAATTTTCTTCTGCTTAGAGTGATAAAAGAGGGATATACACAGATTGAATTAGAGCGTATTGATTTAGTGAAATGATATTTATGATGAAATTAACAAGCAAATTTTTATTCAGCTTGCTCCTTGTATTCTCAAGCTTTACTTTCTTGTTTCTTCTTGGCAAAAAGCCAAGCGTTGCACAAAGCACCAGTGATGGTGTAGTTAACTCACTCTCTGGTAAATGTATTGATGTTGCTGGAGGGCCAGGAAGAAGTAATGGCGCCACACTACAACTCTGGGATTGCGAGCGCTTTGGGCGCAACGCTGATAATGGTTCAATGACAGATCAAAAGTGGCAATTAGATTGACGTTATAAGATAGACCTCTCCAGAAATGAGCCTGAAATCCTTGAAAAGATTGGGTCAAATCCTGGATTTTGAAGATGTCTAATACTAGGATGCCCTGCCGTTGAAATATTAGTGTAGTTTAAAGTCACCTAAAGTTTTGTTCTGACAAATATGTCAAAGGGTAGGTTTAAGGGTTTTAAATCGGCTTTTGTAACTACTTCTACAAAATCGATTTACTAAAAGGCATAGCTTAACAAAAAAGATATATTTCCGCGCGGCGATCGCGCAATTAATAAAATCTATCAAATTAAAGCTATGACGGACACAAACGGAACTCTAGAAACCGCCGAATTTCAAAACTTGACTGAAGCCGGAGAAACCAAAGTAACTTTAAACAAATTTGAAAAAATCAAAGCCGAAAAAGACGGGATCTCTCTCAAGCAAGAATTAGATTATTTGGCAAGCATTGGCTGGGAAGCAATGGACGAAGCCGACCGCGATTACCGCTTGCGCGACTTAGGATTGTTTTACCGCACCGTTACCCCCGGTAAATTTATGTTGCGGATGCGTCTAGCCAATGGAATTATCACTTCTAGTCAAATGCGGGTCTTAGCTGAAATTGTCCAACAGTACGGTGATGAAGGTAATGCAGACATCACCACTCGGCAAAATATTCAACTGCGCGGCGTTCGGATTGAAGATGTACCGGATATCTTTAAAAAGCTGCATCAACATGGATTAACTTCGGTGCAGTCGGGCGTGGATAACGTTCGTAACATTACGGGTTCGCCTTTAGCGGGTATCGACCCTGATGAATTGATTGATACACGAGGATTGTGTCGCATGGTGCAAGACATGATTACCTCTGGCGGCGAAGGTAATCCGGCAATGGTAAATTTACCGCGCAAATTTAATATTGCGATCGCCGGATGTAAAGATAATTCCGTCCACGCCGAACTTAACGACCTTGCTTTTATTCCCGCTTATAAAAATGACACCATTGGTTTTAATGTCATTGTCGGCGGGATGTTTTCACCCAAACGTTGCGAAGCCGCTATACCGCTTAATGTCTGGGTAAGTCCTGATAAGGTAGTCGCCCTAAGCGAAGCCGTTTTACTAACTTATCGCGATTGTGGTTTACGGGCAAATAGACAAAAATCGCGCCTCATGTACCTCGTTGATAAGTGGGGAATAGAGAAATTTCGCGCCGAAGTTGAAAATCAAATCGGTTATGGGCTAGAAACTGCTGCCGAAAAAGACGAATTTATGTGGAATAAATACGACCACATCGGCGCGTCTAAACAAAAGCAACCAGGCTTGAATTTTGCGGGGGTACATATTCCGATCGGGCGGTTGTATGCCCAAGATATGTTTGATTTAGCGCGGATGGCAGAGGTTTACGGTACTGGAGAAATTCGTTTTACTGTCGAACAAAATCTGATTATTCCTAATATTCCTGATTCTAAATTAGAGCCATTTTGTAAAGAACCACTTTTAGAACGTTTTTCCCTTAATCCTGAAAACCTATCGCGGCGGTTGGTGTCTTGTACTGGTAGTCAATTTTGTGGCTTTGCGTTAATAGAAACCAAAAATCGCGCTCTAGCTACGATCAAGGCTTTAGAAGCCGAACTTACAGTAGAACAACCTGTACGTATTCACTGGACGGGTTGCCCTAATTCCTGCGGACAGCCGCAAGTTGCCGATATTGGCTTAATGGGAACAAAAGGACGCAAAAACGGGCAAGTTGTAGAAGCTGTAGATATTTGGATGGGTGGCAAAGTTGGCTTTGAAGCGGAACTTGGCAACCGAGTAATGAAACAAATTCCTTGCGAAGACCTGAAGCCAGTATTAAAAGACTTGTTAATTGAACATTTTGGCGCAAAACCCAAGCAATCGCCCGGTCACTTTATACCCCCGGTTCTAGCAGGCAAAAGCGAGTAATAAATTAATTTTTGTAGCTCAACTTATTTCTTTGTTTTCATGGCTTTAACTACCTCAGAACAAATAAGCGCGATCGCATCTCCATTACCAAGTAGCGAACTAAACTACCAGCAAACAATTTTTTATGCTGCCGTCATTGGGATTGCTGGAGGGTTGGTTGCAACGGTTTACTACTACACTCTAGAAGCGGGATTACATTTAGTCTGGCATACTATCCCAGAATTTTTAACCCCTTATATGCCACCAGTAGCAGTTAGCAATTATGTATGGATTGCAACTACTATTGGCGGCTTTTTGGTAGGTTTAACACTATATTTTATGGGGCTTCCGGGCGAAGTTGCCTTTGTGGTTGATAAAGTCCACCAGCCAGGGCGCATATCTCCCCAGCAAACTCCCGCAATGATTGTTGCTTCGCTAATTTCGATTGCTTTTGGTGGCAGTGCTGGTCCCGAAGCGCCTCTAGTACAAATTAATGGCAGCTTTGGCGGTTGGTTAGGACAAAAACTACAGCTTACTGCTACTACAATCCGCGTCCTCACGTTTTGCGGTATGAGTGCAGCTTTAGGAGCTTTTTTTGGTGCGCCGCTTGGGGGAGCGCTATTTGCTCTAGAAATACCTCATCGTCGCGGCATAGAATACTACGAAGCTTTAGTTCCGGCGGTATTGAGCGCTATTTTAAGTTTCTGCGTTTTTCGTTTGAATACAGGACTGACTATTGGGGGAATGTACCACTTTACGGCAATTCCTGCTTTAACATTGTGGAATTTATTGCAAGGGGCATTATTAGGCGTAGTTGGGGCATTAGTTGCAGTTATTTTTGTGGTAATTTTCCGCAGCATCGGGGAAATAACTAAATACATTGAACATTACACCATCTTGTTGGCAACTTTGGGCGGTTTGTCGATTGGACTAATTGCTTGTGTATTTCCCCAAACGCTATTTTTTGGTGAAAAAGAAATTGCGACTATTGTTGAAACGGGGTCTAATTTTGGGGTTGTCCTGTTGGTGGCGATCGCTTTAGCTAAAATGCTTACAGTTAGTTTGACTCTACATTCGGGCTTTCGAGGTGGTTTTATATTTCCCTTATTTTATATAGGCGCAGCCGTGGGACTTGCGATCGCTCTTAGCATTCCCCAAGCTCACCCAACTATTGCCATGGTTTGCATGATGGCGGCGGTAAATGTAGCTATTACCAAAACTCCCATTAGTACCACTGTTATTCTCAGCGTTCTTTCCGATACGGCAATGGTTCCAGTAATTGTTATTGCTAGTTTTACAAGTTTTTTACTTACTACTCAAGTGTGCTTAATTCAAACCCAGCGATCGCGCTGCTAGAGCGCGAACAAGAACCACGATCAATTAATCCTTATTCTGTTCCATCTTAAAATTCAAGGCATAAATTGAACTATTGATACATTTCTCAAGTTTGCGCTGCTGTAAAGTATAAGCAAATCTGGTGCTCGAAATAAAAAGTATAGGTTACGTCATGAAATCGGCATATTTTCAAGAGCAACTGTACGATGCGATCGCGCTTATTTGTAAAACAAGCGGCTGGGACTATGGGGAGGCTTGGATTCCCTCTGCTGACATTTTAGAACTTAGCCCCGTTTGGTACAACCGCTTGGATAATGAAGCTATTGAGAAATTTCGCCTTTGTAGCGAAGATTTCATTATTCCACCCAATCAAGGCTTACCCGGCAGAGTTTGGGCAAAAGAAAAACCTGAATGGATTGTAGATGTTTCTGCTAGGACGGAAACGTATTTTTTACGCAATCAAATCGCGGCTGCTTGCAGTATCAAAGCTGGCTTTGGGATGCCGATTAAAGAAGAGCGCCGCGTTGTAGCCGTGCTGGTATTTTTTATGCGCCAAGCTCAAGCACCCAACAAGCAAAAAGTTGACTTTATTACTGCCGTAGTTGCCGAATTAGAACGTTCTTTGAGCTTGAGTATCGCTTTGCACTAGCGCCTTTATGGGGGACTTTGTAGCGGATAGGAGATCGGGGTTGTAACCGAGCTAACGTTGGAGGGGGAGTAATGACCAATTACCCACAGAGGCAAAGTTAGAGTTAGTAAAGCGATCGCTGTTCCGAGAATGTCTGCCAATCTATGAGTCGATCGGGAAGGATTGGCAGACGGTGTACTACTAGAGTCCATAAAAAAATTAAAAACCTATTAACTCAACCCAACACAACAATAAAAGTTTTTAGCTGTGCTGCTCTTATTATTTTAACGGGTTATTTCTAGGAAACTGTCTACCAGCAAACAATGTCACAGAATCACCCGAAAAAATAGTGCTTTTAGCAGTAAAACTTATCATTGCTGAAAGCCAAAACTTTGTCTCCCTAACTTCCCCAAAGAGTAAGGTGGGAGAAAAGACTTGGTAAAATTGGTCAGTCAAGGCACGCAAGTGCTTGAAAGACAGTTCAAAAACCAAGTCATCGGGTAAGCGACAATGACAAACCCCACCTGTTTAAAACATTTTCTAAAACTACTTGGCTACACCCTAACTACTCTCCTGTAATTGAGAGGTTGTCAACCCAAACTCTAGGACAAACGCCACCGGGAGTTAGTTCTGCTTCTTTTTCTATATAAATAATCGATTGAAACAGTTCTAAAATGTCTCCAGCTACCGTTGCCGACTCAATGCTGGTCAGTTTACCGTTATTTACCATCCAGCCATCGAAAGGTAGAGAGAAGGAGCCTTGTAGAGCTTTTACTCCGGCATGAAGTGCGTGTAAGTCGTCGATAAATATGACATTTTCGGCGCTATCTAAGCTATATTCTTGCTCTTGGGTAGCGGCGGAAAAAACATGGTAAAAGTGAGGACTAACAGATACCTTTGCGCCAATATTAGCGTGTCCTGTCGGTTGAGCGTTCAAGCGCTTGGCTGTACCTGCGCTATGAATAAAGTTGCTTAATACTCCATCGGTAATTATCGGTAATCTTCGAGTTGGCGTACCTTCTCCGTCAAAGGTTTCTGCGGCTACGTTATCGGGATGCAATGCGTCATCAGCAAAGGATAGTAAAGGCGAGGCGATTTGCTTTCCTAAAGATTCGGGCGTAGAAAGGCTTTGTTTGTCGAGAATATTTTGAGCGTTAAATAGGTTAGAAAATGCACCCAATAAGCTTAAAAAAGCATCGGGAGAGAATACTACGCGATATTTGCCTGTTTTAACTTTTTCGTAGTCTAAATGGCTAATAGTTTTGTCTGTAGCTTCCTTTAGACAAGCGAGAATATCCAGCTTAGGAAGACTGTGACTAATGCGAAAAGCTCCAGCACTGCGAGTTTTTTTACCTTCTTGCTCGGTTTTAGTGTAGAGGTATATGGAGGTATAAGAACGAGCTTCGTTACGTCTAGCCCCAGCACTATTGAGATAAAATCTGTTGATATCTCGTTGGGCAAGAGCATTATAAGGTACGCTGGCGATCGCACTGTGAGCAGATAATAATTCTTTTTCAGCTTTAATCAGAGTTTCAATTAGTTCTGACACTGGCGCTTGGGGAGCGGTTTCTTGAGTTTCGGTAGCAATGGGGTTAGTTGCTTCGGGGCTAAAATCGGGGATATTGTCTTTGACTCCAAAAAAGCTGGCTTCATAAGCAGTTTTTAAAGCTAATTCTAGTCCTTTTGGGTCTACATTGGTGGTGCTAGTAACTCCCATTGTATTGTCTTGATTCCAAACTCTAACCATTACACTAGAACGGTTTGAGGCTTTTACTTGTTTTGGTTCTCCGGTATCTACTTGGACGCTCGTTTCATCAATGGAAGAACCGTAAATATCAAACTTTTCAATGCCTAGCTTTTCGGCACTGGTTTGAGCATAATCTGCAACTTCGGCGATTTTTGTCACGTTAATAGACCTTTTAAAATTTTCCTGTGTTTTTAATTTTTTTGTAGAGACGTAGCAGTGCTACATCTCTAAACCGCGTCGTATATAGAGACGTTTCACCGAAACGTCTTCACGAATTATGGGAATTATCTACCGCCAACGGTAATTGAATCTACTTTGATGTGTGGTTGACCAACGGTTACATAAATACTTCCGCTTACTGAACCGCAAAAACCCGCCGCTAGTCCTAAATCTTGGGAACACATAGAAATTTTGTTCATAATTTCTTGAGCATCACCAATTAATGTTGCGCCTTTGAGGGGTTTTGTTAATTTGCCGTTTTCAATTAGATAAGCTTCATCAACAGCAAAGTTAAATTGACCTGTTGCGCCAACACTCCCGCCGCCCATTTTCTTGCAATAGATGCCTTTATCGATAGAAGCAAATAAATCTTCTGTGGAATAGTCTCCCGGAGCGATGTAGGTATTACGCATCCGCGAAGCGGCGGCAAAGGTGTAGTTTTGACGACGACCGCTACCAGTGCGGGGTTGCCCGGTACGCATTGAACCTGTGCGATCGCTGATAAAGTTCTTTAGTATGCCTTTTTCAATTAATAGAGTACGTTGGGCTGGCATTCCCTCATCGTCCATATCAATTGTGCCAAAAGCTTCGGTAGATAATCCTTCGTCCCAAGCTGTCAAACTTTCATGAGCAATTTTCTGTCCTTTTTTGTCAGCAAAAGGTGTTGTTTTGCGCTCAATTTGGGTCGTTTCTAATAGGTGTCCGCAGGCTTCATGAAAAATTACGCCGCCAAACTGATTTGCCATAATTATCGGATAGTTACCCGATTCTACGTAATCTGCATACAGCATTTTTCCGGCGGATTCTGTCACTTCTGCGGCGGTAGTTTCATAATCCCAATTTCTTAGGAAACTAGGAGAACTTGTATCACCTACTCGTTGATTTATCGCCGCCCGATTAGCACCATCGGCGCACAGCAAGCTATAACCTACCGACTGACTGAGGCGAATATCTCTAGCAAAAGTCCCGTCACTGGCGGCGATTAAGACTTCTTGCCAATCTCGAAAATAAACCGCTCGTCTTGATTGGACGTGACTAGCTTTAAGTTGTAGTTGGGCGTTTGCATCTAACAATACTTCCCCCATTTCTTGCATAGTGCTACAACCAGAGAGCCAAGCATCTTTACCTTTTTTGGTAGCGTAGTCTCTTAGCAACTCTAGGTTAATTTCGGGAATATAGGAGTTAGCATTAGGTAATTGCAAGCCAAGAATAGATAAACCTTTTTCTAAAGCCGCTTTTAGCCCGTTAAATGATAAATCGTTGGTGCTAACGTAACAATCCGCCGCACCGCGAAATACTCTAACTCCCGCGCCTGTAGATAATCGGGGGGAAATGCTGGTAATTGCGTCTTCTTCTGCTTGACAATTAATGTAATTTACTCGCTCTAGAAAAAACTCGATAAAATCAGCACCTGCCGCCCTTCCCAAGCCAAGCAGCGTCGATAGGGGAGCTTCCCAAGTTTCATCAAAGCGATCGCTTGTAGAGTTGTATTGTAAGTTTAGTAGTTCTTTTGATAGTAAGGTACTGGGATAGGTCGATAGCATCATCGGGTCTGCGCGTCCTTGCTGAGAGTTGACTTATAAAGCCTGGCTAAACTTAGTTTAACAAACCGCTCTAAGTCTTGTTGGTTAAAAGCTTTGCAAACCCTAGTGGCTCCTAATGGCGATCGCAGATAACAGTTTAAACTCTCAAGCAGGACTAGAAGTAGAACTATGCGCCGCCGCTTCTTTAATAACTTCTAAAACTTCTTTGGCATGAGAAATCATTGCCAAGTGGCTTGATTCTACAACAATTGTTGTTGCGCCTATTCGTTTAGACAAATTGCGCTGCAACTCCGGTGGAACAGATTGGTCGTTGCTGGCAACAATATACCAGCTTGGTTTAGTTTTCCACGCTGGCGAATCTACTTTTGCTTGCAGCAGTGATGTAGATGGTAGAGTTTGCGTTGCGTGTATTAATGCTGTTTGTGCGGCGGAGAGGTCGCCCGCTAGAATCTTTTGTATGCCTGCTTTTGAAATCCAAATAAAGCTCTCTTGTTCTTGAAAATACTGCGATGGGGCTTCGTACTTACTCATCAAATCGATCATCGATTCGCCTGTATCAGGAGCAAGGGCGGCAATATAGACTAAGCCAGAAACTCGTTCGTCGTTGCCAACTTCGGTAATAACTGTACCGCCCCACGAATGACCAACTAGAATACATTTACCTTCAAGGCGATCTAAAGCGCGTTTTGTTGCAGCAACGTCATCTGCTAAGGAAGTAAGTGGGTTTTGAACCGCGATAACTTCGTAGCCTTCGGCTAACAGCGTGGGAATCACTTGATTGTAACTAGAGGCATCTGTCCAAAAACCATGAACCAACACAATGTTTTTAACTTTACTCATGGTTGTACCTGTTCCGAGGTTGGCTTTGTCACGGCCAAACACTCCTTGCTAGTTTGGTTTTGTACAATAACGATTGTTAATCGTCCGCTCTGTTTAATTTTTGTTTAAAAATAGTTTCTACTTAGCCAACTGCTCTAAGTTTTGGTAGATAAAAGTTTTGTAAACCCTGCTTGCTCAAAATAGCGATCGGATGTGAATGCTTGTACAATATTTTCTTGGCTCATAACTACAAAAGTAATACAGTCAGGCCCCAATCTTTATCGGGACGCTGTTTATAAAGCAACCAACCTTCGGTAAATAAACTTCGCTCGATAGAAATAATTTGTAAAATCGCTAACGATTCTAAGCCATCAATAAAACTCACAGCTTGCATTCGTGTAAAGGAATCGCAAAACGCATCAGCAGCTTCTAAAAGCACAAATTTTGTGGTTACTAATACAGCGTTTTGTTGACGTAGTTTATATCTAACTTGTTTTACTTGAATATGTAAGTTATCTCTACTATTAATAAGTGCAATCCAAGCTGCTGTATCTACAAAAACTTTGCTCAAAGTTACGTGTCTCGCTTTAATGTGCCATGAATATAATGGTCGTGTTGATGTGCCATATCTTCAATTTCCGTATCAACAGTAGATTTGTCGATTAGTTGCTCAAATTCATCCCATGCAGCATTATAATTCACGACGGGCTGCGTACTTATTGACTGTTCCTCCATTATCAGTAAAACTTTATGCTCTCCAGGTAAAATGTTCGATGGTAGCTCAATTGCAGCCTTCCCATCTGGTGCGACGGTGACAGTTGTTTGAATAGGTATCATAATTACTCCTTTTTACTTTAGTTTTGGACAATAATGATTGTTAATCATCTACTTTGTTTAATTTTTCTTTAAAGATAGCTTCTACTTCTTCATAGGGAAGATCGTAGGAATAAGGATAAACTTTAGAGTTAGGATTGCGACGATTAATGAATAATTTTCTGATTGCTTCATCATCAGTAGGATGAGCTAATATATACTTTTTTAATTCCTTACGAGTTATTTGTTGAAAATTAGGTTTCATCATTTTGATAGGTTTTATTTTAATCCAACACTGCTAATACAGCTTTAGGCAACAACTTGTCTTTAAACCAGATAATTTTTGCGGGAACATCCGTTAAATTTACTCCGGCTTTTTCTAAATTTAAACGTTCGGAAATTGCCAAAATCAAATCGTCTCTTTCCGCACGGCGCACCTGAGCAAACTTTTTTTGTAAGTATTCTGGTCGCCAATAACCAACTATTTCTAATAATAAACTCCGCCCGTCAGGATGCACTAAGCGAAAGTCAGGAATCATCACGCTACCAGGGATAGGAATTAAATCTACTTCTCGCTCTAAAACCCACTCGGATTTTAAGGAATCCCAGCGACTAGCAAAAGCTTCTTCTAACATACTGTCATAGGGTTTACCGGGCGGATAGTGAGACACTAAGCCACAATTGGAATCGAGGCTAAATTTGCCAGTTTTCCAATTATTAGTATAAAAATCGCGGGTTTGTAATGTAGCGCTAAGACTCCATTTTGTGACGTGCAAAAGCGCCGGAATCATTTTTGCGATCGCAAGTCCATACCTCGTACTAGGCTTAAATAAACTTGTCGCCCCATCAATGGTAATTGTAAACCCATGTTCGGCATCGCCTTCGATATAAGCCATCAGTTGAAACAGTTTCAAATAGCGAAATAGCAGCTTATACTCTCCCGGAACATTGCGATGAGCATTTAATATCAGTTGACTCGCGCGATAAAATACTCCCTGTACCTGAGAAAGGTTGTATTTGTGCAGCAATTGCTCTGGTGTCGGTTCCTCAAACTCCATCAACACCTTGTTTTCTGCTAAGTCTGCATAAAGTCCTTCGCGAATGTGCGCGGGTAAAACTTCTTTCTCTAATTCCTGACTTAGTTGCAATGCTAAGGTATCTAAAGTTTGACAACTTTGAACCGAACTTGGAACGTTCAGCGCTGACAAACTAAATACTCGCTCTCTTAATAAGGTTGGTTCTAAAGGACTCACCACTTCAAACTCACAAGCACTTTTTAATAGATGCGCCAAACCCCGTTTAAAGCGATAATCTGGGCTATCGCCTTCCAATTCTTGCAACTGAGTATCTAATTGACCCTGAGTACCGCCCCGCGCTGCTAAAAAGCAATCAATCAATTCTCTTGCAACGGCTATTGTCTCCTCATCAATCTTCAGTCTTTTCGGATTTATCGTCTCCCCACTTAGCCGATGAGTCAGCAACTCGCTTGGTAACATTACTATTTACTCCATACAACGGTACGGGCGCAATGCGTTGCGCCCCTTCTTGTCCAATGCGTTGCGCCCCTACTCCACGCCGCCGCGCTGATGTACCTTCTTCGCTCGTATCTTCGGCTATTACTTCATACATTATCGCCAACTTAGACTCGTCTCCCTTACGCAGCACTCGCCCCAGCCTTTGCACGTACTCCCGCGCCGAACCCGTACCAGACAAAATAATCGCTACACTAGCGGCAGGAACATCCACCCCTTCGTTTAAAACGTGAGAAGCTACCAAGGTTTTATATTCCCCCTCCCGAAACTTTGTCAATGTCTCGTGACGCTCTTTTACCGGGGTTTGGTGGGTAATGGCGGGAATTAAAAACTCTTGAGAAATCCGGTAAACTGTGGCATTGTCGGCGGTAAAAATTAGCGTCCTTTCGAGATAATGCTGGGCAAGTATATTACCTAAAATCCGCATTTTGCCATCTGTCCCTAAAGCAATTTCTTTTGCTTCTCGGTGAGCTAACATCGCTCTGCGCCCCTCTGTAGAACGGGCGCTGGCTTGAACGAACATTTGCCAGCCTTTAAGACTGCCTAGAGAGATTTTTGTCTCTCTTAAAAAAGTATTACGCTCGTCAATTAATTGCTTATACCTTTCTCTTTCTATTTGCGACAGTTTTACCTTAATTTGGACTACTTCGTGCTTGGCTAAAGCGCTTCCCGCTAGTTCTTCTGCCGTCTTGCGGTATATTTCTTTACCGATTAAACTATTTAAGTCTGCGTGTTTGCCATCGGTACGTTCGGGGGTTGCCGATAATCCTAACCTGTAAGGCGCGATCGCATATTCGGCAATGACGCGATTAAAATCTGTCGGTAAGTGGTGACACTCATCAAAAACTATCAACGCATAACGGTTTCCTAGGGCTTCAGCATGGATGGCGGCGCTGTCGTAGGTGGAAACTAACACGGGCGTGCGATCGCGCGATCCGCCTCCTAATAGCCCAATCTCTGCATCGGGAAAAGTTAACAGCAATTGAGCATACCACTGGTGCATTAAATCGATAGTTGGAACTACAATCAACGTGCTGCGCGGCGTAGCTTGCATTGCAAGCATTGCTAAATAAGTTTTTCCGGCGGCGGTAGGAAGCACCACTACACCATTACGCCTCGATTGTTTCCAAGCAAGCAATGCTTCGCTTTGATGGGGATAGGGTTCTTTCTCCATACTAGAGATGAGCTCTAGAGTTTCAAAAGCTTTCGCATTATCGACAAAATCAATTTTTTCTGCTTGTAAAGTTTCAATAAATGCTCGGTAATCAATAGCGGGGATGCGAAACTTCTCAACGCGATCGTCCCAAGTAGCGTAATCTAACCATGTTTTACCTTTAGGTGGTGGATGCACAATTAACGTGCCGCGATCGAAAGATATTGTCGGAATTCGAGCCATTTAACAATACGATCTTTTAAAAAATTAGGCTTCTTTCTTAAAGATTAATATTTTTCTTCAGAACTGGGTTGCGATATCTAAAAAAAATGCTGTGATTTATACATTCTAAGTGATTTTACGTAATACTTTTGGCAGATATTTAGTTAACAATTTACGCAGGGAAGATTTTTTAGAGAGACAATAGTTGAGCGATATATAGGGCGATCGCACTACAAATAATATTTTTAAGTTTACTTTATACTCAGCGCCGCTAAATTTGATGAAACCAAATTTATTATTAAAAAGCTTGCAAAATCGCCGGGGATGGATTCCTTATTTTGTGTTGGCGATCGCGCTGGTATTTAGTGGTGCAACGGCTGCTTACGTAACAACAACAGCTAAAGCCAAAGATAAGTTACGCTTTGAGCATACCGCCGAACGCACTCAAGAGGATATTAAAACTCGGTTTGAAACTTACATAACTTTGTTACGTTCTAGTAGTGGTTTATTTGCCGCAAACGATCGCACTAGCCGCGATCAATTTCGAGCTTTTATTACCCGATTGAGATTGCAAGAACGTTACCCAGGAATACAAGGTATTGGCTTCTCGGTAAGGGTGCAGCCAGGAGAAAAAGCCGCCTTAATCGCCGCTTTAAAACAGCAAGGAATAACAAACTTTAATATTCGTCCCGACTTTGCCCGTAACGAGTATCACGCAATTATCTATTTAGAACCCCTAGATCGACGCAATCAAGGCGTTATTGGCTATGATATGTTCTCAGAAACCGTGCGGCGCAAGGCGATGATCGCAGCCCGCGATACAGGCTTACCCGCCGCTTCCGGCAAAGTCACCTTAGTACAGGAGATTGATAAGCAAAAACAGGCAGGGTTTTTACTGTATGTTCCCGTTTACCGCAATGGCGCAATCCCGGATACTGTTGCTCAAAGACGAGCAAACTTAATTGGTTTTGTTTACAGCCCCTTTCGCGCCGATGATTTAATTAGCGGAATTTTTGGGAGAGATGAGCGTCTAGATATAGATTTTAAAATTTATCAAGGCAAAAATATTCGTCCAGAAAACTTGTTACATAATTCTACTATTGCTAATAACCCAAATTACAAGCCCGCTTTTAGACAAACATCAACAATTGATATTGCTGGGCAAACTTGGAGCATTGTATTTAGTTCGCGTCCAGAATTTGAATTAACTTCCGAAAGCAGGCTTGTTCCTTATATTGGATTTATAGGAATTGCGATCGCGCTAATTCTTTTTGGCGTAACGCGAAGCTTAGTTATTGCTCGTAACGCCGCCGAAAAATCGTCAGCAGAACTAAGAGAAAGCAGTATCCGGTTAAGATTTGCTCTTGAGGCGGCACAACTAGGTGATTGGGATTTAGACTTACTAACAAAAACCGCAAAGCGAAATATTCAGCACGATCGCGTTTTTGGATACGATAGTTTGCTACCTGATTGGAATTACGAAATATTTTTAGATCGCATCTATCCTGACGATTGCGAATATGTCGATCGTCAATTTCAACGCACTTTAGCAACAAATGAAGACTTGGATTTTGAATGTAGAGTAGTTTGGGATGACCAAAGTATTCATTGGATTTGGGTAAGAGGTAGTCTTTATAAAGACAAAGAAGGTAAGGCAACTCAGTTGCTAGGAATAGTCAAGGAAATAAGCGATCGCAAACAATCAGAAGCCTCACTAAAAGCCAGTGAAGAACGCTATCGGGCATTTATTACTCAAAGCTCGGAAGGAATTTGGCGTTTTGAAATAGCGCGACCAATTGCTATAGATACTCCAGAAGACGAGCAAATTCGGAACTTCTACCAGCACGGCTATTTGGCAGAATGCAACGATGTAATGGCACAAATGTACGGCTTTACTTCTGCCGCCGAGATTGTAGGCGCAAGTTTAGCAGACTTACTTGTAGAGTCGGAACCTCAAAATATTGAATACCTGCGTAGCTTTATTCGTTCTGGATACAAATTAAATGCGGCGGAATCTTTTGAAGTAGATGCAGAGGGCAAGCCCAAGTATTTTTTAAATAATCTGGTAGGAATTGTTGAAAATGGAGTTTTAGTTAGAGCCTGGGGAAGCCAGCTTGATATTAGCGATCGTAAATTACTCCAAAAAACGCTAGAACAAAAAGCTGTAGAGCAAGAAGTATTGTTAAATTCAATTCCTGCCATAGTTTTCTACAAAGATTTGGAGGCAAAATATATTGCAATTAACCTCCGGGGTGCGGAAGTTATTAATCAACCAATTGCCGAAATTACTGGAAAAACCGACTATGACTTTTTTCCCACCGATCAAGCAACAAAATTTCGCCATGACGATCTCCAAGTAATGGCATCGGGCGTTTCAAAAAAAAGCATAGAAGAAACGGTAACGGGCGGTGATGGTAAGACAATTTGGGTAATAACTTATAAAACTCCTTACTTTAATGCTCAAGGAAAAGTTGCCGGGTTAGTAGGTATTACTTTAGATATTAGCGATCGCAAACGTGCCGAAATAGAACGCGATCGCTTTTTCACTCTTTCTTTGGATCTGCTTTGTATCTGTGGGTTTGATGGTTATTTTAAACGCATCAATCCAGCCTTTGAAAAAATCCTTGGCTACACCTCAAGCGAAATACTTGCTAAACCCTATATTGATTTTGTTCATCCTGAAGATGTAGCGGCAACCTATAGTGAAGTAGACAAGCTCTCTAGAGGTGAGCCTACTAATTATTTTGAGAATCGCTACCAGTGTAAAGATGGTTCTTATCGTTGGCTAGCTTGGACAGTTTTCCCGGTAGTAGAAGAAGGGTTGATGTATGCAGCAGCCCATGACATTACTAGGCGCAAAGCCGCCGAAATGGAGCGCGAACAATTGCTAGAGAGCGAACAATCTGCTCGTGCTACCGCAGAAGCAGCAAATCGGATGAAAGATGAGTTTTTAGCCACTCTTTCCCACGAGCTTCGCACCCCTTTAAATGCAATGGTAGGTTGGATTCAATTGCTGCGGACTCGCCAGTTTGATGAAAATACGACGAGTAAAGCCTTAGAAACTATAGATCGCAATACCAAAGCTTTACAGCAATTAATCGAAGACATTTTAGATGTATCGCGGATTATTACCGGAAAAATCCGCTTAGATTTTTCTTATATAGCGCTGCAACCAATAGTAGAATCTGCCCTTGAAACCATTAAAAGTGCCGCCGAAGCCAAAAATATTCGCCTAGAATTTTATGTAGCACCGGGCATTAATCTTGTACTTGGAGATTCTAGCCGCTTGCAGCAAGTTTTATGGAATCTGTTATCTAACGCAGTCAAATTTACCCCCAAAGATGGGCGGGTTGAAGTCCGCTTAGAAATGCTAAATTCTCTCGTTCAAATTAGCGTCAAAGATAGCGGCCAAGGTATTAGCTCAGATTTTTTACCTTATGTGTTTGAGCGTTTTCGCCAAGAAGATGGCACAACTACTAGAACTTATGGCGGTTTAGGACTCGGTTTAGCAATTGTCCGTCATTTGGTCGAACTTCATGGCGGTACAGTAAAAGCCGAAAGTGAAGGGATAGAAAAAGGAGCAACTTTTATTGTCAGTTTACCCATAAACTCTGTAAAAAATTCAGTAAAAGAAATACCAACAAAAACCCCTATAGTAACTCCCGAACCACCAATTTTTTGTTTGCCTTCCTTAGAGAATCTGCGAATATTAGTTGTAGATGATGAATTAGACGCGCGCGAGTTAATTAGCACCGTATTGCGAGAGTATGGAGCAGAGGTAAAAACTGTAGCTACAGCCCAAGAGGCGCTAGTAGAACTAACTCAATACCAGCCTCATGTTTTAGTTAGCGATATTGGAATGCCAGAAGTTGATGGTTATGAGCTAATACGGAAAGTTAGAGCGCTCTTACCACAAGGGGGTAACGTTCCAGCGTTAGCTTTGACAGCCTATGCTAGAGCCGAAGATCGTACTAGAGCCTTACTAGCGGGCTTCCAATTGCACATCCCCAAGCCTATCGATCCGGTAGAATTAGCAGTGGCGATCGCGCGTTTAGCTGGAAAAACTATCTAAGCTAGATAAAAACATAAAATCTATTTTCTTTGGTGAACACTCTAACTATTCGCTCAATAATCATTGGTAGTTTCGTTACAACCGCAGCACCTACTAATGCTCAAGTCCCCATCCAGCAGCAAGTAAAAGAAGTCGTAACGCATTTAGTCGGCGTGATGGATACTTCTAACCAAGCAAAAGCTACTCCCGGAGCGCCCAACGTCCGCATGACAACTTGTAAAATTCAAGTTATTACCACCGAGCAAAATCCTCATGCTGTGTTTCTTTACCAAGAACAAGCAGTGACAAAGCAGCTTTCCAAGCCCTACCGCCAGCGTTTTTTACGCATTGCACCAACTATTAATCAGTCTCAAGTTGAATCTAAGGCGTTTAAGCCAGCAACTCCCCAAGCTTGGATTGGTTTGTGTAGCAAGCCGGAAACTCAAAGAGTCGTGCAACGTCGCGAGTTAGAAGAATTTAACTGTAGTGTATTTTTTAAAAATACAGGAAATTATTATGTAGGAGAAACAACCTCCGGTGGATGTCCGAGTAATTTTAGAGGCGCAACAAGAATTACCAATACAATTATTTTGCATCAAACCGGAATGGATACGCGCGATCGCGGTTTTGATGCCACAGGTAGGCAAGTATGGGGAGCAAAAGAAGATCCTTATCAATTTCGTTGGTTAGAGGCATCTAAGTAAAACAATATATCGTAGTAAGGGCGCAAAGCATTACGCGCCTAAGCTTGCCATATCTTGACAAAATTAAAATGAGATCGCCTGCAACTTCCTTTGACTATTTACTACCCTGGAAGTAGCTTAATTTAATTTGTTGATATGAAACTGCGCTTATTACTCCTAATATTGCTAATTCCCACCGCCGCCGCTTGCAATTCTACGGGTGCAGTGGAAGAACCCGCACCAACTCAAGTAGCCGCAAGTCCTAGCCAGCCTAAAAATCCAATCCAAACTCAACCGCTATCACCCGAACCTATCCGCATTAACGTTGCAAGTTTACCTAAACCCTTTGCCAGCGATAGCGCTTCCAAGTCTCCTAACGTTATTCCCATCCCCCAAAACCCGACGCTGCGAGTTCCCCAAGGCTTTACAGTCAATGTATTTGCCGAAAACCTCGATCGCCCTCGATGGCTGGCTTTAACCCCTAGTGGCGAAGTATTAGTTACAGAAACGCGCCGAAATCGAATTCGCTTACTTAGCGATAATAATGGTGACGGAGTAGCTGATATCAACAAAACCTTTGCCACCGCTTCTAATGGCGTAAATATTCCCTTTGGCATGACTTTCGCGGGTGGTGCTTTCTTTCTAGGCAATACTGACGCTGTAATGCGCTTTCCCTACAAGCAAGGACAACAGCAACTTAGCGGAAACGGGCAAAAAATTACCGATCTTCCTGGTGGCGGTTACAACCAACACTGGACGCGCAATGTCGTAGCTTCCCCCGATGGTAAAAAGCTGTACGTTTCTATAGGTTCAAAGTCCAACGTTGATGAAGAACCTTTACCCCGCGCTTCGGTACAGGTAATGAACTTAGACGGTTCTAGTCGTCAAACCTTTGCTTCGGGTTTACGCAATCCCATTGGCTTAGACTTTCATCCCCAAACCGGAGAACTCTACACCACCGTCAACGAACGAGATGCGATCGGCGACGATTTAGTTCCAGACTACTTTACCCGCCTGCAACAAGGACAATTTTACGGCTGGCCCTATGCTTACCTAACTCCCAACAATCTCGATCCTCGGCAAGTAGTCAACGGCAAAAGTAAGCGCCCAGATTTAGCTAGTAAAACAAAAACTCCAGACGTACTATTTCAGGCACATTCCGCCGCTTTGGGGATGCAGTTTTACGATCGCACTTCGTTTCCGCAAAAGTACCGTAATGGAGCTTTTGCAGCCTTTCGCGGCTCTTGGAACCGCGATCGCGCCACGGGTTACAAAGTTGTATTTATACCCTTCACTAACGGGCGACCTCAAGGTTATTATCAAGACTTTTTGACCGGATTTTTGCTCGACCCTACTGAACCTACTACTTGGGGACGACCAGTGGGTTTACTTGTGTTACCCGACGGTAGTTTATTGGTTACTGAAGAAGCTAACGGACGAATTTATCGCATTCAATATCGAGCTTAGAGTGATTTCCCAGAAAATAAGCTAGCCAGTTCGTCACCGGGAATAATGGTACTTGTAAAGATAAAGCCAGGATCTTTTTTATAGCAAGCATCAGACTTAACTAAATTCGTAAATTCACTCAGTTACGGGGCGGTTAAAAGCCTCGGCAACTACTCTTCCAAGAGCCTAGAGGCGACTGCCACTGATTGGGAAGCCTGCAAGCTTGGTCATATTGTGACTCGCCCGATCTAAGTTGGCGAATCAAATCTACTGAACTTGGTAGAGTACCTGTCTTTTGTTTAATTTTTTCACGTCTAGCAATAATTCGGCTATGTGCTGATAAACCCTTGCGGCGATTCACTTCCCTTGTTAACAATGACTCACTTTGTGCCTTATACAACGTCGCCTCAGTCAGTAATCCAGCAGGCAGATAAACTGTTAAAGATTCCCTTTCTTCCATTAGCTAATGTCGTAAGATAACACCATTAAATGGTATCAAACTTTAGAATTGAACTAGCTAAAGCGCGATCGCCTTGACTCTCTTTATTTGGTAGATAACGAGGTTTTACATGGAAGTAGATAGTAAAACACCTATGCAGCGCCCCCTAATTGTGGCTGGAGTCATCCTAGGCTTAGGTTTGGGAGGATTTGTTGATGGCATTGTACTACACCAAATTTTGCAATGGCATCATATGTTAAGTAGCGTCAGACCGCCGACAACGATCGCCCAAATGAAGTTAAATATGGTGTGGGATGGATTATTTGATGCGGCTACATGGGTATTGACGGTATTGGGAATAGGTTTATTATGGCAAGCTGTAAAGCGCGATGATGTACCACGATCTTCAAATACTCTTTTTGGCTCCATACTTATAGGTGCAGGTATTTTTGATGTAGTTGAAGGTATTATCGATCATCAAATTTTAGGCATTCATCACGTTAAACCAGGCGCTAACGAATTAATTTGGGATATTGGTTTTATTGCTTTGGGGGGAATCTTGGTTTTAGTTGGGTGGATGTTGTTACGGGCGGCGAAAAAAGACAGCAATAGCGAATTTCTCGATTTTAAGGTAGGCAAAAACCGAAACGGCTGATTTCTAAAGTCATTACCCAACTAATAGAAATTTATTATAGTTGCACTAATAGTTTAGGCGATCGCACGAGTTTCACAGAATGAGGATTGGGAACTAAAAAATATATCTTTAGTCGTATTTGTAATAGTAACTTTTTCTGGATTTATTCAAGAAACAGAATTTATACAATGGAGGTAGCATTTACAAACAGCACAAAATGAAATTTAAACTACTGCCACAATTATTGGCTGGGGCAATGGCAGCAACGCTCGTAACTGCACCCTCTGTAGTTCAAGCCCAGTTAGGGCAAAGCCGATCGGGAGAAACTCAAAACCAAGCTAAGTTTGCAGGCGTAGAATTAACCGAGACGCAAAGAAATCAGTTGATGGAAATTCGCCGCAATACAGTCTCTCAAATTGAAACAGTTTTAACTTCAGAACAAAAAAGACAGCTAAGAGCTAGTAGAGAAGGCGGTAAAAAGCAACAGAATGTTTTTGCCGATATAAATCTTTCTCAAACCCAAAAATCGCAAATTCAATCGATTATGCGCTCGTCTAAAAATCGAGCCGATGCTATTTTTACTCCAAAACAAAAACAGCAGATTCAAAGAAACGTCAAGCAGATGAAACAGCAAAGACAAAACTGATTATTTGCTAACAAGTCAAACCTAAAAGTGTTCTCAACAGGAGTGGATGAAATGAATCGTTACCAGCAAACATTTCTAATTTTGGCGGCTCTCACTCTAGGTTCCACTAGCTTTGCTGCTAGTGCTAATGCCGAACCAAAAGTTTATCAAAATGGTGATCGTGAAGTCTATATTTTACAGCCAAACAGCGACGACGATAACCAAGCCCCTAATAGAACCATTTACGATGGCGAACAGGCGGATTATTACCGGGGTCCTAATAAAACTATCTACAATGGCGAACAGGCGGATTATTACCGGGGTCCTAATAAAACTATCTACAATGGCGAACAGGCGGATTATTACCGGGGTCGCAACAGAACCATTTACAACGGTTCGCAAGCGGATTATTATCGAGGACCCAATAAAACTATCTACAACGGTTCGCAATCAGACTATGTTCGAGGCTCTAGAGGAGCAGTTATCATTGGTCCAAATCGAACTTATGTTAAGCCTAATAGATAATAGAAATTAACATTTTAAAAAAGGAACCGGGATCCCGGTTCCTTTTTTGTTTTAGTGTTTAGTAGTAGTACCAGTTGTCTGATAAGGATCCCTGTAGACAGTCGCTGTTTGGCGTTTAGCAAGTCTACCAGCTAGACCAATTAGACCCAATAAACCTAACCATCCCCAATCAAAACTGCGCTCGTTAGTAACTGCTGGGCTAGTTTGTTGATATGTGGTAGTACCTGTATCTGTAGTGCTAGGTGCGGTTTCTGTGGTTGTGCTGCCTGTCGCGGGGGTTGTACTTGTAGTTGTAGTGGTGGTGTCTGTGGTTGTGCCACTTGTACTAGGAGTTGTAGTTGTCCCGGTAGTGTCTGTTCCGGTTGTGCCTGTACTACCTGTAGTGTCGGGAGTTGTAGTTATCCCTGTACTAGGAGTTGTAGTTGTCCCAGTGATTCCGGTGCTACCTGTAGTGTCGGGAGTTGTAGTTATCCCTGTATTGCTACCTATACCAGGGGTTGTAGTGGTTCCGGTTGTTCCTGTAGTGCCAGTGCTACTTGTTCCGGGTGTTGTAGTTGTCCCAGTGATTCCGGTGCTACCTGTAGTGTCGGGAGTTGTAGTTATCCCTGTATTGCTACCTGTACCAGGGGTTGTAGTGGTTCCGGTTGTTCCTGTAGTGCCAGTGCTACTTGTTCCGGGCGTTGTAGTTGTCCCTGTAGTTCCGGTGCTACCTGTTGTACCGGGGCTTGTAGTTGTTCCCGATGTTCCGGTACTATCTTGAGCAGAAACGGGTATTACTGGCAACGTAGCAAAACCAAAAATAACGGCACTTGCCCAAATGGTTTTCGATAAGCTAGAGAGTTTCATATTGCCTGTTCCTTTTGTTTAATGTTCGTAGATTTTTACTATCTTTTGATAGTATTTTTACCGGAATTTAATAAACTTTTTTGCTCACTCAACTAACAATTGAAAAAATGGCTAGATTTTTTGCTTACTAAAAACTTGCTCTGTGTATGGAAGTTTCATTAAATAAGCTTGTTTGCGTATACACTTATTACCACTGTATCAATAATCGCTACTTTTCCCTAAGCAGTATTCCCCCTAAAGGATAGTTTATAAAAAATTATTTGACTTATAAGTAAATTAAATGATTATTTTGTAGAGGTTGAAAGATTATTGACAATATAAAATGTATTTTTGAATAATTAACGATAGATTTTGATGTTTAAGAACGATCGTGATCGCCCCTTAACCAAAAATCAATAGTGTCTAACAAAATTTTTGTAGGCAATAACTTAGATAACAAGTCTCTTGAGTAGTAGAAGAAATAATACTAAAACTTGTAGTATTAACCAATTAACAGATTTGGTGTAACCCCTCCCCCCCGGATTTGTGAATTAAGCCGGGTAGGTTAAGATAACTAAGCACTAAAGCGCGATCGTGATAACTAGGGAAACTCCGGTGCAAGTCCGGGGCTGTGCCGCAACTGTAAACGAGTCTGAGAAGATAATTTAATTATTAAAAATTGTCTTAGATTCAGTCATCGTCAGCCAGGATGCCGAAATTGTCACTAGCTCAATTTATTTCCTGCGTCGCACGGGAAAGGATACCTACTTTTAATGACTGCTGTAAATACACCAAACATAGAACACTCTACGCTACCACCTTTAGAGTTACCGCCCTTACCGCTTCAGCGTCCCTTATTAACGATTGGACATGGCACGAGAGATGATTCAGGACGGCAAAGCTTTCTAGATTTTACGGCGGCTTACCAAGCTTTAGATACGTCAAGACCCGTACTACCTTGTTTTTTAGAACTAACAGAACCCACGATTCAGCAAGGGGTAGATTTTTGCGTGGAACGAGGTTATACCGAACTATCTGTACTACCTATTTTGTTATTTGCAGCTAGGCATAACAAATTTGATGTCACTAACGAACTAGATAAAGCTAGAATACGACACCCCCAAGTAAAGTTTCACTATGGGCGGCATTTTGGCATCAATCCAGGAATTGTGGAACTGTGGAAGTCACGTTTAGCCGAACTTGATAAACTTCATCAAGGCGATCGCTCTGATACGGTATTATTATTTGTCGGACGTGGTGCTAGCGACCCCGATGCCAACGGCGACCTTTACAAACTAGCGCGGATTCTCTGGGAAGGTAGCGGTTATTCTACGGTCGAAATTTGCTTTATCGGCATTACTCACCCCCGCTTAGAAGAAGGATTTCGCCGCGCTCGACTTTACAATCCTAAAAGAATAATTGTTTTACCTTACTTTCTATTTACGGGAACGTTAGTCAAAAAGATTTTTGATATTAGTCTGGCACAGCAACAGCAATACCCAGAGATAAAAATTGATTGTTTGCCTGAGATGGGCTTGCATCCTCAATTATTATCAGTTTTGCGAGAGCGAGAAATTGAAACTCAGCTTGGTCTAGTGCAGATGAACTGTGAGATGTGCAAATTCCGCCTAGCTGCGGGAGAAAATAGCCCCAACGGTCACGGACACCACCATCATCACGACCACAGCCATCCAGCCGCCGATCCTTATGCAGATGTAGCTCAATATCATCAAAGAATCTGGCAAACACCGTAACAATAAAAAAGGGAATAGATCGATCTATTCCCTTAATAATTATTTAGCGCCGACTTCTAGAACGACTGCGAGAACCGCTAGAACGGCTACCACTACCAAAACTACTTGATGATGGTCTTCTTACGCGGCTGGAATTAGAATTACCAGAAGGGCGTAAAGTGCTAGAACCATAACCAGAACCCGTAGAACGGCTGGCACTACTTGGACGCGGCGACGAACGACGTACTGTTGAAGATGATGGTCTTCTAATTGAGCCAGTAGCACGGAAATTAGTTCGATTTCTAACTTCTAGTGGTGGCGCATTGTAGCGACTGCGATAACTGGTGACAGCGCGATCGTAAGAGTTACCATAACCGCCATAACCTATCAATCCACCGCCTCCGGGCTGGTAGACGGGTGGTACATAGTATTGGGGTCTAAATAACAAGCTACCAATAGCTTGACCTGCCAAAGCCCCAGCAAAGGGACTCCAAAAATTATTCTCGCGGCGGACGACAACAGTTTCTTGCTGTCCAGTTTGGGGATTGACTTGATTTTCTGTTACAACGTGGTTGTACTCAATTTTAAAGTCTTCCGTAAGATGCAATGCTGGTTGTCCGTTTGCCACATTTAGATAGCTTTTTTCACCGCTTTTAATTTCTTCATCGGTTAACCTTGCCATCTGTAAGTTTGTAGTGCGAAAACTCGGCGGTTGACCGGGGGGAGTATTGAGCAAAAATAACTCGTATTCTCCATTCGCATCGCTATAGCTTACTTGCTGTACGGGGTATTTTCCATCAGCAATTTTTGTGGGTGCTGCCGATTGCTGGGGTGTGCTAGGACTTTGGCGGACGGTTTCGTTACCGCCACCACAGCCAATAGTTGTCACACTCAAAGTTAGGCACAAAAACAATATTGTAAGTTTACGCAAAATTGTCATCACTATAATTTTACCTCTCGTCTGTTTCGAGCGTAACAATATTTGATTTTAGTTGACACTCGCGAAGTCCGTATCGTAAATTAGCGTGAAGTCCTCTTTCTGCTAAAGTTGAGACGAGCATCTACAAATAAAAGAATTTAAAACACATGGCACAAGCTCCGATTCCCGTGCTAGTCAACGGTGCGGCGGGTAAAATGGGACGAGAAGTAGTCCGCGCGATCGCCCAATCGGCAGATATGACTCTAGTGGGCGCTATAGATCGCAATCCCCAATACCAAGATCGAGACGCGGGTGAATTAGCAGGTTTAAGCGAACCATTGGAAATCCCCATTACCGACCAGTTTGAGCCAATGCTTGCTTTTGCGGCGCAAGAAAAACAGCCCGCCGTTATGGTAGATTTTACCCATCCAAGCTCTATTTATAATAATATTCGGTCGGCGATCGCGTATGGGGTACGTCCGGTAGTGGGAACAACGGGTTTAAGTAGCGAACAAATCGCCGAACTTGCAGATTTTGCCGATAAAGCCAGCACGGGATGCTTAATTATTCCTAACTTCTCAATTGGGATGGTTTTATTACAACAAGCCGCCGTTGCCGCTTCTCAACACTTCGATCATGTTGAAATTATTGAACTGCACCATAATCAAAAAGCAGACGCACCAAGCGGTACAGCAATTCAAACGGCTGAGATATTGGCAGAAATGGGCAAATCTTTTAACCCGGCTGTGGTGGCAGAAACCGAAAAATTACCTGGTGCTAGAGGTAGTTTAGCAAAAGAAGGAATTAGAATTCATAGCATCCGTTTACCAGGATTAATTGCTCACCAAGAAGTGATTTTTGGAGCAGCAGGTCAAGTTTATACTTTACGCCACGATACGAGCGATCGCGCTTGTTATATGCCGGGAGTAATCCTCGCTATTCGTAAGGTGCTGCTGTTAAAGTCCCTAATTTATGGGCTAGAAAAGATACTATAAGCCGTTCTACAAACTTTCCCATGTTAGTTCCTCTCACGCGCCAGAAATTTGAACAAGTTATACCTCGAATTGCTTCTGCCGAACAATATAAATACTGCTGGGGAAAATCAGCAGATTTTTTGAGGCGACTACTATTTTCTGTGGTTGGTGTATTAGTTGTTTTAGTGCTGGAATTTGTACTGGGATTTGTAATAGGCAAAGGTTTTGGGGCGATTTTATTTGGCGTGGGGCTAATCTGTGGGCTTTACTGGTTTTGGGAACCTGTGTTTCGAGCAAGTTTACGCAATCGAGCATATCGCCGCTATCCCTACGCTGGCTTTTTTCGCGGTCGAATCTTAGGTATATTTCTAACGGAAGAATTAATTAGTACCGAAGAAAATGTTAATGAGATTGGAGAATTTGTACTAATTGAAAACCGCGAACGTCGATTGAACTTAGAAGTTGGCGACGAATCGGGGTTTATAACTACGTTGCAAGTGCCATTGCGTAAAGAACACAAACTAATCTCCCAGGGTCAAGTTGCAGAGATGGTATTGCTATCAAACAGCCCAGACTTGAGCGATATTGATGATGTCACAGACTTATATATTCCTAGTCGCAAGCTGTGGGTAAGCGACTATCCCTGTTTGCAAAGAGATATGTTTGTAGATGTCAGCCGTCGGCTAGGAGGCGATGATTCGGGCGAAGTCCGCCGTCCGAAAAAAAAATCGCGATCGCCCTCAAAGCGGCGTTATATAGACTAGACAAGGCTTTTTATCGAAAAAAACCAAGACTTAGGGATACCCCACAGCTTGGTTTTTCCTAAAACAGTGTTTATCCTAATAATTTTAATACCCCAGGCTCTTGTTGGATAGGTAAGACATCTAAAACATCTACTTGGGCGCAGTATTTTAGGTCATCGTCACAGTTGAGGCGTAATAACCGCTTACCGTGACTAGCTTGGTGAAATAGCTCGACTAATCGATCTTGCCATTGTTCGTAAAGAGCGATCGCACCTACTACTTCATCATTACCTGCAAGTTCTGCCAAAGGGATATTTGCTTGTTGCAAAACACTATGACAAATTGCCCCAGCGCAAGCAGTATCTTCTAAGGAATAAGTACCCTCCCAACCCGATCCGACAATCCAAACAGTTTCTGGTTGTTTAGCTAAAAGGTAATTTACGGCGGCTGCCCGGTTAACAAAAGCAGCAGCTAAGACGGCTGGAGCGTTTTGTATGCGTTGTAAAGCGCGAGTGCCGTTAGTGGTACTAATAAATAACCTGCGTCCTGCTACAAGCGTCTGGGTGCAATCTAAAGGAGAATTGCCTAAATCGAACCCTTCCACCTTCGCACCGCCCCGCTCTCCGGCTCGAAGACGTTTACTTGCATCCCAAGCAGCGCTAACGTCTATCAAAGTATCTAAATCGCTAAACACCTGAATCGCTTCGCCACCCGCCGCCAAAACCGTCGCCATCGTCGTTGTAGCTCGAAGTACATCGACGGCGATCGCGCAATCGGGTACGGTATCGGTAGGAGTTAGTTCGGGGGTATGATAAATAAATAGCTTCACGCGCTGGCTAACCTGCAATTAATATCGAATCTATTTTAGGTTTAAAACTTGACCCTAATAGCAGTAAATGCCCCCAAACCCTAAAAGAACCAGCCGTAAGAATGCAAGCCTTTACCTAAAAGATTGACTCCTAAATAGCAAACCCACACAACTACAAACCCAACAGAGGCTAAAATAGCCGGACTGCGACCTTGCCAACCGCGAGTAATGCGAGAGTGGAGATACGCTGCAAATACGAGCCAAGTTATCAAAGCCCAAGTTTCTTTAGGGTCCCAACTCCAATAAGATCCCCAAGCTTCATTTGCCCACACTCCCCCGGCGATAATACCGATGGTAAGTAAGGGAAAGCCTAGCCCAATAATCCGGTAACTAATATTATCTAAAGTTTCCGCCAGACTAAGGCGCTGAGGTGACAGAGGTTCGGCTACGGATTCAGTAGTCGTTAAGTTAAGTACCGCCGTATTGCCATTACCGTTGTATTCAGATATAACCGCAGCTTTTGAAGTTGCCAAGTCTGTAGACCGATGCAAGCGATAGCCGCCCGTACCTACCGAACTACCACGCAATTCTATATTTGCACCGCGCGTCACAATTAAAAAGGCGATCGCTAGTAACGAGCCCACCATTAAAGCCGAATAGCTCAACATCATGACGCTAACGTGCATCATCAGCCAGTTTGACTTGAGGGCAGGCACTAAAGCCTCAGAGTTTTGCATCTTAGAAGGCAAAGTCAAAGTAGCAAAAGCAACAATTGCCATAGCCACAGGAGCAGTAGCAACCCCTACCAAACGGCTACGGCTATTATTTTCTGCCAAAAAGTGAATGGTAGTAATTCCCCATGCTAGAAAAAATAGCGATTCGTACAAATTACTTAAGGGAAAGTAACCAGCTTCAATCCATCTTGCCCCTAACAACGTCGCCATACACAAATTTGCGATCGCCATTCCCGCCGTTCCCAAAGCTGGCAAATAGCGCAATTGGGGAAAAGCTGCCCCAACCCAATAAATTAACATAGTAGCAAATAATACCGCAAAAGCCGCATTATCTAGCCAGTTCTGGAGTGAAACCAGATTCATATTATTGTTCTCCCCGACTCTTTAAGCTAAAAATTCATCTCTACTATCTTCGATCCTAACTTCACCAATGACTAGAGTGGTAAATTCTCTGTAACCAATTTGGTTTACGGTAATTGTGAAGGAGACACACTAGGGCTATTTATCGGACTGGGTAAAGGTTTGGGGTTTCCGGCTTTATTGAGCGCCATAAAAATGTCATAACGAATACTACGGCGATCTTTTACAGCCGTCGTTATACCTACAGAACGCACTGCTTCTAATACAATTTGTTGGTTGGGAATAATTTGTGGTAGGGGCAAGTTTTTAAACGTTCCATTGATATTTAAGAAAAACTGCCCATTATTTGGGCTAAGTTTTGATGGCACGGCTTTTTGAAATTGCTCGGTACTAGCCAAATTAACCGTAGGCTGGGGAATAATTTTTTCGGCTAGGGGTGCGCCAATAGTAAAAAAAGCTACATTTCCGTCTAACCAACCATGAGTTGCTGCCAAAGTTCCGTAAGGAGCAATCCAGTTAACAACAGGTTTGCCTGCTACTTGCGTTTCTTGGACTTTAAACTGGTACTGACTGCTAATTACTTTGTCTATTTCTTGAAATGCTTTTTGCGCTTTGTCGGCATCTTTTGCCTGCACCATAAAGGCTAAGGTTAAAGCAAAGTCATTTGGCGAAGCATCGGCTTTGGTTGTAGCTGGAATTACAGCTAAAGAAAATTCTCCATCCATCCAACTGAGCAAGTCTTCGTCTAAATCTAGCCCAGTAGTATTTTTGACCCCCGCCCGTAAATTTTCTGGGGGAATGGGCGTAAGGGGATTAGTTTTTACCGATCGCAAATAATCAAGCCATAATTGCTGTAAATTGCCTCCCGATACCATCATCAAAGTTTCGGCGGGTAAAAGTTGCTGCATTTTTCCGGCATTATTTTGGACTAAATGCACCCGCTCGCTATCGGGTTTCAACCACGATATACTTTTAAGCTCAATTCCTTCTGGCTGTAAGTTAATTGTTGTGGCTAACCCTTGACTTTGCTGAAGCCCTGCTAGTTGCGGCGACAGTTTTTTTGGATCGCTATTTACTAGCCGAGCGGCGGCGGGAATATTGACATATACTTGAGCAAAATGATTTTCTTGGGCAATTTCTCCAAATTTTTCCACAAAACCAGGCATTTTTAGTAAAGAGTTTTGCGCCTGATAAGTATCAATTGCTCTTTCGGTAGCTTTAGGGCTATCACTAACTACCAAAAAACGATTATCTATTACTGTTGCCGAGTAGTTGGGAGTAGCTTTGATTTGGCTACCCTTATAAACGCGATCGCTCGTTTTGCCTTGGGGTGATGGTTTTGAGAGTAACGAAGCGGCAAGAGCGGGTTTGGCAATCGGCAACACCATAACCATTGCTTGCGCTCCGGGCGATGCTTCGGTTGATACTACAGCTAAAGTAACTTCTTTACCAATCCAAGGCTGAATATCTTTTTGGTAGTTGTAACCATTGTCAGTTAGAAAGCGATCGCGCAATTCTACTAAATAATTGTCTAGAGTCGCTTGGGTTTGAGACGTGCCAAATTCGCGCAATTGCTGCCACTTGCTCGGCTCTGTAGATACCGAAACCGTAATTAACGCATCAGTGGGAATAACGTTTGCCCCTAGAGGCAATTGAGCTAGTTTTTGAGGCTGAATTACTAAAAAGTAGGTCGCTATACCGCCACCCACTAGCAAGCTAGTTGCTAATATTGGCAGCAGCAATTTATTGTTCTTAGTCATTGATTAAAAGTAGTTGTTAACAAGCTAGGCAATGCTATTGTCACTTTAGCTAATTGCTAGATGCTAACCAAAAATCTAGATAGAAGTTATTTGAAGTTCGACAACTAGGCGATCGCCTGTCTCTAATTTAGCCAAAGCGCCCGCTTACATACTCTTGGGTTGATTTTTCTTGAGGATTTTGGAAAATGACTTCGGTGTTGTCATATTCCACTAGATAGCCCATTCTCGCACCTTTGTCTGTAGGTTCGACATTAAAAAATGCCGTCATATCCGATACCCGCGATGCTTGCTGCATATTATGGGTAACAATGACGATGGTGTATTTTTGCTTGAGTTCTTGGAGCAATTCTTCAATTTTGATCGTCGAGATCGGATCTAACGCCGAACAGGGTTCGTCCATCAAAATAATATCTGGTTGGACTGCCACCGCACGAGCAATACACAAACGCTGTTGTTGTCCCCCCGAAAGAGATAAACCGCTTTGCTTGAGTTTGTCTTTGACTTCATCCCATAAAGCCGCTTGCCGCAACGATTGCTCTACCAACTCGTCCATATCGCCGCGATAGCCGTTAATCTTCGCACCAAAGGTAATATTGTCGTAAATTGATTTGGGGAAAGGGTTAGGTTTTTGAAATACCATTCCCACTTGTCGCCGCACTTCTACAGGATCTATCGAAGGCGCGTAAAGGTTTTGATCGTAGTAAAAAATTTTCCCTTCAGCGCGGAAACTATCAATTAGGTCATTAAGACGGTTATAGCACCGCAACAAGGTACTTTTACCGCAACCAGAGGGGCCAATAAAAGAGGTGATTCGATTCTTGGGAATGTTTAAGGAAATATTTTTGAGGGCTAGAAAGTTTCCGTAATAAACATTGACATTTTCTGCTCGCAAAATAGTTTGCGTTTGATTGATAGTTGAAGTGTCAGTAGTCATATAGGAGTGGGTTTGCTAAGAGAATTAATAGAAAGTTGGACGTTGCTGAAAGTGTGATGATTTTCAATGGTTGGTTGACGAAAAAGACAGTATTTCTGGTTTCACCTTCTTTATCCCATTACCAGTTGGGCAACGCCGAAAGTTGAGTTTAAATCTTTGGTTAGCTAATTATTAAAACTACTCAAGCCCGCTTGCGAGTAGCAATACGGGAAATAATGCTAGTAACCAAAACTAAAAATACTAAAACTAAAGAAGCCGCCCAAGCAAGTTCTTGCTGGTTGTCGAATGGCACGATCGCAAAGTTGAAAACTAAAACCGCAAGCGATGGTGTGGGAGAAGTTAAGTTTGTCGGCCAAAACTGCGTAAATAGCGCTGTAAATAACAATGGTGCTGTTTCTCCTGCCGCCCTAGCGATCGCTAAAGTTGTTCCGGTAACAATAGCGGGAATCGCTACAGGCAATACAACTTGCATGACGGTTTGAAACTTTGTTGCGCCAATTCCCACGGCTGCTTGGCGCAAGTCTCTAGAAACTAATTGCAGCGATTCGTCGGTAGTGCGAACAATAATCGGTAGCATCAAAATTGATAAAGCAATACCACCAGCGATCGCGCTAAAACTACCCATGGCTAACACTACTACCCCGTAAGCAAAAACTCCAGCAATAATTGAAGGCACGCCGCTTAAAACGTTGGTGGCAAACCGAATGCTGTCGGCGACTTTACCTTTGCTAAATTCTGTGAGATAAATTGCTGCTAATACCCCTACAGGAATGCTAATTAAAGCGGCAATTCCTACCATCATCAAAGTACCGACAATGGCGCTACCAAAGCCGCCACCTTCTACTAATGGTGGCGGTGGAAGTTCTGTAAATACGCTCAAGTTGAGACGACCAAAGCCTTTGATTATCACGTAACTAAGGACGGCAACTAAAGGTATTAAAGCAGCGATCGCACAGGCAAAAGCGAGAGTTGTCATCACCGTGCCGAACATTACTCTTTGAGAATTAGGAGAACGATTTAAGCTGCGGTTGACATTACTATCGGAACTATTGAGATTTTGAGTTACCATATCTTACGCTCTACTTTTAGTGCGATCGCCACAAATCTTACTTAACTTAAATTTTTCCCACTCTACGCACTACTAGCTGTGCCAAAACATTTACGATCAAAGTTAGCGCAAACAAAACTAGCGCCGCATACATCAAAGCAGAAATTTGAATTCCATCAGCTTCAGCAAATTGGTTTGCTAACAACGAAGCAATAGTATTTCCGGTTGTCAAAATCGACGGGCTAATGCGGTTAGAGTTGCCGATAATCATTGTTACCGCCATCGTTTCACCCATTGCCCTACCAAGCCCTAGCATTGTTGCTCCGACAATTCCAGAAGTTGCGGCGGGTAATAAAACTCGAAAAATTGTTTCCCAGCGCGTCGCCCCAAGCCCATAGGCGGCTTGGCGCAAATCTGACGGCAGCGATACTAAAGCATCGCGAGAAATTGCCGTAATAATTGGCAAAATCATAATCGTCAAAACTATACTAGCGGGAAATATGCCAGGTCCCGAAGGTGGCGTACTAAAAATCGGCAGCCAACCCAAAGATGAATGCAATACCTTGCCCACACCTGTGAGTATGGGAATTAGCACAAAAATACCCCACAAGCCATACACCACGCTAGGAATTGCTGCTAATAGCTCAATGAGAAATACTACTACAGTTTGCACCGAGGCAGGAAGAAAATTCTCGCTGACTACAAGGGCTGTTCCGACTCCAATGGGTACTGCTAACAATAAAGCAATAAATGCCGTAACTAAAGTACCGTAAATTTGCGGTAACGCGCCGTACTCCTCTTTGACAGGATTCCAAGCTGTGGAACTAAGAAAACCTAAACCGTACCTTTGAATTGCTGGGAATGCTTCAATTGCTACTTCTAAAGCAATCCAAACCAAAACGGCGGCGATCGCTAATGCGAGGAGTCGCGTTAGCCAAACAAAGCCTGTATCTAGGTTTTTTTCCCAACTAGGGCGTGGTCTGATTGTTGTTTGGGCTTGGGGGGCGATCGAACTCATGGGTTATTTTCCTAAATTGACTTACAAGCGCGGTATTTAATTACTGGCTAAGAGCATCAACCGCAGGTTGCACTTTACTAACTACGCTTTCTGGTAAAGGTACGTATCCTAGTTCGCTACTAAATCTTTGTCCTTCAGTTAATCCCCATTTCAAAACATTTTCTACAGCTTGGGCTTTAGCTTGATCGTCGTAGTTTTTGTAAGCCAGAATCCAAGAATAGGAAACTATTGGATAAGACTCTGCTCCTTCGGGATCGGGGGCAAACCCTAAAAAATCTTCTGGTAACGTTACTGAAGCAAGAGCCGCAGAAGCTGATTCTGGGGTAGCTGCTACGTACTGACCGGCTTTGTTTTCCAGAATTGCAAAGGGAATTTTGTTTTGGGTAGCATAACCGTACTCGGTATAACCAATTGCCCCTTGAGTTTGTTGAATTTGTGCGGTTATGCCTTCATTACCTTTAGCTCCCGTGCCTACAGGCCAACTAACAGACTTACCTTCTCCTGGACCACTTTTCCAAGCGGGACTAATAGTACTGAGGTGTTTTGTTAAAGCCGCAGTAGTACCGCTACCATCAGAACGATAAATAACTGTAATCGGTTGGTCGGGTAGTTTGAGATCGGGATTAATTTTGGCAATTCTAGGATCGTTCCAGTTGGTAATTTTGCCTAAAAGAATATCTGGATAAACATCCCTAGATAACCTGATTCCTTCTACCCCTGGCAAATTGTAAGCTAAAACGATACTTCCGGCGGTTGCTGGTACTAAAAGAACGCCACGAGATACCTTAGCAATTTCTTCTTTTGTCATCCCAGTATCGCTGGCTCCAAAGTCTATAGTTCCAGCCGTAAATTGCTTTACACCTGCACCACTACCCACGGATTGATAGCTAATTTTGGTATTGGGATTAACTTTGTTGTACTCAGAAAACCAACGCTGATATAAGGGAGCAGGAAAGGATGCCCCAGCACCATTAAGAGTTACGCTCTCACCGCCAGTGTTTGCTGCGGGACTGGAGGGGGCGTTAGTGTCAGCACTCGGAGCAGTGGGTGTTTGCGGCTGGCAGGATGCTATACCAAATGAAAGGGCTACCAGCGATAGCAAAAAAGCTCTACGAGTTGGATCAATACGGGAAAACATAGAAAACTCTGCGTATTTTTACGGTATTCGCTTTGAACTTAGCGCTTTGTTATCAAGATAAGGTAAAGAAAAGGTTAACAATAATTAAAGCTATTAGAAATAGATGGATTAAATAGGATTGATATATCTGTTTGGCAAGTTTTTTAGTTGCCGATCGCCCTAGCTGGAGCAAAAGGGGTATTCCAATGGTAAAATGCCAACACTTAAGTCACGCAATCTAGGGGCAAAAAGTGGTCAAAGCACCCTTATCAACCGCCTTTAATCAATCAAATACCGATTTGCCTAATAATAAAGAGCTACTAAAAGAGTGGCTTGCTAATATAGCAGAGCAAATTATTAGTGGAAAATTAATCGACCGCGCTACAGCAATTATTCTTACCCAAATAGAAGGGCAAGAAAACATCTTATTATTATGTGCTGCTGCCGATCGCGTCCGTCAAGCTTGCTGCGGCAATACAGTAGATTTATGCAGCATTATCAACATTAAATCAGGCAACTGCTCGGAAAATTGCGGTTTTTGCTCTCAATCAGCCCACCATCAAAGCGAAGATTCCCCTGTATATGGATTAAAGTCTAGCACCGAAATTATGGCGCAAGCTAAAGCCGCCGAAGCCGCCGGAGCGAAACGTTTTTGCTTAGTAAGTCAAGGGCGCGGGCCTAAGTACAGCAGCCCCAAATCTACAGAATTCGAGCAGATTTTAGCTACTGTAGAGCAGATTATTGCCGAAACAAATATCAAGCCTTGTTGCGCTTTGGGAGAAGTTACTCCAGAACAGGCTCAAGCTTTAAAAGAAGCTGGGGTAACGCGCTACAACCACAATTTGGAAGCATCCGAAAGCTTTTTTCCGAATATTGTCACAACTCATAGTTGGCGCGATCGCGTAGCCACTATTAAAAACCTTAAAGCCGCAGGTATTCAAGCTTGCACCGGGGGTATTATGGGTTTAGGAGAAAGCTGGGAAGATCGGGTTGATTTGGCTTTAGCTTTGCGAGAACTTGAAGTAGAATCTGTACCCTTAAATCTACTTAACCCAAGAGCGGGAACACCCCTTAACAATCGACCAAAACTAGAGCCTTATGAAGCTTTAAAAGCGATCGCTATTTTTCGCCTAATTCTGCCAAAACAAATTTTACGTTATGCTGGCGGTCGCGAGGCGGTAATGGGCGAACTTCAAGCTATGGGCTTACAAGCTGGAATTAATGCCATGCTTGTCGGTCATTACCTGACTACAATGGGACAGCCACCAGAGCAAGACCGGGCTATGCTCAAAGACCTTGGGCTTACGGGTGGCGAAGCGCCAATTCCTGGTGAATGGCTAAGTGAGGAGCTAAAAAAATGAGATTGTTATTTATTACCTTTCTATCCGCAAAACCGTGACTGCTCCCATTCAAATAATGTGGGCTTTTATCGGCTTACTTCTGACTATTGGCGGTACTTTTTTAGATGCTTATATTACCAGTTCGCCGTTGAACTGGGACAATAGCGGCGTGCAAACTTTGTCTTTGGGGGTCACCTATCAAATTGGCGCAGTGCTACTAATAGGTTGTGTGGGCGGTAAAAACGCTGCGGCGATTTCACAAATTGCTTATTTGCTGCTTGGTTTGACTTGGCTACCTGTATTTTCTCAAGGTGGCGGCGTTGACTACTTAAATCAGCCTTATTTTGGTTATGTACTAGGGTTTATTCCTGGAGCTTGGGTTTGTGGTTTGTTAGCTTTCAAAACTCAGCCAAAAATAGAATCTCTTGCCTTTAGTTGCTTTTTTGGTTTAGCGGCAGTTCATTCTACCGGATTAAGCTATTTAGTTATTAGTCATGCTTTCAACTGGATAAATTCTCCATTACCTTTAGCTCAACTGGCACTTGTGTATTCTTTTTACCCTTTGCCAGGGCAGCTAGTAATAGTTTGTGCAGTTACAGTTTTAGCTTACTCGTTAAGACACTTGATGTTTTATTAAACGAAACCTTACCCTTGGTTTTACTTGTAGCGGTTCCTCATCCAAAACTTTAACTTTTTCTTGGCACTTGTGTATTCTTTTTACCCTTTGCCAGGGCAGCTAGTAATAGTTTGTGCAGTTACAGTTTTAGCTTACTCGTTAACACACTTGATGTTTTATTAAACGAAACCTTACCCTTGGTTTTACTTGTAGCGGTTCCTCATCCAAAACTTTAACTTTTTCTGCGGTTTTTGCAAATTATTATGCGTTTTAAAAATAGTATTTTTTGGATTGCTGCTACTATTAGTTTTTGCTTAGACCAAGCTACTAAGTATTGGATAGTTCAAAACTTTAATTTACTAGAAACGCAACCATTAATACCTGGAGTGTTTCATTTTACTTATGTTAGAAATACTGGCGCAGCTTTTAGCCTTTTGAGTGGCAGAGCCGATATACTACGCTGGTTGTCTTTATTTGTTAGTTTAGGTTTGATAGCCTTTGCTTTATTTGGCGGTAAGCTCAAAAAGCTCGAACAACTAAGCTACGGATTGCTTTTAGGTGGAGCAATGGGAAATGGTATTGATAGATTTATTTTTGGTAGCGTTGTAGATTTTATAGATTTGCGTTTAATTCGATTTGCTGTATTCAATTTAGCGGATGTCTCTATTAATTTAGGAATTATTTGTTGGCTAATTGATAGTTTTTATAAACCCAAATCCGATCGCAATTCTCGTTCTTAAAAAATTTACTGCCTAGATAGCTTTATCTAGGCAGTAAAAATCTAAACACTAAAGTTCAATAAATCATCGCTTTAGTTAATTAGGGATTTGTAGGTGGTGGGGTTCCTTCAGGAATTGTGCCATTACCAACACCAGGATTGCCAGGAGAGGGTGTATTTGTCGATGGAGTACCACTATCGGCTGGAGGTGTTGAGGGGTTATTAATAGTATCGCCAGCACCGCCAGGTACGCCAGGAGATGTTGTATCTGTAGGCGGAATTCCGCCATCGGCTGGAGGTGTTGAGGGGTTATTGATAGTATCGCCAGCACCGCCAGGTACGCCAGGAGATGTTGTATCTGTAGGCGGAATTCCGCCATCGGCTGGAGGTGTTGAGGGGTTATTGATAGTATCGCCAGCACCGCCAGGTACGCCAGGAGATGTTGTATCTGTAGGCGGAGTGTCAGTTGTTCCGGGGGCGGTAGTGTCAGGGGTCGCCGGATCGGGAGCGGCGGGATTTGGAGAGGGAGAAGCTTCAGGAGTGCTGGTTGTGCCTGTGGACGGTGTTGTGCTTGCGTCCGCAGCACCGCCAGGACAACGGGAGTTGAGCGGAAAACGCTCGCACAGAATCTTCATCCCTTCAGGAGAGATATAAATTTCTGGAGTTTTAGTCTCAGTACTGGATTGGGCTAGCGCAACGCTACCAGTTACTGTCAATGCAAATGTTGTGCAAATGATGGTTAAATATTTTGCCTTCACACCAATTAACCTCAATTAAGCTTTCCGAATATTAGAACAAAGGATAGACTTACAAAAATCCATCTCGATGTAGATGTCTATTTTGCCGTAATATGCTCTGAAAAATGTTAAATCGGTGAAATTTAGACGAGCAACAGGTTGTACAACTTACAATTAAAATAGATTTAAAGAAAAATTTTAAGATTTTATATACTGAACTTTTAACTTGTAAACTTAATAACTAAGCGATCGCCAATTATGAGTCCTCCACAACCTCCTGTAAAACCGCAAACATTTGTGGGGCAAGTAACCCAAGCTGTACAAACAATTCAAGCAAAGGTAAATTTTCAAGCACTAGCACTCAATCCCAAAGCGCGGGTTCCCGAATTATGGATACAGGAGGCGGGAGCAGATAAAGCCGAAGTTTACCCGCTATTAGGCGATCGCTATTTACTCGGTCGCAGTTCCAAATCCTGTGATATTGTTGTCCGCAATCCAGTAGTTAGTCAAGTACATTTATCTTTATCGCGAGATGCCCACAAACGGACTTCGCCTTTTGCAATTAAAGATGAAAATTCTACTAATGGCATTTATCAAGGCAAGCGCCGGATTCAAAAATTAGCCCTACGTCACGGCGATGTATTTACTCTAGGACCTCCAGAACTTGCAGCGTCAGTAAAAGTACAGTATGTCGATCCGCCACCATTGCACGTAAAAGCAGCTACTTGGGGGGCTTATGGTGTTAGTGGCATAACCGCACTTTTGGCGTTAGCAATTGGCTTAGAATCAACGAAGTTTTCCGTTACACCATTACCTTCGCCAACCCAAGGGCCAGTAGTTATTTATGCCCGCGACGGCGAAACGCCTTTGCGCCCACCCCGAACTACAGCGCACGTAGAGATGAAGCGCTTATCAGACTTTTCACCATACTTACCCAAAGCTGTAGTAGCATCCGAAGACAGCCGCTTTTACTGGCACGTAGGAGTCGATCCGGTGGGGGTATTGCGGGCGGTAATTATTAACGTCCAAGGTCAAGGATTTCAGCAAGGAGCCAGCACCGTTACCCAGCAAGTGGCTCGCAGTTTGTTTCGAGACTATGTAGGGGCAGAAGATTCTTTAGGGCGCAAGTTGAAAGAAGCGGTAGTAGCGCTCAATTTAGAGACGTTTTACAGCAAAGATTTTTTGTTATTAACTTACTTAAATCGAATTTATGTAGGCTCAGATACTTACGGCTTTGAAGATGCTTCGCGCTACTACTTCGATCGCGCTGCTAAAGATTTGACTTTGGCACAATCGGCAACTTTGGTAGGCATTTTACCTGCGCCTAATGCTTTTGATTTGTGTGGTGACGGTGGTTTAAAAGCTATTGACTACCGCAATCGAGTTATAGCTAGGATGTTAGAGCAAGGCTTTGTTAGTGCGGATGAAGCAAATAGAGCAAGGCGATCGCCCATTGAAATTAGCCGTAAAGTTTGCGAACAGCAAGCAAATACCATCGCTCCGTATTTTTATGCGTCGGTATTTCAAGAGTTGCAACGCTTGCTAGGTAAAGATTTAGCCAACGAAGGCAATTTTATTATCGAGACGCAGTTAGACCCCAAAATGCAAGCACAAGCAGAATTAGCTTTACGTAATACTGTAGGTAATGCTGGCGCAAGTTATAACTTTTCTCAAGGAGCGGTGGTTACTCTTGATTCTGCCACTGGGGGAGTAAGGGCGCTAGTGGGGGGTACAAATTATCGTACAAGTCAGTTTAATCGCGCTATTTCGGCAAAACGTCAACCCGGTTCAACTTTCAAGCTATTTACTTATACTTCAGCTATCGAGCAGGGCATTTCTCCCGGCAAAGCTTATTCTTGCGCGCCGCTAACTTGGAGCGGACAAGCCTATCGCGGCTGCGAACGTTCTAGCGGTAGTGTAGACATGGCAACGGGACTTGCGCTATCAGAAAATGCGATCGCCCTTAGGGTCGCTCAAGATGTAGGGCTAGATAAAGTAGTTAAAATGGCAACGCGGCTAGGAATCACCTCATCTCTTAATCCCGTACCAGGTTTAGTTTTGGGGCAAAGTGAAGTCAGCGTATTAGAAATGACTGGTGCTTTTGGGGCAATCTCTAACAATGGCAAGTGGAACCGCGCCCATTTGATCAGCCGCATTCTGGACAGCAGCGATTGCCCAAATCGCGAGGATTTAAAAACTTGCCGGGTGATTTATGATTTTGACCAAAGTCCTAATGCCAACGTCCAAGTATTGTCACCCCAGATAGCCGATACAATGACGGGTATGCTGCGGGGGGTAGTAGAGCGGGGTACGGGGAGAAGTGCAGCGATTGGCTTTGGGGAAGCAGGTAAAACAGGTACGACCAATAACAACGTTGATTTGTGGTTTATTGGGTTTATTCCTAGCCAGCAACTTGTTACAGGAGTTTGGTTAGGAAATGACAACAACTCGCCCACCTCTGGTAGTAGCGCTCAAGCGGCGCGGTTGTGGAGTACTTATATGCAAAAAGGTGTCCAATAAAAGGTAATTTTGCCGGAAATTTAAAGCCCCGGCAAGAAAGCTATTTATTTTCAGCCCAATTAGTAATTTGCAATCTATTATCTTTAGCAAATACCACCTTGTACTGAGCTATGGGTTGAGGGCTGGGGCTTGGGGTAGCGCTGCTAGGAATTAGCAAGCTCCGCAGGGGAGTTTGGTCAATTCGATCGGTAGAGGCGGTATCCAGCGCCTTGTAACCCACGATCGCACCTTGGGGAGACACAACTACTTGATAACTCAAGTCCTGGGGCAAATTCCGCGTTTTCCAGGCAGAATCAATCTGCGTATAAAGCTGTTGGTTTAAAGCCGTCAATTGTCCCGGATCGGTGATTTCTGGCGCTTGATTGGCTAAATTAGACTGGCTGCTAGACTGCTGTACGGGCTTGGGGGGTTGAACTTCGGGGATCGGGACTAAGAAAAAAGCGATCGCCGCTAATGCCAAACTCGATACGCCCAAAGCGGCGGGTACAGCTTGTTTTGCTACGTCTTGGCGGGAAGTAACGTAACGCTTAGAAATTGGACTTAGTTTTAGCGATAAATCTGGCAAAGTGCGGTTATCTACCAATAATTGATCTACCGCTTCTACTAAATCAAATAGCTGCACTGTAGTCAAATCGAGCTTAACTAAGTCAGTAGTAGATTCAGATTTTGGATTAGAACGAACTACTAATTGATGGCGACGATTGTTTAATTGGTGCAACTGTACCAATTCTGGCTCGCTTTGGGCTTGGCGATGGGGAATTTTACTCAAAAACTCTTGAGTGTAAATGCTTGTAGACTTTGCCAAACTCTCTAAAAAGTCTCGTCCGCCGCTTAATGAGGGTTGCTCAGAATTTGGAAAATGACATTCAACATTTACTACCATTGATAATATTGGTCTGCCGTCGGTAATTGTTGCGCCATCATTTAAGCCCTCTACCACCAATACGCAGCTTGGCAAACTATACTTGCGTTGAATGGTCATTCTACTTCTCCATCAAACAAACTAATCCAAAACCGTTGCATTCCCGATGTTCCCGTACAAAATAGCAATTGCTCTAATAAACTTAAAGCTAGTTGGTCAGATTTTTCTTTGCTATGATAAGCGATCGCTCCCGAACGCCTGGGATTCATCCGACTTTTGAAATGAACTTGAAATCGCTCTAAATAATTTGCCAACCGTAAATTCTGCTCTAAAGGAATTTGCTTATCGCTCATTTGCTGATAGGCAATTAATAATTGACGAATCACTACTGTCAATCGCCGCGCTAAATAGCAAGCAACAATTGCTAAAGCTTTGGCTTCAACTATGCTCAAAGGGCGACGAGTATGCGCTCTCCTAAGCGGGTTTGTACTCCGCAGCCGCCATAAGTTAACGCGATTTTTAATGATATCTATTAGTTCCAATTCACGAGCCAATCTTAAGATAGCTTCCGAGCCGCCAAGCTCTAAAGCTTCGATCGCTAGTAAAATTAAGTCAAGCTGTAACCTAGTTTTTTGCGGACAGGAGCTTTGATCGACAGATAGATTAGGCAAACTGTCTAAAATTAAGGGCAGTGATTCAACGGGTGTATCTAATGGCTGGACGCTCACAAAAGCATTTTTCCTTACAAACTGGGCGGTTGACTTGGCTGTTTGCCAAATAACAAAGATATTTGAGTCAACTTTTTAGTTATTATTCCCAGCATTGGCTAAATGGTTAACTAATTTTTATACAGTTGACTTGGGTGAGTGAGGTAGTTTCTCGAACCTATTTAAGGTTTTTCATCAGAAAATATAGCCCGCATTAATTATAAAAGCTCGCACATCTTGCTATCGATGGGAGAAATATAGGTAATTAGGGAATATTCATCAATAAAAATGCGATTATCAAAACAATCTAACTTATGCTAGTGTACGATTTTTCTCGTGACTCTCTATTGTTAGAGTGCAATTTATTGAATTTTTGCCTGCAACCTTATGGATTTAAAGTTACTGGTTCGCGATATCCCCGATTTTCCTAAACCCGGCATTATGTTCCGAGATATTACTACGCTACTTAGCAATCCGGTAGGATTGCGCTATACCATCGACAGTTTAGCGGAAAAAACCGCAAGTATTGGGTTAAATGCTGATTATATTATCGGCATGGAATCGCGGGGGTTTATTATCGGTGCGCCTTTGGCTTACAAATTGTCTCTAGGGTTTATTCCCGTCCGCAAGCCGGGAAAATTGCCGGGGGCAGTGCATTCGGTGGAGTACGATTTAGAGTACGGTAAAGACTGCTTAGAAGTTCATCAAGATGCTTTAACCCCCGGCAGCAAGGTATTGATTATTGATGACTTGATTGCAACCGGAGGGACAGCTAGTGCTACGGCGCAGTTAGTTCAACAAATCGGCTGCGAACTGGTAGGCTTTGGCTTTATTATCGAGCTAAAAGATTTACACGGACGCGATCGCCTGCCCTCGGTTCCTATTGTCTCGTTGATAGAATACTAGCTAAAATCACTAAGATAAATATGACTTTTAGTAAAGTTTCTTTACTGGCGGCGGGAGATTGGTTAACTAAGTTGTTTGCAGGCGAAACTTTTGTTTATGTAGTTAAACGAGTGTTGCAGGCGCTATTGACCTTATTACTAGCCTCGGCTTTGTCGTTTTTTATCATTCAGTTAGCACCGGGAGATTATTTAAGTACGTTAAAAACAAATCCCAAAATTTCCCCAGAGCGCATTGAAGAACTGCGCGTTCAATTTGGTTTAGGTTTACCTTGGATAGAACAATACAAACGTTGGTTGTGGCAAGTAGTTAGTAAAGGTAATTTTGGACAGAGTTTTGTCTATCAGCGCTCGGTAGCATCGCTGTTGTGGGAGCGGGTTCCGCCAACATTGTTACTTGCTATTTCGTCATTAATTGTAACTTGGGCGATCGCAATTCCCTTAGGTATTGTCGCTGCCGTCAAGCAAAATCGTCTTGTAGACCGCATTCTTCAAGTTGTTAGCTATACTGGGCAAGGTTTTCCTAGTTTTATTACCGCTTTATTACTGTTAATTTTGGCGCAAAATCTTTCGCCATTATTTCCGGTGGGAGATATGACGAGCATCAATCACGACGATTTATCTCCTTTTGGTAAGTTTTTAGATATTGGTTGGCATCTGATTCTCCCAACTATTGCTCTAAGCATTACTAGCTTTGCAGGGTTGCAACGCATTACTCGCGGCGAATTATTAGATGTGTTGCGCCAAGACTATATTCAAACGGCTAGAGCTAAAGGATTACCTGAAAATCGGGTAATCTACGTCCACGCGCTGCGAAATGCGGTTAATCCTTTAATTACGCTATTGGGTTTTGAACTAGCTAGTTTGTTAAGTGGAGCATTTATTGCTGAATTTTTCTTTAATTGGCCAGGTTTAGGGAGATTAATTTTACAAGCTGTAACTGCTCAAGACCTTTATGTAGTTATGGCAAGCCTAGTTATGGGTGCTGTGATGCTAATTGTTGGTAATTTACTGGCAGATTTGTTGCTTAAAGTTGTCGATCCGAGAATTCGTTTAGAAAACATTAATTAATAATTTCAATAATAGAAAATAAATTAATTTTTGGTATGATATGCTGTCGCAAGTTTATTATCTGCTACGCTCTAAAGCGGATGGCAGTTATGTTGTTGCTCGCTTAAATAGTCAACAAGGGGATTCTAAAAATTCTAATTATTTATTGATATTTAATGAAAGCTTTGATGCCTTGATTTATCTCAACACTCATGGCAACGATATCCGCGAAAGCTTTGCTGTAGAATCAATTGCTGGTAATCAATTAGGAAACTTGATGCAAAGATGGGGGTTTACAGGAGTGGGAATTGTTCAAGACCCATTGTTACCAAAAGTCAATTTTTTAGTTAAAGATTGATTATTTCTTTACATTTAAATGCGAAAAATAAGCCAAATTATATCTGTCTTGATGTAGATGTATTGAAAGCGATAATTTAAGTTATTATAAATAGTTGTTCGGGTTTTTGCGGAGTTTTACCAAGTTAACAACTAGCCGCTAGTAGCTCAATAAAAGTCTGAATAACAATTGCTATCACTAGGAGAAAGCCCCTATGCGTATCCGCTTTAATATGTCTGCACTACGTCCAGTTCGTTTTTTAATTGCCGCTTGTGTTTGTGCCTTATTGTTGCTTTCAAATGCTATTCCAGTTTCCGCCGATCCTGTAAATCCTACTAGCAGTACATCTTCCCCGCAACAGGGCGAAGCGAATCTTCAAAGCATTGAAAAAGAAGCCCAAAAAGCAGTTTTAAAAGATCCCTACTCTCAAAAAGAAACTAAAGATAAAGCTAATCAAGGATTAAACGAAATTCAAGGAGCCGCAGATATAGACCAAATGAGTCGTCCAGAAAACTCTCAAGATGCTATTTCTGTTGAAGACAAATCAAAGAATTTTCTGGAAGCGATTACAGGTAGAAAAGATAAAAACTAAGCCTTAGCAAAAAGTTGATGATTTTTGGCGATCGCCTAGCTGTTTGAACGCCTATATATCACCCTACTGTTTTAGAAACGGTAGGGCTATTTATTTTAAGCGGGTGGCGAGAATCGAACTCGCATCATTAGCTTGGAAGGCTAAGGTTTTACCACTAAACTACACCCGCAATCGCTTCTGCGTTTGTTGCAGAATTATTATTTTAACACATTTTTTCAAAGTTTTAGCCCAACTCAAATAGATTTTTGTAGCTATAGTCTTACCGTTGCTATAAAAATCGTTTAGGATATTGACGATAGAGATTATTTTTAACAATACCTTGTCTTCTTCAACCGATTATCAGCCAGCCGAAGATCGTTATTCTGGCTCTTACTTGCAAATTCGGGCGGCTCAACTTGAAGATGCTAGTGCAGTAGCAGAAATTCTTGCCGATAGTTTTCATTCTAAAGAAGGAATGTTGGGATGGGCTTACCCATTACTACGTCTAGGAATATATGAAGACGTACAAAGCCGCCTGCGTACCTCTCCTCCTCATCATGCTTGCTTAGTAGCGGCAAATGGTACAGCTATAGATAAAGCAGGAAAACTTTGTAGTAGTAAAGAAACTCTAGCTGGCACTTTAGAAGTAGCAGTACGTCCAAGTAGCGTACCTTGGGGAAGCAAGTATTTGCGCTACCCATATTTGTCAAATTTAGCAGTGCGCTCAAAACTTCGCCGTCAAGGAATTGCGGTACAACTATTGTTAAATTGCGAACGAGTAGTTTTAGGGTGGGGATTTCACGATATTTATCTCCACGTCTTAGAAAATAATTATCAAGCGCGACAGCTATACTTCAAGCTAGGTTATCGATTGCATCAAATTGATACTAGCTGGAGCGATCGCCTGTTTGGAAAACCGCAGCAGATATTACTACATAAGTATTTGCCTTAGTATAGATGTATAAACCTTCTATCCGCTTAAACCCCTTCGCCCTAATTCCTTAGAACCTCAAACCCATTTTGAGAGAGGGGAGCAAATTTTAAGTTTTTCTTCCTAGCTGGGGGTGCAGGGGCAGATTTAGGCAAAAGTTGCGCTATTTTCTATCTAATTGTTGAGATTTAGTAGTTAATATTACATTTTTGTTGTTTGTGAATAAATTAGCTTTCTGTGTTAGCAATAATTAAACAAGCAATTTAGCTAACTTTACAAAATGTTTACATTTTCCTTAACCAATCTTTATTAAGGCTTCAAACTCCGGCTATTTAGTTTGACTAAATACAATAAGATAGAATTATTCTCGCGTTTGAAGACTAATCTTTTTTACTAAATAGATAGTCTGAAGTGTAAAGTAAAATTAAAAATTTTGATTTTCTTTATGGCTGTTCATTATGCCTAAACTTATAGGAAATCCGATGGATAGCAAAGATTATCAGAGCTATCAAATGGCGATCGCATTAGCTAATTTGGCTGGTCGAAGTAGTTGTGCCGCTAGTTCTTTTGGCGCTAGTGAAATGACAAATCCCAGTGAAGAAAAAAATGCTCCAGAAATAGTGAAAATGCTTCACAGTGGACAAGTGCTAGTGGTCAACAGTCGTCGTCGCAACGGGTTAATTCTCTACAAAGGGTTCCATGCCGAGTTTGCAGGGCCAGGAGCCGCCGTAGGTAGCATTTACGACCTAGATTGTAGTTTAGCCATACCTGTGGGAAATCTCTCTTTGTTGTCTCCCGATTCTCATGAGGAAAGGCAAAAAGCTTATTTGATTAGGCGGCAGTGGATTCGCTTGATGAAACAAATTACCGAAAAGCCCGTGCCACAGCAGCGAGTGCAAAAGATTTTAGAACAATTTGAGCAATATTTTGATGCGGAAACAGTGGCGCAATTGCCAGATGAAGCTTTCGCTTTATTAGTAGGCGTATTGCCGCAGACAGTGAGTGCAGTACGCCGTTCTTATCGAAGTTTTAATCAGCAAGGGAAGTAATTTTTCGCTTAACTATTTTTTTTGCAAAGCAAGAGGAAGATGACGAGACAAAGCAGCTTGAAGGCGATCCAAAGTACGCTGATTTTCTTCCGGGCTACCTACAGTAATTCTTAATCCACTGCTAATATGACGAACTAAAGTACCGTTGGTTTTTAGTTGCTCGTTGATTAGGTTTAAAACTTCTTCGGTTTGGGGAGAATTGATTTTAAGCTTCAGATAAATAAAATTAGCCGCACTTTCCCAAACTTGCAAAGCTTGGTTTTGAGTTAAGTTATGAGTTAATTTATCTCGTTCAATTAATAGTTGGGGAATCATGCTTAGTAACATTTGCCTGTGTTGTAAGGCAACTACAGCGGCAGCGATAGAGAAAGTTGGTAGATTGTAGGGTAAACGGATTTTTTCTAAGGCGGCGATTATTTCTGGATATCCAACGGCATAACCGACTCGATGGGCGGCTAGTCTAAACGCTTTAGAAAAGGTTCTCAACACCAGCCAGTTAGAGCGCTCGGCAAGTTCGCCAACTAGGGTATTTTGGCTAAATTCAAAATAAGCTTCGTCAACGACTACTAAAATATCTTCCGGTAAGCTTCGCAGCCAAGCTATTTCGTTTGTAGTTAAAGCGTTTCCAGTGGGTGAATTGGGATGAACGACAAAAACTACTCGTATGGGTGGGTTTTGGGTTTGAGTAATAGCGAGTTGGGCGGCGGCTAAATCCATTTCAAAGTTAATAGGCGATCGCTCTACACTAACTACAGGAATACCCAAAGTTTGAGCAAAAATTGAGTACACGCCAAAGGTGGGATTGGCAACTAAAATTGAGCCTTCATTGCCTACGCAGGTGGCGATGAGGATAGAGCGGATAATTTCATCGGAGCCATTGCCAACGGAGATATTAGCCCCAGTGACATTAGTATTAGCTGCTTGGTTGACATATTCGGCAATTTTTGACTTTAATTCTTCGTGTCCGGCATCAGGATAACGATTGCTCTCGATTTCTTCTTGATACGTCCAAGCTAGTTTTTGTTTGAGTTCTTTAGGCAAGTTGTAGGGCGATTCATTGGTATCTAGGCGATCGCTAGTAGAGGCTACAGGCTGACTTGTAGTGCTACCGGGATGAGGCTTGTAGGCGCGAATTGTGTTTAAATCGGAGCGCAGAAAAGGAAGCATAAGTATTAATTTTTAGGGAACAATAAAACTTTTGATTTGCTGCCACTTGGTCATGATATCCGCTAAAGCATGGTCGCTGTTTAATTCGATTAGCTGTACCCAAGGGCGAGCAGTCGCATAGTTACGGCTGGTGGCGATTGGAATAACTTCATCGTTACAACCATGAATTATTAAGGTCGGAACCGGGCGCAATAATTGCTGATCTTGGTAATTGGCGGCATCAAGAACAAAATTGTAACTTAAAGGAAGACTTCGCCTTTCGGCATAGTGATAAACCATTAAGTATTGCTCGTCAAGCCATTGTTTCAGCTTGGCTTCTCCTAATTGTGGTAGCCAGTGCGACAGAAATTCAAAGGCTGGCGCAAGTAAAACCAACTTTTGAACTTGTAAAAATTTTTCCGCTAAAAACGCCGCCGTCAAACCACCCAAACTCGAACCAACTAAGGTTATAGGCACAGAAAACGGGGGAAACTGCGCTGATACTTGCTCGATTTGGCGAGTAATGGTCAATTGCGAAAAATCTCCCCAATTTAAGTCAGGGATTTTTAAATCAATACCTAATTCTGCAAAAGAGGAGCGAAAATACTTGGCTTTGGCAGAATTGGGACTAGAAGCGAAACCGTGAAGATAGATGTAATCCAATTTTTAGCGCAGGGTAACGAATTCTTCCGCCGTTGAAGGGTGAATCCCGACGGTAGTATCAAAGTCTTTTTTGGTTGCACCCATATTAACAGCGATCGCAATCCCTTGAATTACCTCGGCAGAATTTTCGCCGACCATGTGAGCGCCTAACACTTTATCGGTTTTATTATCTACTACTAGCTTGACTAAAGTTTTTTCATCTAGTCCTGTGAGGCTATGAAATAACGGACGAAAACGAGCGCGGTAACAACTTACGTCATCGCCATATTTTGCTTGGGCATCTTCTTCGCTCATCCCTACTGTAGCGGCTTCGGGGGTGGAAAATACCGCCGATGGTACGTTTTCGTGACTGAGGGAGCGCTTGTTATTGCCAAACTCGGTATCGGCAAAAGCTCTACCTTCGCCGATGGCTACAGGAGTAAGGTTAATTCTATCGGTACAATCGCCCACAGCAAAGATATTCGGCTGGGAGGTTTGGCTAAATTCGTTGACGACGATCGCGCTACGGGTACTGTAACCAATGCCATCAGCAGGAGTTGAAGTAACTTCTACTCCTGCATTTTCTAAACCTAGCCCTTCTAAATTGGGATCGCGCCCGGTTGCAGCTAGGAAAACATCAGCAGTTATTGATTCTTCTTGAGCGCCATCTAAAGTTAACTTTAAACGACCTTCAACTTTTTCTACCTGTTTAACTACAGTATTAGTTAAAAATTTAATGCCGTGATGACTCATGCCGTTTTGAATTTCATGGCGAATATCTTTGTCAAAGCCGCGCAAAATTAAATCTTTACGAATAATTTGGGTAACTTCCGAGCCTAAGCCACGCATAATTGAGGCAAATTCTACCCCAATATAACCAGCGCCAATAATTGCAATATGCTTTGGTTGCTCTTTTAAATGGAACATCCCGTTAGATGTAACGGCAAATTCCATTCCTGGTAAATCTGGTTTAACCGGACGACCGCCGACAGCAATTAAAATTTTATCTGTAGTAACTTTGCGCCCATCAACTTCTACAGTGTGGGGATCGATAATTGTGGCACGGCTAGAGATAAGTTCTACATTCGCCCGGTTTAAAAAGTTGATATGTAACTGAGATAGACGATTTACTTCCCTGTCAATAACATCGATCAAATGTTGCCAATCTAATTGGCGATCGCCCACTTTCCAACCATAACCCGCCGCACTATCAAATAATTGGGGAAAGTGGGAACTATAAACCATCAGTTTTTTGGGAATGCAGCCGCGAATTACGCAAGTACCGCCTACCAAATCTTGCTCGGCGATCGCAACTTTTGCCCCATAACTAGCGGCTCGTTTTGAGGCAGCAAGCCCGCCTGAACCTGCACCAATTACAAACAGATCGTAATCAAACGTCATTACTTATAGCGTCCTTTATGCTGCACTTATATTTCAATCTAACATTCGGCATTCTTTGCTGTTGTAGAATTAATGTCAATTAATCCACCTAAAATCATTTATGGAAAATCTACCTAGTGGGGAGCGCTATCTTTATCAGCTTTTTAGCTTAATTAAAGTAGGATACCTGAAAGTAATTAACCCCCAAGGTAAAGAATTTGACTTTGGGGATAAAGCATCCTCTCCTCAGCTATGTTTAATTGTCCATAACCCTAATACCTATGATCGCATCCTAACTTTTGGCGCGATGGGGTTTTGCGAGGCTTATATGGAAGGTTGGTGGGATGAAGAAAAAAGCCGCCTTAGCGAACTAATTGGCTTATTTCATACCAATGGAGTATATACAAAAGCCCGGAATCTTATAACGTTGCCTTTAATTGCCAAAGTTGTCACCCAACGCTTGCGGACAATGCCTGTGTTGATCCAAAACAGCCGCAAAAATGTCCAACATCACTACGACTTAGGAAACGATTTTTATCAACACTTTCTCGATCCAACGCTGACTTATTCTTGCGGTTATCGCCTGCAAGAAACCGACTCTTTAGAGGTGATGCAGCTTCAAAAGTACGAATTGATTTGTCGCAAACTTGCTTTAAAACCAGAAGAATCGTTAATTGATATTGGTTGTGGTTGGGGAGGAATGCTAATTTATGCCGCAGAGCATTATGGTGTAACGGGTACGGGAATCACCTTAAGTTTGGAACAGGCAAAATTAGCGATTGAAAGGATAGATAAAAAAGGACTAACAAGTCGCCTGAAAATTATTGTCAAAGATTACCGAGAAATTGAAGGGCAATACGATAAATTTGTCAGTATTGGGATGTTTGAACACGTAGGCAAAGGTAATTTTGCCACCTTTATGCAAGCAGCATCAAACTTATTAAAACCTGATGGCATTGGTGTATTGCATACTGTGGGGACAAATAGCACCCAAAGAAACGGCGCTTGGGTTGATAAATATATTTTTCCGGGCGCTTACGTACCGCAACTCCACGAAATAACGCGAGAATTGATGACAGCAAAATTATCTGTAGCCCATTGTGAAAGCTTAAAGCCCCACTATGCGGAAACCTTAAGACAATGGAGAAATAACTTCATTAGTAATAGAAATAAAATTGCTGCCCTTTCTCCAATCTATGACGAACGGTTTTTACGAATGTGGGATCTATATCTGCAATCTTTTGAGGCGGGGTTTAGATCCGGGGGAATGCAAGTTTACCAATGTTTGTTTTATAAAGGCAAGCAATGGAGGTTTGATACTCCTTTGACGTTTTCCGCTACTGCTGCAATAACTGCAAAGATGTCTTCAATCCAGCATTAAAAATTCTTCTCCTGTAGTTGGATGAATCCCAATAGTGGCATCAAGCTCTTGTTTAGTTATGCCTTGTTTGATTGCTACAGCCAATGATTGAATAATATTGGCAGCATTTTCGCCCCTAAAATGTGACTTTTAGCGTCGGTAACTATCTTCATCATTGCTTTGTCGTTTCGCTCAGTCATGCTTTCAATTTGATAAAGCGCGACCAATCAAAAGTTCCACCCACATTTTATCCCAGCCGTAATTGGATGCTACTTGATTTTGCAATGCGAAATCAGCAGCATAGACAATAAATTTTTTAGGAATACAGCCGCGATTGAGACAAGTACCGCCAATCGTTTCTTGTTCGGAAGTCGCCACCCGTTTACCATAAGAAGCTACTTGTTTCGCGGTCGCCGAACCTCCAGAGCCTGCACCAATAACAAATAAGTCGTAATCAAAGGACATAAGTTAAGTTTTAGAGCATTCACCTAGCAATATGTTCGCTCTGACGTGCTGACTTAAACAACCTTCCCGTGACGGATGTAGGATTTGGGTAGCAGTTTCATATCTTTTAGAATACTTGTCGTAATTTCGAGTCTGGCTTTAAGGTCTTTTGCTTGCACGATATCCATTTGTAGAGCAAAAAAGTAAGTATTGCGATCGCGTTCTAAATAGCCTACATACCAACCCACTTCGGGCTTAAAACTGTTTTCCCAGCCTGTTTTGCCTCGCAGTACATAGTCTTCGGTCTGCTCAGTAATGATAATATTTTTGACAATGGCGATCGCTCTTGAGGAAAAAGGCAGTTTATTATTGTGTAGCTTGACTAAAAAATCTATTTGCTCTTTGGGACTGATGCGTAAGTCTCCTTCTAGCCAAAATTTATCTATTCCACCCTTAATATTTTGATTGCCATAGTTGGTTAAATTGATGTAATGCTGCATTTTTTTTTCGCCAATGCGTCTTGCTAGTTCCTGATAAAACCAGATGGCGGAAACTTTAATTGCGGTTTTCATGGTGTGATTTTGATTCCACTCAGAAATTACTCTTTTCACCCCATCCCATTTAATAACCTCATTTTCGTCTTTTACCACACCAGTTTCCAGCGCAACTAGGGAGTTGAAAATTTTGAAAGTAGAAGCCGGAACATAACCGGTATTAGCTCTTTTGGCGTTGTGAACAAAATATTGATTTTTGTTGAGATCGTAGAGTAAAAAAGTGCCTTTGACACCCGCTTGCTGAAAATATTTGCCAAAATCCGGTCTTTCTTGCCAATTTAATTGTTTTTGCTGGGTAATGTTTGGATTGGCTACATTATCCGCTACAACATATGGTACAAAGCTAAGGCTCAAAACAGCAAAAATGCAGTATTTAAGACGTAAAGACATTTACGCAAATCCCCTAGAAAACAATTTTGCTAACTAGAACGAGCAGTATTTAAAATTGTTCCACTGGAGGATGAAGTAAGAATTTTTGCCATTGTCAACGGTAAAATTACAGATTTTGAAGATAAACATCGAAAATCAAAATCAAAAAAACATTCTAATCCAGTTGAGAGACAATACAATGAACACGGTTAGTTTTTATGCCTAATAACGGCAGCCTATACAAAGTATGGATTTTGCCACGCTTGCAGCCCAGTTGAACGCTGGGACAATTTTACCGGAAGGGATAATTATTGCTACCCTAATGGTTGTTTTAGTCGGTGACTTGATTGGGGGGCGCAGTGCTTCGCGTTGGATTCCCTACGGCGCGATCGCTGGATTGTTGAGTGCGATCGCTGCTTTATACTGGCAATGGGACAACCCCAACCCCATTGGTTTTTTGGGTGCATTTAATAGTGACGACTTAAGTATTGTGTTTCGCGGAATTATTGCTCTAGCTACCGCCGCCACAATTTTGATGTCGATTCGTTATATCGAGCAATCGGGTACGGCTTTGGCAGAATTTATCACAATTATGCTAAGTGCGACTTTGGGGGGAATGTTCCTTTCTGGAGCCAATGAACTTGTAATGATTTTCATCTCCCTAGAAACCCTAAGTATCTCGTCTTACTTAATGACAGGTTACACCAAGCGCGATCCGCGCTCTAATGAAGCAGCGCTAAAATACTTGCTAATTGGCGCTTCGAGTACGGCGGTATTTTTGTATGGAGTTTCTCTGCTTTACGGACTTTCGGGGGGAGAAACTCAGTTAGATATCATTGCTGCTAATATTCCCAATATTAACGGCGAACAATCTTTAGGGTTGCTAATTGCCTTAGTATTTGTAATTGCCGGAATTGGCTTTAAAATATCTGCTGCACCTTTCCACCAGTGGACACCAGATGTTTATGAAGGCGCGCCGACTCCAGTTATTGCTTTTTTATCGGTAGGTTCAAAAGCTGCAGGTTTTGCTTTAGCAATTCGTCTTTTGACAACAGCTTTTCCGCTTATTACCGCCGAGTGGCAATTTGTATTTACCGCCCTTGCGGTGCTGAGTATGGTTTTGGGTAATGTTGTCGCTCTTGCTCAAACTAGCATGAAGCGAATGCTGGCTTATTCTTCCATTGCTCAAGCTGGCTTTGTCATGATTGGCTTAATTGCCGGGACAGAAGCTGGTTATTCTAGCATGGTGTTTTACCTGATAATTTACCTATTTATGAATTTGGGCGGCTTCTGCTGCGTGATTCTCTTTTCTTTACGCACGGGAACCGATCAAATTAGCGAATACTCTGGTTTATACCAAAAAGATCCGCTTTTAACCTTGGGCTTGAGTATTTGCTTGCTATCTTTGGGTGGAATTCCGCCTTTAGCTGGCTTTTTTGGGAAAATTTACCTATTTTGGGCTGGTTGGCAAGCTGGAGAATATTGGTTAGTATTGCTGGGGCTTGTAACTACTGTAATTTCGATTTACTACTATATCCGCGTAGTAAGGATGATGGTAGTGAAGGAACCTCAAGAAATGTCAGAAGCAGTCAAAAATTATCCTGAAATTCGCTGGGATTTGCCCGGAATGCGCCCAATTCAAGTTTGTTTAATCTTGACTTTGGTAGCGACTTCTTTGGCGGGAATTTTGTCTAATCCGTTGTTTACCTTGGCTAATAATTCCGTTGCTAATACGCCAATATTGCAACCTTCGATTATTAGCACTTTAAAAACTGCTCAAACTACTATAAAGGAAGCCAGTAGCGAGTAGCTTGTTAATAATTAAGGACAATTATGTTAGGGGCGTACTTGAGTAGTGCGCCTTTCATTTGTGAAATAGGTACTTTGATGAAATCGATAGCCGCGATCGCCCTTACCCCCAATGCTACCAAAACTTTACAGCCAATCTGTTCTAATATTGGCGCACAGCTTTGGATTCCCGAAACTATAACAAATATTGCCCAAGCGCAAACCTATAGGGGAGATTTAAAAACTCATGTAGCGAGTTTGTGGGATTCCCAAGAAGCAATTGTATTTTGTTTAGCAACGGGAGCGGTAGTTAGGTTAATTGCGCCTTTATTGCAGCATAAATCTACCGATCCGGCAGTGATAGTAGTAGATGAAACAGGTAAATTTGTTATCAGTTTGTGTAGCGGACATCAAGGCGGCGCGGATAAATTAGCAACATTAATTGCTCAACTAATCGGGGCAACTCCAGTATTAACAGGCGTTTCCTCCTCTTTAGGGCTTCCCGCCGTAGATATGTTAGGCGTTCCCTTTGGTTGGCGACGAGGCGAGGGCGATTGGACGGGTGTAAGTGCGGTAGTAGCAAGGGGTAAACCCGTACAAGTCATTCAGGAAGCAGGTTCTAACTTGTGGCAAACAACCTATAGTTTTAAAGATTCCCCCACACCTCAAGCCAAAATATATATAACCGCTCGGAATGTAGAAGCGAAAAATTGGGGGGAGGGAACCCGCTCCCCCAAGCTTTTCAAAAGAGAATTAGATTATCCTCAAATCCAATGGCATCCAAGAGTTTTGTGGGTGGGAGTTGGGTGCGAAAGGGGAACGCCAAAGGAAACGATCGCATCGGCAATTAAAAAGGTATTTTTAGAACATCAATTAGCAGAAAATGCGATCGCAGCTATTACAACTATCGATCTAAAAGCTGATGAAATAGGCTTATTGGAATTGTGTCAAGAACAAGATTTACCTCTAATTACCTTCACTAAAGAGGCTCTAAGCGCCATTACTGTCCCAAACCCTTCGCAAGTTGTTGAAGCCGAAGTTGGAACCCCTAGCGTTGCCGAAGCCGCCGCAATGATTGCTGCTAATAGTCAAACTCTTTTAGTTACTAAACAGATTTTTAAATCCGTTGGTGCGGTAACAATTGCGATCGCGCAATCGGCACAAGAATATACTGGTCGTACAGGTAAATTATTATTAGTGGGTACAGGCCCAGGACAATTAGACCAAATTACCCCAGCCTCTCAAAAAGCGATCGCCGAAGCAGATGTAGTTATTGGATACTCTTTGTATATAGATTTAATTGCCCCTTTGCTGCAAAAAGAGCAAATAATTGAAGCAATGCCCATTACCCAAGAACGCCAACGCGCAGAACGAGCTATAGAACTTGCCAATTGGGGTTTAACGGTAGCTGTTGTATCTTCCGGCGATAGCGGTATTTATGGGATGGCGGGAATAGTCATGGAACAATTGCAAGCAGCTAACTGGGATGGAAAAACCCCCAGCGTGCAGTTATTTCCGGGAATTAGTGCTTTACAAGCAGCAGCTTCTCGCGTGGGTACGCCCTTAATGCACGATTTTTGTGCTATTAGCTTAAGCGACTTACTTACACCTTGGAAAACCATCGAAAAACGCTTAATAGCCGCCGCCCAAGCCGATTTTATTACAGCTTTGTACAATCCCAAATCGCAAACTCGCACCCAACAACTAGCCACAGCAACGACTATTTTCTTAAAATACCGCGATGCTAATACCCCCGTTGCGATCGTTCGTTCTGCCTATCGCCCAGATGAGCAAATTACTCTAACTACCTTGGATAAATTGCTCGATACAACCGTTGATATGTTAACTACGGTGTTAATTGGCAACCAAACCACCCGCACTCACAATAATTGGATGATTACCCCACGCGGTTATCTTGGCTTTGGCGATCCAAATGCTCTAAATATGAGCTAGTTTAAAACTTTGCAAAAAATGACATTTAGGCGATGTAGCAATCGCTACGTAACTGCTCGGTTGATGGCAAGCTCCGAACGACTTAGTTATAGGGGGTGCGACCTCGATATGATATTCTATAGAGAGATAGGAAAGCCGTATTGGTTGAGCTTATTCCAGAATTGGCTCCAACGAGTCGCAGTTAAAACCAAAGTTCTCAAACTAAGTACCACTGCGGCAC
>JAHHGY010000017.1 GCA_019359635.1 Chroococcus sp. CMT-3BRIN-NPC107
CGTCCTGTCAATTTTGCCGTTAACGTCCTGTGCGGTTTGATTGCCTACTGTTATCAGCCTAAAAAGCCTTCTCTTCATTTAGAATGGGCTTTACCTCCCTCTGCTTAACCCGAACTCAGGTTATTTACGCCACCGCTAGCCATAACTACTTCAATAGCTATATCTGGAATTGGTTTAATAAAATCTAAGTTGTAGGATTCGTCAGGTTCTCCCCTTGCGCCTTCTTCACGACTACCTAGCGTATATCCGCCTGTAGTATAAAACCTTCTCCCAATATGTCGTAAGTAAGTTTCCAGCAACAAACCTACTGTACTTTTCGATTCTTCATGCGCTGGTGAAGGGGACATTATATCTAGGGTTCCATCTAAATAAGTTAAACGTATTTTTGTGTCTTCTAGCAAAGATGCGATCGCCTCAAACTTCTCCCACGAGATATCGTAAAGAGTAATAACTGCGTCTTGATTGCTGGTTTCTAACTGTTCAAGCATGGTAATGTAACTCCTGATTTTCAATAAAATCAACTCCAAATACTTCCGCAAAAGCCGTCGCTATTTGAACTCGTACTTCCTCTAATTCAATACCTGGAATCCATTGCGCCATACTCCCTACAGCTTTATCCGCAATTCCACAGGGGACAATTTGCTCAAACCCTATCAAATCGGGACATACATTTAAGGCAAAACCGTGCATTGTCACCCAACGACTAACTTTAATACCGATCGCACCTACCTTAACTCCTTCTACCCAAACCCCTGTTAATTTAGCAATGCGATCGCCTTTTAAACCATAAATCGCCAAAACTCTTATCAGCACTTCCTCTAACTGCCGTAAATACCAGTGCAAATCTTGACAATAATGTTTTAAATTCAATATTGGGTAGCCTACCAATTGACCGGGACAATGATAAGTGACCTCTCCACCCCGCTCTACTCTATACACTTCAAAAGCATTTTTGTCAATATCAAAATTGAGAAATTCCAGACTAGCGCCTTGTCCTAGCGTGTATACGGGCGGATGTTCGAGCAAAATTAATACATCATCCAAACTAGGATTATTGACACGCTCTTGTAATAGTTTTTTTTGCCAATCCCAAGCTAAAGAGTAATTAATCAGCTTCTGGTTATATAAGTAACAGCAACGGCGGTGAGTTTCATTTAAGGTTTTTTTACTCGCAATCATTACAAAAATCAAGGGTAATTTTTACTAAACTTGAGCCTAAAACCTGGTATTAAAATCAAGAATTATTAACTCATGCAAAAAATCTTGAAGCTAGAACCAAATAAATGTTTTCCCCAATACAAAGTGGTAGGGTAAATGTATGACCTCAAATAGGCATGGAGGAAGTTTCTTCTAACCTAACTTGCGCACCATCAAACTGAAGTAGTTTAGACATATAAATAATCAAAAGTCTAATTATTTCAATCGTAACTACTAAATTATTAAGTTAGCGATAGGATTCTAGCGATCGCAAGCTGATAAATTTTAGTTGTCAAGGTAACTTATCTAAAGTGCGTAGTAACAAGACAAAGATATTTAAGTTGTAATTAAACGCTCAAAAAGCACAAATAGGCCTTGCCCCACTGAACCAAGGAATAGTTACTTGTAATAGCTATTACCATAGCTTTGCCTTTGAAAAACAACAATTTGCCCAAGCAACCTAGTGGAGAATTGAATATGAAGCTTGTCATTCACGGCAAAAATATTGAACTTACCGACGCAATTCGCGATTATGTACATCAGAAGATTGAAAAAGCCGTAAATCATTTTCAATCATTGACCACCGAAGTAGATGTACATTTGTCTGTAGCCCGTAATCCGCGTATTAGCAGCAAGGAATCAGCAGAAGTAACAATATATGCCAACGGTAGTATAATTCGTGCCGAAGAAAGCAGCGAGAGCTTGTATGCAAGTATAGATTTAGTTGCAGATAAAATAGCCCGTCAACTACGAAAATACAAAGAAAGAAGGCAATCTAATAAAGCGACCGTTGAACCAATAGTAGAAGTAGAGAGCGAAGATACAATACCATTAGTATCCGACTTAATAGGCGATCGCACTCCTCAGTTGCCCGCCGAAATTGTCCGCACAAAATATTTTGCTATGCCACCAATGACCGTAACCGAGGCATTAGAACAATTACAGAACGTGGATCATGATTTTTATATGTTCTGCAATAGTGAAACTGGAGAAATTAACGTAATTTACGAACGCAATCATGGCGGTTATGGAGTAATTCAACCACGCAACAACAGCAATAATACTAATGGCAAATCTGCTCACACTAAAATTAACGAAAAACCTCATTTAGTGAAATAAGAATTTTGGGCGTACATTTAAGTACGCCAGTACGCCCAATTACTACACTGCTTGCAGAGTTTTAAGCGATTCTTGAATGTGACCTTTAAAGTCAAATTGGGAATTAAAAATGTTTTTGACAATTCCTTGCTTGTCGATAACGTAGGTTACGCGCCCTGGAAGTACAAAAGCCGTTGAAGGCACACCATACAACTTACGGGTTTGATTATCTTTGTCGCTAAGTAAAGTAAAAGGTAAATTGTACTTAGTGGCAAATTTTTGATGAGATTCAGGGGAATCGGCACTAATACCAATAACTTCCGCCCCGGCAGCTTTAAATACTTCGTATTGGTCGCGAAATTCGCAAGACTCTTTGGTACATCCGGGTGTATCGTCTTTAGGGTAAAAGTACAGAACCACAGACTTTTGATTGCGAAAATCATTTAGGCTTACAGATGTACCAGATTGAGAGAGTAGAGTAAAATCTGGTGCTGAATCTCCAACTTTGACGGGCATAGTAATTAGTTATTGCGTTAATTTTCGTTATCGTAGCGCGATCGCCTGCTTCAAAAAATCTCAGGAAGCAACCTAAATTTGTGTTGCTTCCCTAACATTAGTTACGACTCGCTTTGTAACTCTCCAGCTTTCACGCCGATTTGTTGGGTTTGATTGCCGCGTTGAATTTTAAGTTGTAAAGTTTGACCAATGCGGCTATTTTCGACAATATTTTGCAATTGTTCTCCAGTAGTTACAGGTTGCTTGTCAATTTGCAAAATTACATCACCCCGTCGTAAACCTGCGGTGGCGGCGGGTGAATTGGGGACAACGCGCACCACTAAAACTCCGTCAACTTCCGGGACATTAATCGGAGAATTGGGATCAGTATTATTCGCTTTAGCAAGTTCGGGAGTCAAATTTTCCATCTGTACGCCCAAATATGGGTGAGCAATTCTCTCGCCACGCATCAACCTATCTTTAATATCTTTAGCTTTATTAATTGGGATTGCAAAGCCAATTCCCATCGCATCGGCGCGAATAGCGGTATTAATCCCAATAACTTCTCCCCTGTCATTTAGCAACGGTCCGCCAGAGTTGCCGGGGTTGATAGCTGCGTCAGTTTGGATAAATTCTAGGCGTTTATCAGGAATACCAACTTGAGCGCTAGAGCGTTTTAAGGTTGAGACAATCCCTAAAGTAACTGTACTATCAAAGCCTAAAGGATTACCCACCGCGATCGCCCAATCGCCTACTTGCACTTCCGAAGAATCTCCCAACGGTGCTACGGGTAAATCGCCATTAGTAGAATTAACCTTAATTACCGCTAAATCTGTAACTTCATCCGCACCCTGTACCGTGCCTTCTAAGGTGCGTCCGTCCTTTAACCTCACTGTCACCTTATCTGCTTGGTTAACTACGTGAGCATTGGTCAAAATTTCGCCGCTACGGTCAATAATAAACCCCGATCCTATCCCTCTCAAACGTTCTTCTGGCATTCGTTGAGGGATTTCGCCAAAAAAGCGGCGGAAAACCGGATCGTCGAACATGGGATCGTTAATTCGTCGCGTTACGGTACGCTCGGTGTCGATACGTACCACCGCCGAACCTACTTTATTAACGGCGGCGGCGACAAAACTTTTAGAGCCTACATTGGCATTGGGTGGCTGTTGGGCAACAATTTGGGGAGAATCTACTTCTGTGGGGATCGATAAAGCTTGAGACGGTAATACTTGCAAGCTACTGAAAGCGAACACTACTCCAAAAGCGATCGCTAGTCCATGAGTAATTAGTTGACGCACGGAGCGCAATTTATTCTTTAATCGCATAGTACCAACAATTCAATAACCGAAATAAACAGTAACTACTCTTAGTGTATTTTATGGCAACTGTAGACAACCTATGGGGAGGCGATATTTTGGCGATCGCGCCCTTAAAATCTACCAACACACCGGAAAAATCCCTAACAATATAAGTCAGCGCCCTTTACTCTTACCCCAACCTACTCGACTCTTGCCCAAATAAGCGATCGGCAATAGTTGTTTTTAATACACTACAGCTATTAGTTATCCTAGAAATAGCGCAATTAAAATTTCCTAAACATGAGTCTTAAATCTTTCGATCTCAATATTTCTAATTTAGGACGGTGGATCGCTGTTATCGGAGTTTTTTGGCTAATCGGTACTGTTGGTCTAGGTTGGCTTGTAAACTGGTTTTTGATTTTAACGGGCTTATTGCTATTAGTACCCGTTTTAGGGTTTTTTGGCTTCCGCTTTTGGCTGCAACGTAACCTAATTCAAGCTGCCTGTCCCGTTTGCCATTATGAATTTACAGGTTTAAATAAAACTCAATTGCCGTGTCCCAATTGCTCTGAACCCTTGCAGGTTGTACAAGGCAAATTTAATCGCTTAACCCCTGCCGGAACTATTGACGTTGAAGCCATCGAAGTGTCTAATTCATGGCGGGATGACTAAGGGTAGATTAAGACAAGAAAAATTACTTAAATATCTAAGTTTTTTTAGCTGATAAATTTAACATTTCTACACAATAAATTGAAAAATAAGTTATACAATTATTCAGCCCTGAAATAAGCGCTAAATAATTAAGATAGTATCTAGAGGCACAACAAAGGTTTACCTAAGTTGTACGCTAGGATGCAATCTCAAAATCTGAAAATTCGCTAGAATTTTCTCACCAAATAAGGTTTGTCATCTTATAATTGCTGACTAAAGATCGTCATCTAGCGCCAACCAAAAATGAATACCGAAGAAAACGAACAAGATTTAGAGCGTCGTTTGCAACAGTTGGATTCCACACCAACTAACGCCCATTGGGTTACAACCGAGTCGCCTACTAGCAACGATTTGGTGACGAGATTGAACAGAGTTATTAACTTGTTTAAGTCTTTACCTAATGGGGGAAAAATAATTGTAGTCGGCGTTGGGGCGATAGTTGGTTTTGCAGTACTCAAAAGCTTATTAAACTTAGTGGCAGCGCTATTTAGCCTAGCGTTTTTAGGGTTAGTAGTGTACTTTATGTATCAGTTTTTAGTAGCTCGTAGCTCTCGAAATTAAAAAAATCATAAATCCATTGGTGCTAGGTACAGAGATAAAAAATTTATATAAAGGATATTGAGATGGCTAATCCAAGTGTGAGGAGAGGGGGCGATCGCAATTATAAGCAAGCAAGGGTACAGCCACTACCTTTAGTGACTAGACGGTTTGCGGCTTGGGCGATCGAAATATCAATAATTGCCACAAGTGCTATAGTTCCCTACAGCGTAGGAACCTATGCGAAAACCCATTTGCTAGAACAAGTACCCTTAAACCCGGTACTAGCAGCAACAGAAAACGCGATCGCCCAAACCTTTGCTTTACCCGCAAGTAAAGATGTCAGCGAAGTTCCGCCACTAACTAATTTACTATGGTCTGCCGCTTTAGCAACTCCAATATTGCTAGGTAGTTGGCAAGTATATCTACTCGCCAAAACTGGCAGCACGCTGCCTAAACGCTGGTTGGGTATCCGCGTAGTCACTACCGCCGGAAAACCACCAGGTTTAACGAAAATCATCCTGCGCGAAGGGGTAGCAACTTGGGGATTGCCTTTATCTATTGCTTACGTGGTGTGGCGTTGTAGTGGCTTATTTCCCGATCCCGGAATGCTTGCGGCTTTAGCTGGGGTAATGGTACTAGGAGAAGGCATGAGCGCCCGATTTAACCGCCAGCGCCGATCGTTACATGATTTATTGGCGGGAACCTACGTTGTCAATGCTAGTCGTATCTATGCCCCTAATACAGGACGCTTAGGAGAAGACAACGAACAGGGAGGTAAGTGGGAAGCCTCTGCATATAGTTGGAAAAAACCCGCTTCTCATGTCGCCGAGGCTGCCATCACCGTTACAAAAATCAAAAAACCCCAGCGCGATTTGTGGATTTGGATGCGTCGCCATCCCAAAATTGCCCTAACAATAGTAACAAGCTGTAGTATTGGCACGGTAGTAGGAACTTTAATTGCCACGCAGCTATACGTCCGCACTCAAATAGAGGGAGGACAAGTTGCCCAGTACAATAGCGAACAATTATTAGCGGCTACCAAACAACTAAATGCCACCGAAGCAAACACTTTAGCCCAACGTACCGAAGCAATTTTAAACTTAGGGACGGTAAATAGTCCCCAAGCACAGCAGTTGCTAGTCAATTTATTAGCGCAATCGACTAGCCCCGAATTGACCAGCGTGATTCAACAAGCTTTGGTGACAAGCGGTACAGCAGCATTACCAGAATTGCAACGCTTGAACTTATCTTTAGCCAATAATTCAGAAATTGACGACAATCAGCAACTTTTAGCTAACCAAAATGCGATCGCTAAAATTCTTTCTATTTATAGCGGCAAATTGAATTTTGTCCAATTAGACCGCATCTGTCTAGGTGAAAATTCGAGTTTTAGGTTAGTTCTCAACAAAGTTGACCTAGCAGGCATTGACCTTACTGGCGCAAATCTTGACCGGGCAAATCTTGCTAATAGTAGCTGGCAAAGTGCAGGCAATGACGGTATAGCCAATACTTTTGATGATGCCATTGCCATCCTTGATGATGCTCAAATGAAGTTTGCAATTTTTAATGGTGCAGACCTCAGCCGCGTCTCTATGCAGCAAGCTAATCTGCTTCATGCTTTCCTCAACGAAGCTAACTTAGCTTATAGCAATCTTTCTGGTGCTAATCTTAGCAGCGCTCAAATGGTAGGAGCTAATTTAAGCGCTGCGGTATTAACGCAAGCAAGTCTTACAGGGGCAAATTTGGGAGGAGCAAATTTAGTTAAAGCCGATTTATCTTCTGCTCGTCTTAGTCGCGTCAGTGCCTTAAAAACTAACTTACAACTTGCCAATTTAAGCGGCACAGATTGGCAAGGTGCAGACTTATCAGGAGCCGATTTGAGCCGTGCGAATCTGAGCAATGCTAACTTGAGTAATGCTCGATTGCAAAATGCTAATTTGCACAAAGCACAACTGCAAAACGTCAGCTTGAGAAATGCCGATCTTAGTGAAGCTGATTTGCGAGAAGCTGATTTGACTGGAGCCGATTTAGCTGGAGCAATTTTTGTGCGCTCTACTACTCAAGCTGACGGCTTTATTCAAGCACCTGAAGAAACTTCATCGGCAATGCTTAAAGGCGTTGATTTTACCAATGTTAAAAACCTAGATACTACTCAACTTGCAGCTATTTGTCTCCAAGGTGGCAGTCATCCTCGTTGCCCATAATTGCAGCGACGCATAAGGAAGAAACATTAATTTTTCTTGCTTAATATCTAGAAATAGCGCCGAAAACTAGCTTATTACCCAAGAAGTGACGCTTTTAGTAGTCAGTTTCCCTCGAAATGTAGTTGAAATTACTGAGGCTTAAATAAAAAACTGGAATAATATACACTTATCCTGCCAGTATACTAGGTTGCTGCTTTGACAAAAGTAAGCCAAAATCGAAAATAGATTTGGCTTACTTTTTTTAGTTTAATTGTGCTGCATTCTGAAAAATAACAAATGGCTTTCCACTCGTTATAAAAGCACAAATCTACGTAAAGATGAAAATACAACAAAAATTACTTTTTAGTTTTCTTTTACTTTCTCTAATGGCAGGGATAATTGTTTGTTTTGAAATTTTAAATAATTTAAGTATTCTTAACAATATTAAGCAAATCAATCAAAGTGCTAGTAAAGAACTTATAGCTTTAATAAAAATGAAGATGGCAGGGGAAGCAATTCAATCTTATGCAAACGATATATTTATAAATCAAAATCACACTGTTTTAAAGCAAGGTTATCCACCACGCACAAAATCGCAAATTCAGGCAGATATTAAAAGACAATTAAACAATCTTACAACCAATTCAGAAGAGCTTGAGATAGCTATAAAGCAAAGTATTTATATTAACCAAAAAAGTTTATTTAATAAAGACGACCAAATTCAAAAAGAACAAGCTGAATTAAAAGATGCCGATGATTTAGAAGATAAAATATTTATTTATGTTCAGCTTGTTACTAAATATTTAGATTTAACTAATATAGATATTGACAAAGCAAAAGTATTTCTAAATCAATCTTTAACGCCGTATTTCAAAAATACATTAGTTCCCATCTTTGAAAAAGAATCTGTAGATGCCCAAGCAGAACTTATAAAAGAAAATAAAATTATTGAACAAAATATTGCCAGTGACAACATAGTAATTGGAACTTTAGCTGGGCTAATTTTTGCTACAAGTGTTGCTTTAAGCTTGTTGCTATCTCGCACTATTTCTCAACCAATAGTGCAGTTAAAAAAAGCAGCAACAAGTATTGGCAAAGGAAATTGGAATACAAAAATAGAAATAAAAAATAAAGATGAGCTTGGTAGTTTAGCAAAAGCTTTTAACCAAATGAGCGAAGCTTTGAATAAAACCACTGTTTCTAAAGCTTACGTAGACAAGGTTATTGAAACGATAATTAATAGTTTGATAGTTTTAGACAAAGATAAGACCATAGTTAAAGTTAATCAAGCAACTTTAACTTACTTAGGCTATACAGAAGACGAGTTAATCGCTCAACCTTTTAAAAAAATATTTATTCAAACAGATATAGCCGCACTCTTTGAGCAACAGGGAGTAATTAAAAATTTAGAAACCAGTTACTTAAAAAAAAATGGAGAGCAAATACCTGTATTATTTTCTAGTTCGTTAATGCGAGATGAAAACGGAGAAATTCAAGGAATAGTTTGTGTAGGGGAAGACATAACAAATCGCAAACAAGCAGAGGAAGATAAAAGTTTGTTATCTACAGCAATCTCTCATGCTGCCGAAGCTATAGAAATAACTGATACAGAAGCAAGATTTATATATGTCAATCCTGCTTTTGAAGCAATTACTGGCTACAAATGCGCTGAAGTAATTGGTAAAACTTCAGCTTCTTTACTTAGAAGTGGAAAGCATAATCTTGAGATGTATCAAGAGATAGCAAAGACCTTAAATAATGGTCAAGTGTGGAGTGGAAGTTATATCGGCAGACGTAAAGATGGAACTCTATACCATCAAGATGTAACTATTTCTCCGGTATTCAATTTAGCTGGCTCAATTACTCATCACGTAGCAGTTAAACGAGATATTAGCGATCGCAAAAAATTTGAAGAAAGAATAGAAAAAATTAATCAATGCTTTTTAAGTTTTAAAACTGAGCCAAGTGCCAATATCAATCAGCTTACCGCTTTGTGTGGAGAGCTATTAGTAGCAAGTTGCGCTTTGTACAATCGCTTAGATACAGGTTTGTTGTACGCTGTCGGGCAATGGCAGACTCCCGAAGACGACAAAGCTGTCAATAGTCCAGAGGGACGCATTTGTTATGACGTAATTAATAGTAATAGCGACGAAGTATTTGTAGTCAATGATTTGCTTAATACCAAGTATGCTCAAAGCGAGCCTAACGTACAGCAATACAAATTGCAAACTTATATCGGTCGGGTTGTTAAGAGTGGAGGGATGGCAATTGGCGCGGTGTGCGCCCTTTATAAAGAAAACTTTGTTCCCACTGATGCCGATCTCAAAATAATTGGCATGATTGCCGCCGTTATTGGAGTAGAAGAAGAACGGAGAATAACTCAACAAGCTTTGAAAAACAGTGAAGAAAGATATGCTTTAGCAGCCCAAGGTGCTAACGATGGACTATGGGATTGGAATTTATTGACCCAAGAAATTTATTTTTCACCTCGCTGGCAAGCAATGTTAGGTTTAAGCGCCAACGAAATTAGCAACAAAACTGATGATTGGTTTAGCCGCGTCCACCCGGAGGATATTGAGCAACTAACTAAGGCGATCGCCCTTCATTTGCAAGGAAAGTCGCCCTACCTAGAAAGCGAATACCGCATTTGGCACCAAAACGGACAAGAGCGCTGGATGCTGGTACGAGGATTAGCCGTTAGCGACACCAAAGGCAAGCCGCATCGCCTTGCAGGTTCTCAAACCGACATTACCGCCAAAAAAGCCGCCCTTGCTCAACTAAATTACGATTCCTGCCACGATAGCTTGACAGGGTTGGCAAATCGTCGCCTGTTTATGCAGCGCTTAGAACAAGCGATCGCTCATGCGGGACAAAACAAAAATTACTTATTCGCCGTCCTATTTTTAGACTTAGACCGATTTAAGGTAGTAAACGATAGCTTGGGTCATGATATAGGCGATCGCTTATTAGTAGCTGTTGCCCGCACCCTAGAAGCTTGCCTTCGTCCTGAAGACATTGTTGCCCGCTTGGGGGGAGACGAATTTACTATTTTGCTTGACAACATCAAAGGCATAAACAACGCTACTCAAGCCGCCCAACGCATTCAAAACCAACTCACTTTACCTTTTAATCTCAGTGGCAACGAAGTATTTAGCACCGTAAGTATTGGGATTGCCTTAAGTAGCAATGGTTATAAGCAAGCTGAGGATATTTTACGCGATGCAGATATGACTATGTATCGCACCAAAACTGAAAAAAATAGCAAAGAACGCTATCAAGTTTTTGATTTAGCCGTCCATTCTAAAGCAATGGCGGCGTTGCAATTAGAAAACGATCTGCGAGGAGCGATTGGGCGCAAAGAATTTGTTTTACACTATCAGCCGATTGTATCGCTTAAAAACTTCCGCATTGCTGGATTTGAAGCTTTAATCCGTTGGCAGCACCCACAGCACGGTTTAATTTCTCCAATCCAATTTATTCCTATGGCAGAAGAAACAGGCTTAATCAATGCTATTGGTTATTGGACTTTAGAAGAATCTTGCCGCCAGTTAAAGTTTTGGCAAGAGCAATTTCCTGGCAAACCTGGTTTATTTGTCAGCGTCAATCTATCTACCAAACAGTTTGCTCAAGTAGACTTAATCGAGCAAATAGAAAGAGTTTTACAAAAAACAGGCCTAGAAAGTCGCTTTTTAAAATTAGAGATCACTGAAAGCGTACTGGTAGAAAATGCCGAGCGCGTCACCGCGATGCTCGTAAAAATGCAACAATTGGGCGTGCGCTTGTCTTTAGATGATTTTGGTACGGGCTACTCGTCTTTAAGCTATATGCACAGCTTTCCGATTGATACTCTAAAAATTGACCGTTCTTTTGTTACTGGTGTTGATACCGAATTAGGCAAAATAGAAATTATCCGTACGGTGGTTGGACTAGCTTGGAATTTGGGGATGGACACCATCGCCGAAGGTGTTGAAACTAAAACTCAAATGTATCAACTCAAATCGCTAAAGTGTAGCTTTGCTCAAGGCTATTACTTTGCCAAACCCTTAGCTGTAAACAATGCTGAAGCTTTGATTGCCGCAGAACGAGAGTATTTTAGTAGTACCGTAAAAGTTGAAGGGCTAGAATTTTGGGTAAAAAAGTAAGTAAAATTACCTTGGCTGCAAAGGACAGGTAGAATAGTTAAGCCGGCTTTTTGTCAGCTTACTGCCATCATTCTTTCTTATCATGCCCGATCGCATATTACTCTACGAAGGCAAAGCGAAAATTATTTACGCTACCGAAAATCCAGAAATTGTGCTTGCCGAGTTTAAAGACGATGCTACTGCTTTTAATGCTCTTAAACGCGGCACTATTAGCGGTAAAGGCGCAATTAATTGCCAAATATCTCAAGTTTTATTTCAATACTTAGAGCAGTGCAGTATTGCTACCCACTGGATAGACTGCCCAAGTTTAAATCAAATGCGAGTTAAAAAAGTAAAAATACTGCCCCTAGAAGTCGTAGTCAGGAACATTGCGGCGGGGAGTTTATGTCAACAAACAGGATTGCCTTTGGGAGAAGTTTTAGTTCGACCATTGGTAGAGTTTTACTACAAAAACGACGCTTTGGGAGATCCATTATTGACCCGCGATCGCCTATTATTACTGAAACTCGCAACGGAGAACCAAATTGACCAACTCAAAAAGCTGGCTTTAGAGTGCGATCGCTATTTGAGCGAATTTTTCTCAAACTGTAACTTGACTTTAGTAGACTTCAAACTAGAGTTTGGCATCGATGGTAAAAGCCAATTACTTTTGGCTGATGAAATTAGCCCCGATACTTGCCGTCTTTGGGATAACTTAGAAACCGATCCTCAAAATCGCGTGATGGATAAAGACCGCTTTCGTCAAGATTTGGGTAAAGTAGAAAACGCCTATCAACAAGTTTTAGAGAGAGTGTTAGCTCAAAAAAATCCTACGAGAAATCGGGAGAAAAAGTAAAATAAGTAAAACTTATTTGAGGTTCGATAACTGAGGGTGAACTAATACATAGTCCTTCAGGTGTTTTTATAGCTCTAATTTATGGTGTGTAGAAGTGTTAAATAATTTCAATAAAATGCCAACAATTTCTACTCGTTGGATGCTAAAGCGTCCGTTTAATGCCCCAGGGCTAGTTTTGGTAATGTTTGCCAGTAGTTCAATTTTTAGCTCGCAAATTGCCATTGGACAAGCCGTTATTGCCAAAGAAACGCCACCGCAATCGGCGCTTAAAGCTGAAAATTTACAAGTTAATAGAATTCCAAGTAATAGCATCGTAGTGGAAGTAGCCTCCGAGCAAGAAGTTGCGCAAACCCCAACACCCGCCACTCCTTCAACTACGCCCAACCAATCGACAACCGATACAAATACACCAGTAAACCCACCCGCACCCATAATACCCGCCCCCGGCACAGAGAGTTTGCCGCAACAAGAAACGCCAAATCAATTAGAGTTTGATATTACTCCAGGCCAAACTCCAACTATTGAGAATAATACACCCCGACCAAGCACCACCACACCCGCAACTCCCACACCCGCACCCACAACTCCCGAAGCGGACGCTCAACCAAACCCAGAAGTGCTAGTCGGAGAAGTATTAGTACAAGCTCAAGAGGGACAGCTAACAACGGAATTAGAAAACGAAGTATATCAAGCAATTAGAACGCAACCAGGACGTACGGCTACGCGATCGCAATTGCAAGAAGATATTAATGCCATCTTTGCTACCGGGTTCTTTGCCAACGTCCGCGCCGAACCCCAAGATACGCCTTTGGGAGTGCGAGTGACGTTTTTTGTCCAGCCTAACCCAATTTTACGTTCGGTACGAGTGCAGGCAAATACCGGAACCAATGTACCATCGGTTCTGCCAGAAAAAATCGTTGATGACATATTTAAAGAACAATACGGCAGCATTTTAAACTTGCGCCGCTTCCAAGAAGGAATCAAACAATTAAATAAATGGTATCAAGACAACGGCTACGTCTTAGCTCAAGTCAACGAAGCTCCCGCCGTAGCTGCCGATGGCACTGTTACGTTAGCAGTAGCAGAGGGAATAATTGAAGATATACAAATTAGCTTCCGTAATAAAGAAGGAGATGCTACCGACGACGAAGGCAAACCAATTGAAGGGCGTACTCGCGAATATATTATTACCCGCGAACTAGAACTAAAGCCGGGACAGATTTTTAATCGTACCACCGTGCAAAGAGACTTACAAAGAGTGTTCGGATTGGGTTTATTTGAAGATGTGAATGTGTCTCTCAACCCCGGCGAAGACCCTCGTAAGGTAATTGTAACGGTCAACGTTGACGAGAAAAATAGCGGCTCCGTAGGGGCTGGCGCGGGTTTTAGTACCTCAAGCGGCTTATTTGGGAGCTTAAGCTATCAGCAACAAAACTTAGGCGGCAATAACCAAGATTTGGGCGCAGAATTTCAAATTGGCGAACGAGAACTATTATTTGACTTGCGCTTTACAGATCCTTGGATTGGCGGCGACCCTTACCGCACATCCTATACTGTTAATGCTTTTAGACGGCGGACAACTTCGCTGATTTTCGATGGCGGTGAAAATGAAGTTAGACTGCCTAACGACGATCGCCCCCGCATCCTCCGGTTAGGCGGTGGTGTAAACTTTACTCGTCCTTTATCTAAAGACCCCCTCCGTAAGTCAGAATGGACAGCCTCGGCGGGCTTAGAGTATCAACGAGTATCGATCCGCGATCAAGATGGCAATCTTAGTCCGCAAGACGAATTAGGCAACGATTTGAGTTTTAGTGGCGATGGTACGGATGACTTATTAACCTTGCAAGCTGGGGCAGTACGCGATCGCCGCAACGATCCTCTGCGACCTACTGACGGCTCTCTAGTCCGTTTTGGTGTTGAACAATCTGTACCTATTGGCTCTGGCAATATTTTGTTGAGTCGAGTCAGAGGTAGTTACAGTCGCTATTTCCCGGTCAAATTCATTAACTTTAGCAACGGGCCCCAAGCTTTGGCTTTTAATATTCAAGGCGGTACGGTATTTGGAGATTTGCCACCTTACGAAGCTTTCTTATTAGGCGGTAGTAACTCTGTACGCGGCTACGATGAAGGCGACTTAGGTAGTGGGCGGAGTTTTGTCCAAGCTACCGCCGAATACCGCTTTCCCGTGTTCTCGATTGTTGGGGGAGCGCTATTTTTTGATGTAGGTACAGATTTAGGCAGTGGCAACAACGTCCCTGGCGACCCCGCCGGAGTAAGAGGCAAATCTGGTAGTGGTTTTGGTTATGGCTTGGGAGTAAGAGTTCAATCACCCCTAGGTCCAATTCGGATTGATTATGGTTTCACTGATGAAGGCGATAGCCGCTTGCACTTTGGCATAGGAGAGAGGTTCTAATGGACGAAAAGGAGCAAAAGGTAAGTAGGTACACTTTAGCTGACCAAATTAGCTTGTCGGGGGTAGGGTTGCATAGCGGTGTCAATACCACCGTACGCGTTTTACCTGCTTCCGGAGAAGGGCGCTACTTTGTGCGGGTAGATATGCCCCAAAAACCTATTATTCCCGCCCAAGTTGCTTGCGTAACTAATACGGTTTTATCAACTCAATTAGGCGAAAAAGAAGCCTGCGTCCGTACTGTGGAGCATATACTCGCCGCCTTAGCAGGTATGAGCGTAGATGATGCGCGAATAGAAATAGATGGGCCAGAAGTGCCTTTATTGGAAGGTTCTGCCCAAAAATGGGTAGAGAAAATTGCTGCCGTTGGCTTGGTAGCATCGTCGCTAGAGCGATCGCCCCAATTATTTCTAACTCAACCGATTTGGGTACGCTACCAAGATGCTTTTGTTGCCGCCTTGCCAGCCCCCATAACGCGCTTTACTTACGGAATTGACTTTGACGACGTACCAGAAATCGGCAATCAGTGGCATAGCTGGGCAGTAGGGCAGTTAGAAGAACATTCTTTTGCCCAAGAAATTGCTCCAGCACGGACTTTTGGTTTAGCTCACCAAATTGAAGCATTACAGCAACAAGGTTTAATTAAGGGTGGAAGTTTAGATAATGCTTTAGTTTGCGATCGCATTTCTGGCTGGCTAAATCCGCCTTTGCGGTTTGCAAATGAACCAGTACGTCATAAAATTTTAGATTTAGTGGGAGATTTGAGCTTGGTAGAAAACTTGCCTGTGGCTCATTATTTGGCTTACAAAGCCAGCCATAACTTACACATTCAACTTGCTCAGTTGCTAGAACTAAGATTAGAAGCTGAGTATGAAGCTACAGAAGATTTTGTCTCTACTACTACTTAAAATTTCATTTTGAGAAAATCTGTTTAGGTCATTTTTCTCAAACGCCCCGGCTACATATAAAATTAGACTCTTAGTCCTGCACCTTGTCTTTGACTGCCATGAAAACCACCCTAACTAACTTAAATTCAACGGAACCATCAACAAGCCATATTGTTGATGAAACTCCCACTACAAAAACAGTTTTTACCGTTGAAGAAATCCAAAAGCTGCTACCTCACCGTTACCCTTTTGCGCTCGTAGACCGAATTATTGAATACGTGCCAGGAAAACGTGCCGTTGGTATCAAAAATGTCACCTTCAACGAACCGCATTTTCAAGGTCATTTTCCCGGAAGACCAATGATGCCAGGAGTTTTGATCGTAGAAGCAATGGCGCAAGTAGGGGGCATCGTCCTAACTCAATTGCCAGAATTGGAAGGGGGACTATTTTTGTTTGCTGGCATCGATAAAGTGAGGTTTCGTCGTCCCGTTGTCCCAGGCGATCGGTTAATCATGACTGTGGAACTGTTATGGGTCAAACGTGGTCGTTTCAGTAAAATGCAAGCTAGCACGATGGTAGACGGACAGCTAGTTAGCGAAGGCGAATTGATGTTTTCCTTGGTCGATTAAATTGCCGCAAGCATTTCTAGCCAAAAAAAATATCATTTGCCGCATCCCACTAAAACAACTACCTTCTGCCTTCCGTTGGAGACCTATCTTTGAAGACCCTAATTCATCCTACTTCTGTAATTCATCCTGGCGCAGAACTGCATCCCACCGTAGAAGTTGGACCTTATGCGGTAATTGGCAACCACGTTAAAGTTGGTGCAGGCACGATTATCGGCGCTCATGCGATCTTGGAAGGCCCGACAGAAATAGGAGCGGGAAATCAGATTTTTCCCGGAGTCGCCATCGGCTTAGAACCTCAAGACCTTAAATATGATGGCTCTCTAAGTTGGGTAAAAATTGGCAATAATAACCGCATCCGCGAGTACGTAACCATTAACCGCGCTACGGGGGCGGGGGAAGCAACAGTAATTGGCGATCATAACTTACTGATGGCTTATACTCATGTAGCTCACAATTGCGCGATCGCCGACTCGGTAGTTATTGCTAACAGCGTCGCCCTAGCAGGTCACGTACAAATAGAATCAAGAGCAACCATTGGCGGAGTTTTGGGCATTCATCAATTTGTACATATTGGCAAGTTAGCGATGGTGGGGGGAATGAGTCGCATTGACCGCGATGTACCGCCCTATATGTTAGTAGAAGGTAGTCCCGCTAGAGTTCGCAGTCTTAATCTTGTTGGTCTCAAACGGGCGGGGGTATCGGAATTAGAACAAGGGTTGGTTTTGCAAACGCTAAAAAAAGCTTTCCGCAGTCTTTACCGCTCAAATTTAACCGTTAGTGCAGCGTTAGAACAATTAGAATTATTACCCGATAACGAATACACCCAACACCTGCGCCATTTTTTGCAATTATCGCAAATGGAAGGGCGGCGCGGTTCCATACCCGGCCTACGTCCGCGCCAAAATTGATGCAAGATCAATTAAAGTTTCCTTTATCTCAAATCCCAAGTCAGCAACCAAAGGTAAGAATTTTTATTAGTACCGGAGAAGTATCGGGAGATTTACAAGGTGCGCTGTTAGTTACCGCTCTTTTGCGTCAAGCAGTCAAAGCCGGTGTAGAGCTAGAAATTGTCGCTTTGGGCGGCGCTAAAATGGCGGCGGCAGGAGCAACTTTACTAGGTAATACTAGCAGTATTGGCTCAATGGGATTATTAGAAGCATTGCCTTTTATTTTGCCCACTCTACAACTGCAAAAACAAGCGATCGCTTGTTTAAAGGCTCACCCACCCGATTTGGTTGTGCTAATTGACTACATGGGCCCCAACATGAAAATTGGCAGTTATATCCATTCCTCTCTGTCCCAAGTGCCTGTAGTTTATTATATTGCTCCCCAAGTATGGGTATGGTCGGTGACAGGACGAGCAACTAAGCAAATTATTAAAATTAGTCATAAGTTACTCGCAATTTTTCCTGAAGAAGCACGTTATTTTGCCAAGCGGGGAGCAAAAGTTAGCTGGGTAGGACATCCATTAGTCGATCGAATGCAAAATGCTCCTAGTCGGGAACTTGCCCGGAAATTATTGCAAATTTCGCCAGAAACCACCGCGATCGCTCTTATTCCTGCTTCTCGTCGTCAAGAATTAAAATATCTGCTTCCAGCAATGTTTGAGGCGGCAAAACAAATTCAAACTCAGTTACCAAACGTACAGTTTTTGATTCCTCTAGCTTTAGAAATCTATCGCCAACCAATTGAAAAAGCGATCGCACTTTACGGTTTACAAGCTAAGATAGTCTGCGGACAAACCACCGAAGCTATTGCGGCGGCGGATTTAGCGATAACTAAGTCGGGGACGGTAAATTTAGAAATTGCGTTACTAAACGTGCCGCAAGTCGTAATTTATCGCGTTAGCCGTCTAACTATTGCGATCGCCCGATTATTAAAGTTTTCAATTCCCTTTATGTCGCCGCCTAATTTGGTAGAAATGAAGCCCATTGTGCCAGAATTGCTGCAAGAACAAGCTAAGAGCGAAAATATTGTCAAAATAGCTTTAGAATTGTTGCTTAATCCTAGCCGTCGCCAAGAGATGCTAGACGCATATCAACAAATGCGATTATCTTTAGGAGAAGTGGGAGTATGCGATCGCGCCGCTGCTGAAATTTTCCAACTACTAGAGGCAAGGGGTGAGCAGTAATCGACAAGGAAAAAACCAGCCTTGCTAAACGTCCCGTTGCTATAGACTTATTTGCTGGAGTTGGTGGCTTTTCTCTAGGTATGGAGCAAGCTGGATTTGATGTATTAGTAGCTGTAGAGAACGATCCGGTTCATGCCTGCGCCTATAAGTTCAATTTTCCCCTAACCGAAGTAATCTGTGCTGATATTGCTCAATTAACCGCCGATACGGTGAGACAAGCGGCGGTAAAAGCTTGGTTTGCTCATCATTGCCAAACGGAAGAGCAATGGGATGGACAAATCGATTTAGTTTTTGGTGGGCCGCCGTGTCAGGGGTTTTCGCTTATGGGCAAACGCCTGGTAGATGACGATCGCAATCAATTAATATTAGAATTTTGCCGCTTAGTAATTGAATTAAATCCCCGCTATTTCGTTATGGAAAACGTGCCGGGAATGGTAGCGGGAAAACACAAAGCTTGGCTAAATAAACTTAAAAATAAGTTTAAATATAATGGTTATCATGGCAGGGCGCAAATACTCAATGCGGCAGATTTTGGTGTACCTCAAAGACGCAAAAGACTATTTTTTTGCGGCGCACAAGCAGGAATCAGAGTTTATTTTCCCAAACCAGTAGCAGGGAACTTAGTTAAAGTTATAGATGCGATCGCCGACTTGCCGGATTTAGATAGTTTTCCCGAACTTAAAACTACCGACGAAGTGTTATTAAGTGCCAAGCAACTAGCTAAATTAGACCAAAAGATTAGCCTCTACGCCAAAACTCTCCGCGAATCTAATCATTTGGCTTATCCTCGGTTGTGGAATCCGCACTTATTGACAAGTTCCATGCAAACCCAACACAATCAAACATCTATAGAGCGTTTTGCGGCTACTAGCGCCAATCAAAGAGAGCCAATTAGTCATTTGCGGCGGTTAGACCTAAATGGACTTTGTCATACCTTACGGGCAGGTACAGGAAGCGATTGTGGTAGTTATACCTCACCCCGCCCCATTCACCCAATTTTACCGCGCGTAATTTCTGTTAGAGAGGCGGCACGGCTGCATTCTTTTCCTGACTGGTTTCGCTTGCATCAAACAAAATGGCATGGATTTAGACAAGTTGGTAATTCTGTCCCCCCACTTTTGGCGCAAGCGGTGGGAACACAGATTATTGCAGCAATAGGCGTACTTCCAACTATCCCAAAAATGATTTTAAGTCAAGGAGATACGCAACTATTGCGCTTTGAAGCTTGTCAAGCAAGGGAGTATTTGCTAACCAATAAGTAATAGCAACTAATCGTCTAAAGTCAAATTACAAAATTAACTAATTTTCCTGGTACAACAATTATTTTTTTAATTTGCTTACCTTCAAGATGACGTTGAGCGGCTTCTGATTCGCGGGCATAATTTTCTAGCTCTTGTTTATCAGCTTGGGCGGGAACTTGGATTGTGCCTCTAGTTTTGCCCATAATTTGAATTACCAGCGTAATCTCATCAGCTACTAAAGCATCAGGATCGTAAGTAAGCCAAGTTTGCTGATGAATTGAACCTGTTTTACCGCTCAAATGCCACAATTCCTCAGCAATATGAGGTGCAAAGGGCGCAAGTAGCTGCATTAATGTCTCAATTCCTGCCGCGTATACAGGAGAATCCGAGCATTTAGAATCAGAAATTGCATTACTTAACTTCATCAACTCCGAAACCGCCGTATTTAGATGGTATTCGCCCTCCAAATCATCAGTAACTTCCTTAATTGCTGTATGAATCGCTCGGCGTAGCTCTTTTTCTTGTGGACTCAAATTAGTAATTTGACTCCGCACTTTTGCACCATCAAATTCTGTCACCAATCGCCAAATCCGATTTAAAAACCGAAATTGCCCTTCTACATCTGCCTTATCCCATTCCAAGTCCTTTTCGGGTGGCGCTTTAAATAAAATAAACATCCGGGCGGTATCCACACCGTATTGGGCAATTACATCTTCTGGCGCTACGCCGTTATATTTTGACTTAGACATTTTCTCGTAGAAAACCTCCAATTCTTCCCCAGTTTCTGGATCTTTTGGCTCTTTTTCATCTACCTGGGCGGAAGGAATGTACTTATTTGTGACCGGGTTTTTGTAAGTAACAGCTTGTACCATCCCTTGAGTAAGCAAGCTTTGGAAAGGTTCGTCAAAGTTGATAAGATGGCGATCGCGCAATACCTTAGTAAAAAAGCGCGAATACAATAAGTGTAAAATTGCGTGTTCAATGCCACCTACATACTGATCTACCGCCATCCAATCGTTAGTTTTGCTACTTGCAAAAACTTCCTGCTCGTTTCTGGCATCGGGAAAGCGCAAAAAGTACCAAGATGAATCAATAAAAGTATCCATCGTATCGGTTTCTCTAACACTTGGCTTACCGCAATTTGGACAAGGTACATTTACCCAGCTTTCTATTTGTGCCAAAGGAGACGCGCCGCGTCCAGTAAAAGCCACATTTTCTGGCAATTTTACAGGCAAATCTCGTTCGGGTACGGGTACAGTGCCACAACTAGAGCAATAAATAATTGGGATTGGTGCGCCCCAGTAGCGCTGCCTTGATATCAACCAATCGCGCAGGCGATATTGTACCCTAGCTTTACCGTAGCCTTTTTGCTCGGCGTACTGAACGATCGCATTTTTAGCTTTTACCGAATCCATCCCCTCAAAAGCACCAGAATTAATCACTATCCCCGGTTCTGTATAAGCCTGTTTTAAGGAAGTTTTCAGGCGTGTTCCTACAGTTTCTGGCGCTGCAACTACTACTTGAATATCTAATTTCTTTTCTTTAGCAAACTTAAAATCTCTATCGTCATGGGCTGGTACGCCCATTACCGCCCCTGTACCGTATTCGTACAGCACGTAATCGGCAATCCAAATTGGTATTTCTGCCCCAGTAAAGGGATTAACTGCTATCCCACCCGTAGGAATACCCCGCTTGGGTTTGTCTTCCGCCGTGCGTTCCAATTCGCTTTGACTCGACACTTCTTGAATAAACGCTTCTACCGCTTCTTTTTGCTCTGGTGTAGTCACGCTAGCCGTCAAAGGGTGTTCGGGAGCCAAAACAACGTAAGTAACGCCATAAACAGTATCGGGACGGGTAGTAAAAACGCCAATTTTTTCTTCTAAGCCAACAATCGGAAATTCTAGATAAGCACCAACAGATTTACCAATCCAATTTGCTTGCATGATCTTTACTCGCTCTGGCCATCCTGTCAGCTTGTCTAAGTCATTTAGCAGTTGTTCGGCGTAGTCGGTAATTTTTAAAAACCACTGCCGCAATAGTTTACGCTCAACCATAGCGCCACTGCGCCACGACTTCCCCGCACTATCTACTTGCTCATTGGCGAGTACCGTTTGGTCTACAGGATCCCAATTTACAGCAGCTTCTTTTTGATAAGCTAAACCTGCTTGAAAAAATTGCAAGAAAATCCACTGCGTCCATTTGTAATACTCCGGCGCACAAGTAGCAATTTCCTTTTCCCAGTCAATTGACAAGCCAAGGCGTTGCAGTTGACTCCGCATTTGAGCAATATTTTGATAAGTCCACTGGGCCGGCGGAATACCCCGCTCAATAGCCGCATTTTCGGCAGGTAAGCCAAAAGCATCCCATCCCATCGGATGCAGCACGCGATAACCTTGCATCCGCTTGAGTCTAGCAATTACATCCGTAATTACATAGTTACGAACATGACCCATATGCAAGCTACCCGATGGATAGGGGAACATAGAGAGGGCGTAAAATTTTGGCTTACTTTCATCGGTAGAGGTTCGGTCTAAGCCAAGTTCTGCCCAACTTTTTTGCCACTTTTCCTCGACGACGGCGGGGATGTAACGGGACTCCACAAACAAACTCCTACAAGGTGCGCGATCGCAATTTATGTTTCGTTATTGTGACACAATCTCGGATAGCGCTGATGGTTTACCGCACGCTTTCTTGACTTGAATTGTCAATCAATTTAACTTCCAACCTATAAAAACTATTATTTTTATCAAACTCTAACAATAAAAATATTATCGAGCGATCGCCAAGGGATTAATTTCTATGTCAGCGATTTAACTGACATAGAAATTAACAATATTCATAACTTAGTTTGTTAACAACTATGGCTATGTTTTGTTTCCAAGCTCTCATTAGCGATATCATTTACAAGCCCGTTTTAATACCTATACTGACAATTTACTTTTTATTTGAACTAACTAAGATTATTTAAAAAAGTTGTTAAAAATCTTTGTTTACGGAACTCTCAAGCCTGGGGAAAGAAATTATCAGTTTTATTGCACTCAAGCTATAAATATACAAGAAGCGATCGCCTATGGCAAATTATATGACTTACCAATGGGGTATCCGGCGGCAATTTTCCCTGAATCTCACCTTGTACGCGGCTATTTACTAATATTCTCCGATCTGGCAGTTTTGCAAGCTCTTGACGAATTGGAAGAATATAATCCTAACCAGCCTAGCAACGAAAACCTTTACCAGCGCCACCAAATAGAAGTTTATAACTCAAACTTAGAATCTTTAGGTAAAGCCTGGACTTATTCAATGAATCAACAACAAATAGAAGTTTACAACGGTATTTTTGTTAGCAATGGTTGGTGGACAGGCAAAAAATAAGCTGCTAACTTTCGCTAACAGCTTATTGATAAAGTAAAAATCTTGGATTAAGGCTTATTTTGCTCAATTTTTTGGGATTTTGAGTCAGTTTCAGGAAGTTCGACTAAAGGAGTATTTAAAGCAACCAATAACTTTTCTTCTGTATTAGTCGGATTGCTCACGTCTGCCATTTGTAGCACCTGACGACCTGGAACAATGCTTGATAAAGTCGCAATAACTAAAGCTGCAATTGCCGCCCCTCCCCACTTCAACGACCGATGCTGGCGGCGCTTTTCAATTTTGCCAAACACCTGTTGAATTGTTTGTTCTACGCTTTGAGTTGTGGCAGGTGGGGGTAAAGCTTGGAAGTTTTGACGCAGTGCCAATAACCGCGCGTATAGCTTCTGGGTTTCAGCATCATTATCTAACCATTCTTCTACCTGGCGTTTTTCGGCAGAAGTGACTTCACCATCTAGGTAAGCACTTAGTAACTCGAAGCGATCGCGCTTCTGTATATTCATAGCATTTATCAATTTTTTTAAGTACCAGGGTTAAGCACGGACGGGTTACTTGGCAGTTGTTGATCTAAAAGTAGTTTATTTTTAAAGCCAACAATTATCCTAACATTTCTACCAAAGTATACAAAAGGCTAAAGCTACGAATCTATCGCTGGTTTTAACCTTCTAAATATTTTTCTAGTTGAGATTGCAGTCTAGTTCTAGCTCTAGCTATTCTTGACTTGACGGTTCCAAGAGAAACTTTAGTAATTTCGGCAATGTCTTCGTAAGCCATGCCTTCAATTTCTCTTAAAACTATGGTGGTGCGGAACACTTCTGGCAAATCGGCGATCGCCTCCTGTAATTGTTCGTAAAATTCCTGGGTAGTCAACTCCTCTTCTGGAGAAGGGTTTTCGCCAGCAATTTCCCAATTCATTTCTCCATCTTCCATAAAACGCGGAGCATCTAGAGATAACGGACTAGAAACTCGCTTGCGCTTACGCAGTTCGTCGTAAAACAAGTTCGTAGCAATTCGGCTCAACCAGCCGCGAAACTTTACAGGTTCTTGCAAACGCTTGATATTGCGATAAACTCGAATCCAAACTTCTTGAGCCAAGTCGGCGCGATCTTGCCAATCAGGAGCTAGGTGATACAACACCCGTTCTACGTGAGATTGGTAGCGCTTCAACAGTTCGGAAAAAGCCGCACGATTTGGGTTGCGTTCCGATTGACAACGCAAAATTAAATCGTAGTTTGACAGTTTATCTACTTGCACTGGCGCTTGAGGAAACTTTGCCTCAACTGATGACCAGGGTACAGAAATAGCTTGACTCATACACGCCGATAAAATAGAGAACATCTCTGGCTATTAGACATCGCTATTAACAGTAAGTTCCCGATGTCGGCTGTGTATTTGCCCTTAGCTCTATTTGGCGAATGGAGACAGTTGATACTGCTGCCAATTGCTGCTTATAGGCGCAAGCCATTTTTTCCTAGTGGTGGTGTTTTCGGCTATATGCGAACTTGTAGTTTTGTTTGGATTATTTGATAAACGAATTATTACAAGCAAGTCTAGGCACAAAGTCATTATCAGGGCTAACAATAGTTTTTCTAACACGCGATCGCCTCCCAAACCTACAAGGTTTATAGCTACAACTATTATTTTTGAGCAAAAATTAATAACTGCAACTATCTTTTTAACCTTATCATGCCCATTCTTTGCCAAAAAAGCATGAGAGAACGAATAAATGTTTGTTAAGAAAGATAGAAATGCTAAAAGCTTGTTTATTCTGGAGCTTGCTCAAAGGAGGGAGCATAGGCTTGGAGTAGGGCGCTGACTTGCTTTAAAACTTCTTCGCCAGAATTTTTTCCTAGAGCTTGCCGTTCGGGGAAAAAGTCAGGACGATCTAAGTTACGAGCTATAGCTTCGTCTACTTGCTGAACAATTAATTGTTCTAGTTCTTCTTTGGCTCTTTGACGTTGGTAGTTGCCGCCTTCTTCAGTAGTGGCATATAGTGGGGGCAAACGGTTTAGAGCGTAAGCTGCAATATCTCCCACATCTAAATGGCGATCGCTACTAACTTCAATTTCCGCTACTCTGGCTAAAGCCTCTGTCAATACCAATTCTTCCATCACATTAATAAACTGCTTGCGCTGTACGGCTACGACTTCCCCCGTTAGCAGCGAACCCATTAGCTTGTCTAGCGCTATATATTCAGCAACCGAAAGCTCTGAAGCAGCATCGCAAATAGACCCTACCTCCGCTTCCATTGCTGGTGTAAGATAACCACTTTGAAGGGCTTGTTCAACTATTTTTTCAATACCCATAACGCCTCTATCTATGGCACTTGCTAGTGATTTCTAGATTACTCAATAATTCTGCCTTACTATTACAAAAAAATTGCAAGATAAAGCTAATTAAATTTACTATTGCGCCAAGGAGTAGGATCTACAGATTCTCCTTGGACGTATAATCCCCAATGTAGGTGGGGACCAGTTACGGCTCCGGTAGAGCCTACTGCACCAATAACTTGACCTGCTCTAACAACATCTCCCTCTTTGACATTAATTCGGCTGAGGTGCAAATAAGTAGTAACGACTCCTTGTCCGTGATCGATGCCAATTATATTACCGTGAACGCGGAATCCTTGAGAAACTCTACCCACTAAAGCAATTCGCCCATCTGCCGGAGCCATGACAGGAGATCCGGTTGCCCCTGCATAATCTACACCACGATGGTAGTAGTCTTGAGCGAATTTACCATTATAGTAACGACGGACTCCGTAAATTGTCGTAATTCTACCTTTATTAGGCTTAAGAAAAGCGCCATTCCAAAGTTTTTGCGGAGTTTTTAACGCTTTAAGCTCTGCTACGCGGCTCAGTTCGTGTTGTGTAGCTTCAAGCCCAGCTTTTCCGGGAGATAATCTAATCCGTTGCACGGGGAATTTGCGATCGCCTATTTGTACTGATGTTTGCTTAGTTTGTTCTCCAGCTTCTATTTTCAGTAGCCTCGTACCTGGTTTTTGTAAAGGGGTTGTTGGTAAAAAGGCACGATATTTGTTTGGGGCAATGGGAAAAGTGGGGTAAGTTTTCTCGTTAACTGTTATCGAGGGATTGCTGGGAGCTACAGGAGCGTCGGGAGTTACTACTACCGTTAAAGTATCGCCTAATCGCGGTTTAGCAGGGCTAACTTGAACTTGTAATGCTTTTACTGAAGTTGCTAGTAGCGTAGAAATAGCAACAGCTATGGTCAGTACCAGATTATTTTTTAAGTAGTTGGTGCTACTTTTATTCATAATTTGCAGTGCCTTTGAGCTAAAAAGTTTTGAGTAGTGTTGATTGTTTAATTCTGCGCTTGAATTAGATTACCTTTTGTCTGCCGAATTTGGTAAGTTTGTAGGCTTTGATGTTATTTTGCTGTTTGTAAGTAAAGTTAGACAATAGTATAACTATCAATGGTTTAGACATTACCTGACAACCAATTGAATTTTTACATTAAGCTTTGGGTTTAATCAATATAATTTTCTTTGTTTGCCACCTGACAATGCCAAAAAAATTTTGTATGCTTGAGAATTAATATTAAAAACACTACACATAAATTAAGTAGTTTTACGTAAAAATGAGACAGCTACCTATACGTTTAGAATTAATTTTGCTGACTGGAATACTCGCATCAACAGGGGCGGCTTGTAATAAAAGTCGCCTAATTGAGTTGCCACAAAATACGCAGGTAGTTATTAAAGATTCACCAGCGCCACAAACAGCAAAATTGCCGCCACTAATAAAACCCGACGACGATCGCTTTGAAATGGCTCTAGATAAAGCTTATGGAGCTTTAATCATTAGTCAATCTGCTCAGGGCGCAGAAGATTGGCGCTTAATTGCTATGCAATGGAGCGAGGCAATTTCATTAATGAAAACTGTACCAGCCCGCAGCCCCAATAAAGTGATCGCCCAAAAAAAGATCCTGCAATACCAGCAAAATCTTAAGTATGCCCAGCAACAAGCAATTCGCCCTGTCGTGCGATCGCGTCCCCTAGAAGAAGTAGCCGTTGCTTCAGTTCGCTCTCCCGTACCAGCACCGCCAACCCTCCCTGTACCTCCATCAGGAGTATTTCAAACGGCGATCAAAAACCGTCACGGAGGAACACCAGTCGTAGATGTTATTTTTAATGGCGGGCAACGATTTGAAATGATTGTCGATACTGGAGCTAGTGGCACAGTGATTACTCAACAAATGGCTGCGGCTTTAGGAATTGTCCCTATCGGTAGAGTTAGAGCTAATACTGCCAGCGATCGCAATGTAGAATTTGCAATCGGTAACGTTAGTTCTATAGAAGTAGGCGGTGCGGTAGTTCAAAATGTTCCAGTAGCGATCGCTCCTACAGCAAGCTTAGACTTAGGGTTACTAGGTCAAGATTTTTTTAGCAATTACGATGTCACGATCGAGCGCGATGTAGTCGAGTTTCGTTCCCGTTAAACCCTAGATTTGGTGTAGTTTTCTTTACCCAAGATTAACTATTGCTTACTTACTTGTTAATTTATCAACTGATAGCCTAGACTAAATCTGCATTAAAAATTCACTTCCAAAGCTAATGCAGAGTAGTTTTAGGGATTAAAAATGGGTAGTTATCTAAATATTTTAATTAAGTCTTGTTTGATGAGTTTTGGTATCGCTGTATTGTTGCCCTTAAACCTGCCAGCTTTTGCAGAAACAAAAATATTAAATCTCAGCCTTAAGACAGATGAAAACCAAAGTTTTGCTAGTTTAATTCAACAAGCTGAATTGACAGCTATCAATCTAATTAACCAAGAGTTTGAGAGAAGCTCGAAAGTTACAAAAATAGGAATTATTATTAGTGGAGAACGCAACGGGCAAGAAGTACCTTTGCTTTCTACAAAGGTTTCGCAGACAAATTGGCAAGCTCAACCCAAAATTCAATCATGGACTAATTACTTTGCTAAAGCAGCAATTTTATTGGGCTTTAATCCACCGCCAAAACTTCAGCCAAATTTACCTATATCGGTAAATCTTAGTTCTGTAGAGAGAAACCCGGCTGTTCGGGATGACTAAAAATGCAGCTAGCTTTTAGGTAAAATAACCTATCTAAATGTGTTAGCAATTTGCTTTAAAAACAAGAAAATTCATCACTCTAAAATAGAAAGATTATTTTCGTGTTAATCCAAAGATTAACTAATTTTAATCTTTCTCGATTATTGTATCAAAGGCAACAAGAAATGTAGAACCATACTCATTAGACCTCTAGCGCGTGAACATTAAAAATTCGCCCTTATTTACTGACTCCTTCTGCCCAGTTTGGCAGAGGGGAATCGGGTTTAAAATCTCTCCCAAATCACAGGACAAGGGATTGCGGCAAGAGGTCTATTTGTCTGGCAAAAAGCATTTTTTAATTATGGCGATTCTAAGGAATAGAGATACCTAATGTCCAAGCTTACTCGCAGACAGCTACTTGTTTTCTTTGGTGCAAGTGCTGGTAGTGCTGCACTTGCGCCGGTTTTAGGCGAAAATTTGTTTGATAGTACAGTTCAGGCTGCGGAAACATTAAAATTTACTCCCGTGCGCTTGCCTCACCCTTTACCAATTTACCAACAGCAAAAAAGCTACTATGCTACAGGTGTTGAAGTAGGAAACATATTAAATGCTGCCACCGATACCCGGTTAAATAGCTATAAAATCATTGACGACGTGGTTGTACCACCGGAGTACGAGCGTTACGTAATTGTTAGTTGGGGCGATCGCGTGTTTCCCAACAAAGATGAATATTTTGGCTACAACTGCGACTACACTGGTTTTGTGCCAGTTGATGGCGACAACGACGGCTATTTGTGGACAAATCACGAATATGTTTCGTATCCAATTAGTGCTTTAGCACCAGAGTCACCTACCGACTTAGCCGGGTTTCCCGAATCATTCACTTCTATAATTGGTTATACCCCCACTGGCATAGATCGCACCCTTTTAGGCGAATTTTTGTACAACATGGGCGGTTCAGTTTTACGAATTTCTAGAAGAATTCGTGGCGGACGCTTTAGCGTCGTCAGCGATCCCAAAAATCGACGCATTCACACTCTTTCCGGCTTAGGAATTAATAGCGGCCGTACTGACGCTTACCAAGCAGTAACCGCTTGGGGATCTAAGAGTTATCAGCAAGGCGACCAAAATTATTTAATTGGTACAGGCCCGGCGGCGGCGCAAGTATTTAATCTTAGTAGTGATGGTTTGGGTAATAAAATTATTGGTACAGGACACAATTGCTCTGGGGGAACCACTCCTTGGGGAACAATTATGACCGCCGAAGAAAATTTCCAAGCAAGTACAGCCTTTTTTGTCGGCGTGCAAGAATCGGTAAAACCCGATGGTACTCAAACTGGGTACATTACTGGGACTACTGGAGCCGAGTTTGGCATGGTAGGAGAAAAGTACGGCTGGATGGTAGAAATCGATCCTAAAGATCCTGATTATCGCCCCCGCAAGCATACGGCCTTAGGTCGCTTCCGCCACGAAAACATTACTATGCGCGTGGAGCAAGGTAAAAAATTAGTTGCTTACATGGGTGACGATCGCCGAGGCGGACATACTTATAAATATGTTAGCGATCGCCCCGTAACCAACCCCACCAGTAGAACTAATAGTGCTTTATTTGAGTCTGGTACGCTTTATGCCGCTCAATATCAGGCAGATGGTACGGGTAGATGGATTCCCTTAACGTTGGATACCAAAACTAACCCCAATGTGCCATCAGTAGTGGCTTCTACAGAAATTGCTCAATTAGGTAGAGCAACTAACAATGGGCTAGTACGCTTACCCCGACGTAATGGGTTAGCAAGTCAAACTACCGATGGCGGTTCTGTGTCTGTAACTATCAATACCGTCGTCAATTCTAGCGGGGTAACGACTTCTTATGGTGAAAACCAGGCGCTGCCAGATTACCGCAACAAGAAGCTATCAGACTTTTATACAACTCAAGGCGCGATTGTTTGCGATGCTTTTTTAGCAGCGAACTTGGTAGGAGCAACGCCCACCGCGCGACCAGAAGACTTAGAAGTACATCCCCGCACTAAAGAAGTATTTATTGCTTATACAGACGGCGCGCCCGGAGGAGATGGCTATCCTGATTCGCGGATTTTTGTGGTTTCTAAGTACACTAGCGCTATCAATGACGCTCAACCTTCTGGAGAACTATTTAAAATCATCGAAAATAGTGCCGATGGTACGGGTTTATTTTTCCGTTGGGAGCGCCTTGCCAAAGGTGGCGAAGCAGGGGCAGAAATCGGATCGGGTTTTGCCAATGTGGACAACTTGGCATTCGATAAACAAAACAATGTTTGGGGTGTAACAGATATGTCTACTGCCTCCCACAATGGGTTTGACGTAGGTGCTGCTGCAACTCCTAAATTGATCGAACACACGGTAGTAGGTGCAAGCTCAACGAGTGCGACGGCTTCTGACAAAAATGCAGAAACTTCGAGCTTGATTGGAGTTTTTGGGAACAACTGGCTATTTTATATTCCCACCACTGGAGCTAATGCTGGGGAAGTAGTACCCTTTGCTTATGGGCCGCCGCGCTGCGAGATGACTGGCCCTACTTTTGTAGCAGATACTTTAATCATCTCTATCCAACACCCAGGAGAAGATTGTCCTTATAGTCCTCAAGTTACTCTCAATCGCGATATTGAGATGTTGAATTTGGATGGTACTTTGTTTAATCAAAACCGTACTGTTCCGCGTGGTAGTAACTGGCCAAGCAATATCAAGGGTAATGCTTTGGGCGCACCGCGTCCTTCGGTAATTGGCATTCGTCGCAAACGTTCTACGGGTCGTAACTTTGTGTAATAGCTACAAGTAGCTCTAAAAGGCTTTTGTAGTTGTTGCCGTTGTCGCTAACTGAATTTTGCCTAAATATAGGTAAGCCATTTTTTAACCAAGAGCGGCTTACCTATTTGTTTGCATTTGTATTGTTATAAAAATTTTTATTGTCCATTCTTACCAAATATTGGCGATAAACTAACAGGTGAGCAAAAAAATCTGAGGAAATTTAGGTGCGCCTGTTTACAACAGTTGCAGCTTTGCGTTGCTACTTAAGTCTATGCCAAAAAGATAACTCCCCTGGGCGATCGCGCTCTGGGGCAGATAATACCTCCATCTCCATTGGTTTAGTCCCGACAATGGGCGCTTTGCATTTGGGTCATTTAAGCTTGATCGAACGGGCTAAACAAGAAAACGATTTGGTAATTGTCAGTATTTTTGTCAATCCTCTGCAATTTGCTCCAACCGAAGATTATCAAAGCTACCCCCGAAATTTGGAGAGCGATCGCTCTTTGTGTCAGCAAGTAGGAGTAGATGCTATTTTTGTGCCTGCGGTGGAGGAGTTAAACGTTGGGGAACCTTTGCTTTCGTCGCGTACTCAAGTTGTACCGCCAGAAAGTATGACTGCGGTTTTGTGTAGTAAAAGTAGACCCGGACATTTTCAAGGGGTAGCAACAATTGTTACTCAGTTATTTAATATCGTTCAGCCCGATCGAGCTTATTTTGGGCAAAAAGACGCTCAACAAGTGGCAATTATTCGGCGGCTAGTCAAAGATTTAAGTTTTCCGATAAAAATTGTTACCTGTCCGACAGTGAGAGAAATATCGGGACTTGCTAAAAGTTCTCGCAATCAATACTTAAACTTAGAGCAGAAAGAGCAAGCTAAGGTTTTGTATCGCAGTTTGCAGCAAGCAGAACTTGCTTTTAAAAATGGGGAACAAGACAGCGAAGCTTTGAAAGAGATTGTAAGTAAAGAATTGGCAACAGTTGAATCTGTGGCTGTGGAATATATTGAACTGGTAGACCCAGATACACTAATGCCTTTAGATAAGATTGAGCAGCAAGGATTGCTAGCGATCGCTGCTCGTGTGGGAGCCGCGCGGTTAATTGATAATGTAGTCTTAAAAGCGCGTCAGCCCATAGTCGCGATTGATGGCCCGGCGGGGGCAGGAAAATCTACCGTAGCGCGTCAAGTAGCGGCGGCTTTGGGCTTGGTTTACCTCGATACAGGGGCAATGTATCGGGCTTTGACTTGGCAAGTTATACAGTCGGGGATCGCTGTTGATGACTATAGCGCAATTTCTCAATTAGTTAGTAATTCATCTATTCAACTATCTAGCAGTACCGAGTTAAATAATCCGGTACGAGTTTGGATTAATGGCGAAGAAGTTACTCATGCTATCCGCAGTTTAGAAGTTACAGCCAATGTCAGCGCGATCGCTTCTCAAAAAGCGGTACGTCAAGCATTGTTACAACAACAGCAACGTTGGGGAATTCAAGGGGGCTTAGTAGCAGAGGGAAGAGACATTGGTACTCATGTTTTTCCCGATGCGGAATTGAAAGTATTTTTAACTGCGTCAGTAAGCGAACGCGCCCGTCGTCGTCAGCAAGATTATCAAAAGCAGGGGCAAGTTGACTGTACTTTAGAACAGCTAGAACAAACTATTCAAGAACGCGATCGCGCCGATAGTACCCGCGAACTTGCGCCCCTTGAAAAAGCCCCCGATGCAGTAGAGCTTTGTACTGATGGTTTGAGTATTGCTGAAGTTACAGATAAAATTATTTCTCTATATCATGGCTTGCAAACTTTGGCAAACTAATAACATTAAACTTAAGTAAAAGGCGATCGCCCACTTACATTTGCAATTAAATTTTTTAGGTAATGGACTTGGAGCAAGAAGCTAACCAAAACGTCTATCTACACAGCAATTTGAAGCTTTGGACAGAAAACTAAACTATTAACTTTTGTTTCACTAGCCGTTTATTAGTGAATCTATTGGAGAGTCAGCCTAATATAAGTGCTAAAGCTTGCAAATAGCTCTGTGCTTGGCAAGAGCTTACTTGAGGATTTTTTGAACATGGCATTTGAACTTTCGCCTTTACCTTACAATTACGACGCTCTAGATCCGTATATCGATGCTCAGACGATGCAGGTGCATCACGATTTGCATCACCAGGTTTATGTAAACAATTTGAATGCAGCCGTAGAAAAATATCCCGAACTGCAATCAAAAAGCCCGGAAGAATTGATTAAGGATCTAAGTAATTTGCCCCAAGATATTACAGGCGCAGTCCGCAACAATGGCGGCGGCCATGTAAATCACACGATGTTTTGGCAAATTATGGCTCCCAATGCAGGGGGAGAACCAACCGGAGCAATTGCTCAAGCAATTAGCGAAAACTTTGGCGATTTTGAAAGCTTCAAGCAGAAGTTTAACGACGCGGGAACGAAGCAATTTGGTAGCGGTTGGGTGTGGCTAGTTCGCACCAGCGACGGCAAAATCGAGGTTACAAGTTCTCCTAACCAAGACAACCCCATGTCGGGCGGACACTTCCCAATTATGGGTAACGACGTATGGGAACACGCCTATTATCTCAAATACCAAAACCGCCGAGCGGAGTATCTCAAGCAGTGGTGGAATGTAGTTAACTGGGATGAAGTCAATAATAGACTGGCAATGTCTAGTCGCTAGTCAGAGTTTGAGTAGTTTAAAAAAACAGTCACGCGATCGCTTGGCTGTTTTTTTGTAGGTAAGTTGATTAGGATCGAAAAGTGCCACTTATAAAAACAAGCTTTGCTGAAGCTAGCAAATTCCGACCCAAATATGAACGCGCTATTAATAGAAGTTGTTCACTTAATAAACTCACCGCTAGAGCTTTATCATCCCCAAGTTATGTTTCAAGTTTTAATTAAAGGAGTTTAATGGATAGTAAGCAGTTAGCACAATATATAGAAGCAACAGACAGTATTTCTAAGCCTTGGCTGTTGGTGCAATTACGTTTAAAAAAACTCCAAGAACTAAGAAATAGTATTTCGGCAGATGACTATGCTCGGAAACTTGGAGAAATTCACCAAGACTTAATGAATTTGGGAGAGTGGTGGGTAGGAATAGAAGCAGAAGAATTTGGTACGCCAAAGGTAGAGAATTAGTTAAATCTTTTACACATCTATAGCCTGACAAGCAACTAAAACTATGCCCAGAGCAAAAAAAACTCCGTTGGAAATTAACCTCAGCGATCCGCAATATTACTTTAACCGCGAATTAAGCTGGTTGGAATTCAATTATCGGGTATTGCAGGAAGCTTGTAATGAAAACTCACCACTATTAGAAAGATTGAAATTTTTGGCAATCTTTAGCTCGAACTTAGACGAGTTTTTTATGGTGCGCGTTGCTGCATTGAAGCAGCAAGTAGAAGCAAAAGTAAGTAAATTAAGCCCTGATGGATTAACCGCTCAAGAACAATTAGAAGCAGTTAGTCAACGCCTGCGCCCGTTAGTAGCAAAACAACATCAACATTTTGAACAAGAAATTAGACCGCTTTTAACTCAAGCTAGTATTCATATTCTTGACTATATCGATCTCAATCAAGAACAGCGCGCTTATTTACAAGCCTATTTCGAGCAGCAAATATTTCCAGTTTTAACCCCCTTAGCAGTAGATCCGGGACATCCATTTCCCCACATTTCCAATCTCAGCTTGAATCTAGCTGTAGTTGTTAAGAACCCAGAAACCGATGAAGAACTATTTGCTCGGGTAAAAGTACCTAAAGTATTACCGCGATTTTTGCCATTGCCAGAAGAACTAAGTTTTACACCCAATGGAGTTCCGGCAAAGTGGGCAGGGGTTCCTTTAGAACAAGCGATCGCCCACAACTTAGAATCGCTGTTTCCAGGGATGAATATTCAAGAATACTACCCGTTTCGGATTACCCGCGATAGTGCGTTGGAATTAGAGGAAGATGAAGCGGAGGATTTATTAGAAGCCATCGAGCAAGAACTCCGCAAGCGCCGTGTAGGTGGTTCTACAGTCCGCTTAGAGATTCAATCTCAAACTCCCGAAACTGTCCGTCGTCGGCTGATGCGAGAACTCGAAGTAAGAGAGAGCGATGTTTATGAAACCGAAGGTCTGCTCGGTTTAGGGAGTTTGATGTCGTTTTTGGCGCTGCCGATGCCAGAACTGAAAGATAGACCTTGGAAGTCGGTAATTCCGCCGCGCTTGCAAAAGTTAGGCTCTTTTAATTCTCCAACTCCAGAATCAGACTTTGACTTTTTTGCTGCCATCCGCGAACAAGATTTGTTGGTACATCATCCTTATCATTCTTTTTCTTCTACGGTGCTGCGCTTTATTAACGATGCTTCCCGCGACCCAGAGGTGCTGGCAATAAAAATGACGCTTTACCGCACTTCGGGGGATTCACCCATTGTCAATGCTTTAATTGCGGCGGCAGAAAACGGCAAGCAAGTAGCGGTACTTGTAGAATTAAAAGCTCGCTTTGATGAAGAAAATAATATTTATTGGGCGCGGCGGCTAGAAAGAGTCGGGGTTCATGTAGTTTACGGGCTAACGGGTCTCAAAACCCACTCTAAAGTAGTGATGGTAGTGAGACAAGAAGGCGATCGCATCCGGCGTTACGTCCATATTGGTACGGGAAATTACAACCCCAAAACCGCCAGACTATACACAGATATGGGCTTATTTAGCTGTCGGGAAGACTTAGCGGCAGATTTGACGGATTTGTTTAATTACTTGACAGGTTACTCAAGGCAACGCTCTTATCGACAGTTGTTGGTAGCGCCCGTAAATATGCGCGATCGCACAGTAGCGTTAATTCGCCGCGAAATGGAACCAACTCAAGATCGCAGCATTCCAGGGCGAATCATTGCCAAAATGAATTCTTTAGTCGATCCGCAAATTATTGCTACTCTCTACGAAGCTTCTCGTTCTGGGGTACAAATTGATTTAATCGTACGCGGGATGTGTTGTTTGCGCCCCCAAGTTCCCGAAATTAGCGAAAATATCCGCGTTATTAGTATTGTTGGGCGTTTTTTAGAACACTCTCGCATATACTACTTTCACAATCAAGGCGAAGAAGAAATTTATATTGGTAGCGCTGACTGGATGCCGCGCAATTTAGATCGCCGAGTAGAAGCTATTACTCCTGTTAAAGATCCTGATTTAGCTAAAGAATTGCAAGAAATTCTTGGTATTACTTTGGCAGATAACTGTCAAGCTTGGGAATTGCAGTCTGATGGCAGCTACAAAAAGCGTGGAGATACTTTAGCAGAGGACGAAACTGTAGCTGCCGATCCTCAAACTAACTCGCAAACGATCTTTATGCAAATGGCCCTACAATCGGTGGGTTTGAATTAAAAATATCAAATAAACTTCTTTGGCGATCGCTCAATCGTGCAAAACCAGAAATTTTTTGCTGATTTGAGCTTTATATACTTGTCAGCAGTTTTTTATGCCCTAATAACTACTATTTCCTCCTTCCAATTCTAGATATCTGCCTTCTTAGCGATTAACTAAAGTATTGGCTATGTTAGGTTTTGAATAAAAGTGTGTGAGGAAAAAAGTATGATTGCGATCGCCAAAATCAAGTTTAGATTAAATTTATTACTTGTAGCACCCCTGGCTGCAAGCCTCGCGCTGATTACGAGCTTATCTAGCGTTCAGTCTCAAATACCAAATGACGGTGTAGAAGCACCCGCTCAACTACTAAAGGAAATACCCCGTTCTATCAGTAGCCAACCGAGTTCTGCGGAGATTTTTTCAGAAGCTACCCTACAGGAAGCAAGTTCTCTCCAACCTGCTAATTTGGCCGCCACAGATAGCACTCAATCAAGCTCTAATACTATTGCTATCGATTCAGAAGATAATACTCAATTACAGCCGACGGAGCTAACTAATACACCGTTTGCTGCTACCAATGCTACGGGTTTAAACATCTCCTCATCTTCCACCGTCAGCCCATCCTCTATTCAAACCGGTTCGCCAGAAATAGCCCAAGTGCCACTCGATCCTGGTACAAGTACTCGCGGTGGCTCTAGTTATGTGGGAATAGCCGGAAATATTGGTTTGAGCGGTGATACCGCCCTAGGAGATGGAAATTTTGCAATTATTAGCAAAATAGGGTTAACCCGCTCTTTAGCTTTTCGTCCTGGGGTAGTTTTGGGTAACGATGCTACATTTCTCATACCCTTGACTTACGAGTTTTCTATCCGCGAAGCAGAAGCTTTAGAGGAAGTTTTACCCATAGCTCCCTACGTTGGTGCTGGTGTAATTATCTCGACGGGGAGTGATGACAATGACGATGATGGGGGTGTAGGTTTATTATTGACCGGCGGCATAGATATTCCCTTAAATCGTCAGTTTACGGCTAATGCTGGACTTAACGTTGGGATTGCTGACGAAACCGATATCGGACTATCGGTGGGAGTTGGTTATAACTTTAGCGGCTTGGGACTCTAAAAAAATATTACTCATTGTCGGATGATTTTAGCTTTTAGCCTGGGATTCAAACCCCAGGCAGGCTAAAGAAATAATTATTCTAATTACTACGGGCTAACTTGACTTGTAACTGAAAGCTTGCCATCGTTAGTTACCGTCCAAACATCGTAAACTCCCAACACATCACCGTTTTCATCAATATCTACATTGCCACTAGCTCCTTGGTAATTAATGTCTTGACCAGATTTTAATAGCTTTAATCCTTCGCAAACATCCGATACCTCTGTCCCTGGAGCATTAGCAACTTCTCGAAGTTTACTTTGAACACCAACCCCTGTATTGGCTTTAGCAGCTTGAGCCGCTAGAGTTAATAGCGCCGCCGCATCCCAAGTATGGGGTACGTATTCTCCTGGCGGTTGATTTTTTTTTGTTTGCCAGAGTGTGGTTAGGGCTTGTAAAGCTTTGCCATCAGCACCAGGTACAGTTCCTAGTGCGCCGCTCACAATAAATTTACCATCGCTAGATTTACCAACTTTTGCCGGAAAGCCTACAGATTTTACGCCATCCGTAAGCATAATTTGTACTCCTTGGCTTACTCCTTGTTGATAAGCCGATTTAAGTAATAAGCTTCCAGTTTCTTCGTAAAGTACGGCAACTACAGCATCGGGTTTATTGGCAAAGGCTGCCGCCGACTCAGTATCAAAAGTAGTAGCTTTGGGATCGTAGCGAGTGGGATTAGCTTCATTTACTATCGTTCCGCCCAACTTTTTAAAGGCGCTGACAAAAGCTCTTTCAAAGCCAACCCCATAGTCATTGTTGATAACTACTGTCGAAACCCGTTTAAAGCCTTTTTCATTGGCTAGTTGTGCTAAAGCTAAAGCTTGGTAAGTGTCTGGGGGTGCAGTCCGCGCCCAAAATCCTTTGAATTCGCCTTTTTTGGCGCGCTCGGTGAATACGGGGCTAGTGCTACCAGGGGAAACCATGACAACTTGATTGCGTGCTGCTACCCCAATTGCTGCCCCAGAAACGCTACTAGCGTAAGATCCCACTATCCCCGCCACTCGATCTACTTCTGCAAGCTTAGTCATGGCCGTAGTACCTGCTACGGGGTCAGTTTGATCGTCTTGGGAAATTAAGGTAACGTTTTGTTCGTTTACACCCCCACAAGCGTTAACTTGTTCTACCAGTAAGGGAACTGCCGCCGCCATCTGCTGCCCAATAGTTGCTAAATCCCCTGTGAGCGGCAATAAAGTACCAATTTTTAGTCCCTCATTACTAGCTGCCGGAGTAGAGCTAGTATTAGCTTCGCCATTAGGTGTAGTTGATTGACAACCTGCTACTATTAGCCCACTTATTGCGGCTAATGCGATCGCAAACTTATTAAGCATAGAAATCTTCAACTCCCCTGTTGCTATTAATCAGATTCATTACACAATTTGTAAATGAACTTGATTTTAGAACAAAGCAGCCAAAACTGTTAGTAAAACGGAGAAGGAGGGATTCGAACCCTCGGTACGGAGTTACCTGCCGTACAACAGATTAGCAATCTGTCGCTTTCGACCACTCAGCCACCTCTCCACTGATTAGGCAATAATCAATTTAGCAGACTTGAGAACAATATGCAAGCCTATCTATAAAAGTAACTTTACCCCTTAATGGCTACCTGCCCTTAAATTACTTGACTTCGCAACCAAGCAATAGGTAAGTAGCGTATTTTTTTGAATCCCGACACGTATGCTCGCTTTTTAAATACATCGTAATCGTTGCGTTCAATTTCTAGCAAAATTTGACTGTAGAGCATCAATGATGCTAGTACAGGCCAGCGTGCATCGGGTGCTAGGTAGCCAATTCCCTTTTCGGCTTGGCAGTAAAATTCTTGAGTGCGGCGAATTTGGAAGCGCATCAATTCTCGCCACCGCTCGTCAATTACACCTTTAAATAAATCTTGCTCTGTATAGTCAAAGTTAGCTAATTCTGCCAAAGGTAAATAAATTCTTCCCCGTCTAGCGTCTTCGCCAACATCGCGGAGAATATTTGTCAGTTGATTTGCGATTCCTAAAGTAACCGCTTCGGAAGTTGGATCGTGGACCGATTGCTGGCTCCAAGAAGCAGTATTAGGGCGACTATCGACTCCCATAACCGTTGTAGACATCAAACCCACCGTCCCCGCAACTCGGTAGCAGTATAAGTTTAATTCTTCAAAGGTTTCGTAACGATTGCGATATAGATCCATTTGCTGTCCGGCAATCATATCTCGAAACGGTTGAATATCTAGCCCAAAGCGTTGAATCGTATCGACTAGCGCCACGTCCGGGTCTTCAATCGGCTGGAGGGCAAACAGCGATTCTAACTGTTTTTCCCATAGCTCTAGAGTTTCGGGGGTAGTAAGTTCTGCCGCCGGGCCATCGACTAACTCATCTGTCCGGCGGCACCAGACATATATTGCCCAAATAGCTCGGCGCTTCTGCTCGTTCATGAGCAGCGTACCGAGGTAAAAAGTTTTGGAATACTTTGCCGTAATTTGGCGGCAAAGTTCGTAGGCATCCTCTACAGAGACTAATTTTCTCATGCACGGGGATTCAGGCAGTTGCAGCATTCGTTGCAGTCTGGAGTTGCGTTTGTAAGGGTTCGGACAAAGTTGTTTCGATAGCAGATGCGATCGCCTGCGCTGTTAGCTTACCAGAAAATACGGCTCCTTCCATACTTGCTAGGTAGCGTTGCATGGTGTAATCCCCAGTTAAAAAGAAATTTTTAATCGGGCTTGTTTGAGAAGGGCGGTACTCTTGACGACCAGGAGTGGCTTTATAAACTGAGCGTGGGGTTTTGACTACGTGATATTTCAGCAGTTTGGCTTGGGTTTCGCCGCTAAAATGATCGGGAAATAACTTAGCAAGTTCGCTTGTCGTCGCGGCAATAATTTCTTCGTCAGACTTGCTAATCCACTCTTTTGCTGGTGCTAAAACTAATTCCAACATCGATCTATTGGGGTTAGCATACTCGCGGCAAGTATTGCTCATATCAGCGTAAACGTTTAGTAAAGGCGATCGCGAAAACAATAAGTGATCGATATCCGTGAGCTTGCGATCGAACCACATATGGACGTTTATTACAGGTACGCCTTCCAATCCATCTAATTTCTGAAAATACTCTATTTCCCGCCAAGGCTCTGGAAGTAGTAGTTTCAAAGGATCTACAGGTATTGCCGAAACGTATAAGTCCGCCGTCACGACTTCTGAAGACGCTCCCTTTATGCCTCTAAGCAAAAACCCTTTAACTGAACCGTCGGGGTTGAGCATAATTTCTTTAAGCGGTGCGTTTAATCGCACTTCGCCGCCGCCCTTTGTAATGTGGTCTACCAATGGCTGACATAATCTTTCGGTGGGGGAACCGTCTAAAAATGCCATTTTTGAGCCATTTTTTTCTTGGAGGAAGCGATTTAAAGCAGTTAACAAGATTGTTGCGGAAATTTCATCCGGTCCGATGAAATTCAACGATTTGCTCATAGCAATGAATACTTCTTTATTGACTCTTTCGGGAATATTGTGTTTTTTTAGCCACTCCGTCCAAGAATACTTATCCATTGCTTCTACATACTTCTGCCCTTGAATCATCGCTGGAATTAGCCCAATGCCAAAGCGGATTTTTTCGTTCCACGTCAGCATATCGTTGTTGCCTAAAATTGCCGCTATGCCATTAATTGGCGCGGGTAAGTCGGGAAAGTCAAAGCGGCTGTAAGTTCCTGGCGCGTCTGGCTGATTGAAAATCATTGAGTGTTCTTTCCACTGCAAGCGATCTTCAATATCTAATTCTTTAAACAATTGCAACATATTTGGGTAAGCCCCAAAGAAAATATGCAGCCCGGTTTCGTACCAGTCGCCGTCTGCATCTTTCCATGCTGCCACTTTACCCCCCAATACGTCCCGGCTTTCTAAGACTATCGGCGTGTGACCCGCATCTGTAAGATATTTAGCACAAGACAGTCCTGCTAGACCTGCCCCGGCGATCGCTACTCGCATATATATTTTTTTACTTGTGAGGATTATTAATGTTTCTGGGTTTAATTATACTTTGCATTCCGTTACACTTTGCACCAGAAAAACTAATATTTAAGAATAATCCTGTAATTAATTGAGTATTTACAGCCTAAACACCGCCAATTAATTACCCTTTTACCCCGCTTCCAGCTTCTGTTGGCACAATATAACGCTGCAAAAGTAAAAATAGTCCCAACACTGGAGCAATAGAAATTACCGACCCGGCGGCAATTAATCGCCAATCTAAAGAAAATGTCCCGGCTAGATTTGCCACTCCCAAAGGCAAGGTGTACAACTGGGGGCGGTCTAAAACTATTAGCGGCCACAAAAAATCGCTCCAAGACCCAATAAATACAAAAATTGCTAGTGTCATTAAAGCCGGGCGAATAGAAGGCAGCATAATATGCCACCACAAGCCTAATTCAGTACAGCCATCCATTCTGGCGGCTTCTTCCATTTCTTTGGGTACGGCAGCAAAGGCTTGACGCAGTAAAAATATCCCAAAAGCTGAGGCGATCGCTGGGAAAATAATTCCTATATAAGTATTTCTAATTCCTAGCTGGACGGTCAAAATATACAAAGGAATCATCACAATTTGAAAGGGAATCATAATTGTGGAAACAATCAAGCTAAAAATCACTTCTTTTCCCTGAAAATTTAGCCTTGCTAAGGGGTAAGCGGCTAAAGCGCAAAATCCTAAATTTAATCCTACGCTCAATAGCGCGATCGCACTACTGTTAAATAAGTACGTTCCAAAAGGATTTGTTTGCCACACTCTGACGTAATTATTCCATGTTGGCTCTTTTGGCAATAACTGCGGCGGAAATTGAAATATATCTTCTGTAGGCGCTTTTAATGATGTACTCACTAGCCACAGCAATGGTAATAACATTAATAGAGCAATAAATCCTAATACACCATACCTAACTGCGTTCCCCCACCCTCGTCGATCTGCCTTTTTGATTGTCATTTCTTTCCCTATTTATTTAATTAATTTTATTTTTATCACTAGCTGCAAGTTCATTTCTTATCTCTTAGTTATCCCTCTTAAAATATTAATTTGTTTTGAAAAACCCCTTGACTTATTCATGTTAAATGTCATATTATGAGATTGTATTTGTCTGACTAAATGCTTGGCTTAGGTAGGTAGTTGGAGCGCAAAGGACAATTGTCCTTTGCGCGGCTTAGATTAAATTAGTTAAGCATTATTAGTTTTTTTTCTGTACAAATACTGTGCAACTTGCAATCCCAAGAATTAATCGGTAGTTGGGGTAAAAAAGCAAAATCAAATATAACTCCTATAGTGGGTTTAGCTGCCCATTGAGGAGAACTAAGCAGGCGATCGTAATAGCCGCCCCCGTAGCCCAACCGATAGCCCAGCGCGTCGCAAGCTACAGCCGGAACAATGATTAAATCAATATCTTCCGGTTGTAATAGTTTAGCCGTAGGTAGGGGTTCTAGAATGCCATAAGTATTAGTTTGTAAAGGTTCGTTTAATGTCCAGCTATGCCAAACTAACGACGTACTTACGCAGCGAGAAAAGCCCCAGTTGCGCTCAGTAGTAAATAAAGATTTTAAGTCTGGCTCAAAGCGAAAACTAAAATAAGCAGCTATAGTTTTAGCCGCCAAAAAAAGGTCGCACGTACGTAATAAATTGCAAAGGCTGTTACTTTTTTCTTGCCATTGCTCTAAAGTAATTTGTTGGCGTTGCTGTACAAGTAATCGTCTTAATTGATTTTTACTTGATGGAAGATTATTAATAATAATAAAACTGCCTTTATTTTGTTGTAGAGATGAGCTTACGAACGCATCTCTACAATAATTTTTAAGTAGAGTGTTGGCGATACCACGCGATCGTATTACTTAGCCCTTGTTTAAAATCTATTTGAGCCGTAAAATCAAAAGCTTGCTTCGCTCTTTGGGTATCCAAACAACGGCGCGGTTGACCGTTAGGTTTATCTGTTTGATAAACAATTTCGCCCTCAAACTCCATTAATTCGCAAATTAAGCTAATTAAGTCGCGAATAGAAATTTCATAACCTGTCCCTAAATTAACAGGTTCAGCTTCGTTGTAAGCCACTGTCGCCATCACAATTCCTCTGGCCGCATCTTCCGAGTAGAGAAATTCACGCGTAGGACTGCCATCCCCCCAGACAGGAAGTTGCTTATCTCCCCGTTGCTGCGCTTCGTGGACTTTACGAATTAAAGCTGGGATTACGTGAGAACTATCGGGATTAAAATTATCTTCTGGCCCGTACAAGTTTACAGGTAGTAAATAGATGCCATTAAAATCGTACTGCTGCCGATAGGCTTGGAGTTGGACTAATAAAGCTTTTTTAGCCACGCCATAAGGAGCATTAGTTTCTTCGGGGTAGCCATTCCAGAGGTCATCTTCTTTAAAAGGTACGGGAGTAAATTTTGGATAAGCGCAGATTGTGCCGACACAAACAAACTTTTCAATTCCCCTTTGGTAGGCACAATGAATTAGTTGTGCGCCCATAATTAGGTTGTCATAAAATAATTCTCCAGGCTTGACTTGATTTAAACCAATGCCGCCTACGTGAGCCGCAAGGTGAATTATGATATCTTGATGCTCGACAACACGCTGACAATTTTCCAAAACTCGCAAGTCGCGATCGCAGGATCTAGCTACGGTAATTTTATTTTTGTCTGCTCCAGCAGCGACTAGTTGAGCTATGACTTGGCGACCTAAAAATCCCGCCCCGCCTGTAACAAGAATCCGTTTGTCTTTTAAATCTAAAACGGTCATAGTTTTATAGTTCTATATAAATTAAAATTGGTTGCCGATTTGTTGCCGAATTGTTGCTAAATCTTTAAGGGCTGCACTACCATTACCGTTAATGCCTACATGACCCAAAGCTTGTAAATCTGCTTCCACCATAATTGCTACTAATTGCTCAAAAGTAACTGTAGGTTCCCAACCTAAGACTTGTTTCGCCTTACTTGGATCGCCAATTAATAATTCTACTTCCGCCGGACGCAAATAGCGCTCGTCAAATTCTACATAATTGTGCCAGTCAAGATTGACACAGCTAAAAGCTAAGTCGAGAAATTCATGGACGCTATGAGTTTCCCCGGTAGCAATCACGTAGTCATCGGGCTTTTCTTGCTGCAACATCAACCACATAGCTTGAACGTAATCTTTGGCATAACCCCAATCGCGTTTAGCATCGAGGTTGCCTAGATAAGTTTTTTTCTGTTTTCCGGTGACAATGCGGGCGATCGCTCTAGTAATTTTGCGCGTGACAAAAGTTTCGCCCCGGCGGGGAGATTCGTGATTAAATAAGATGCCATTACAAGCAAATAAATTGTAAGATTCGCGGTAATTGATCGTTTGCCAGTGGGCGTAAACTTTCGCACAAGCGTAAGGACTGCGCGGATAAAAGGGGGTTGTCTCTTTTTGCGGTACTTCTTGAACTAAACCGTACATTTCTGAAGAACCTGCTTGATAAAACCGAACTTCGATTCCCGTGCGCTGTTGATAATCTCTGATAGCTTCTAATAATCGCAGCGTTCCCATACCGACGGCATCTACAGTATATTCTGGCGAATCGAAGCTAACTCGGACGTGAGACTGAGCGCCTAAATTATAAATTTCTGTGGGTTTAACATCTTCTAAAATTCTTCTTAAGGTTGTGCCGTCAGTTAAATCGCCGTAGTGTAAAAATAACCGCGCCCCTTCTATGTGCGGATCTTCGTACATATGATCGATGCGATCAGTATTAAATGTTGAAGTGCGGCGAATAATTCCGTGTACTTCGTAACCTTTTTCCAATAAAAATTCCCCTAGGTAAGAACCATCTTGCCCAGTAATTCCTGTAATTAGCGCTCGCTTGCCTTCACTCATGCTAGTTGTTCCTTTTAGGTAGTTATAAGTAAATACTTATCTGATACAAGTTACCAGATGCGCGAGATTTTTCCAACGATTAGGATTAAATAGGTTGAACTAGCTGCTTAAACAATTCAATCAGCGTTTAGCTTATTAGCTTGACATTAGGGTTAGAGGTTCTTACAAATTATTTTCTAGCTACATCTTAAAAAGCTTAACTTTTGTATATTTGCTTCTAATAAAATTTTCTTCTATTTGTTCAAGGTTTTACCACAACTAATTAAGGTTCGAGTTACTCAAAATCTCGAACCTCAGCAATAATATTGCTTTAGTAAGCGCCATTATTTTTGGGGATAATTACAACTCCAATGGTTTTGATAATTATCCATACATCCAACCAAAAACTATGATTTTTGGCATAGTAAAGGTCAATTTGGATGCGGCGACTATAAGGAATATCGTTACGTCCCGATACTTGCCACAATCCAGTAATACCAGGCTTAATAGTTAAAACTTGGTCGATATAGCAACCATACTTAGGTAATTCTTCTACTACCAAGGGGCGCGGACCGACTACACTCATATCTCCTAGTAAAACGTTCCAAAATTGCGGAAACTCATCCAGGCTAGTCCATCGTAAGAATTTACCAATTTTAGTAATGCGTGGGTCTTGTTTTAACTTAAAGTTATTTTCAAATTCTTGACGCAATACCGGAGAATCCATCAAATTTACTAATACTTCATCCGCATTATCGATCATAGTGCGAAACTTTATGCAAGTAAAAACTTGATAATTTTTACCTACTCTTTTTTGCAGATAAAACACTGGGCCTTTTGAAGTTATGGCAATTAACGAAATTAGCAATAAGTACAGTGGAGAAAATACAATCAACACAAATAGCGAAAATACAATATCGAATAATCGCTTGGTAAACTCTTTGTTTAAGCGCAACCAAGGGTAAAGATTTTTGAGTAATCTTCGTCCTGAAGGCAGTGATTCAGTCTTTGATTCTACTCTGCTAGGAGCAATGCGAACCATAGAAGTCGCTTTTAAGTTCCACTTGCTACCACGACGACGTTGAACCCAATTACGATCGCCTGTCACGAACGCCCTTAATCGCTTGCCAAAGAGGAGTGAATGGGCAGTCATCATACTCCTTAACACAATCCACACCACACATAGTCCCGATCTTAAAGCTAGATGACCCTAAATAAAGCGAATTTGGTTTAAATCATCCTCGCTAACTTAGAGAATATTTTTTTACACCCCACTTTTAAAAAGCACGAAGGCTCAAGAAAATTGGCTCTGTATTTCTCCTTAATGACAAACAATTGTTATGACGGCATGATTTTAATTTTTATTTTAGACAAAATATCTCGAATCAATGGCGATCGCCTCCAACGCGAAATTGCTCCCAGGAATTTTCGACAAAATCTAAATAACGCTTTTGAAAGATTGTAGGCGCAAACTGACTAGCATGGGCGTAAATTGTTTCAGGATGAAAATTTTTGGCACACTCCTCAAACTTTTCTACAGCTTCTACTAGCGCCGTCACCGTTTGCGTCTCAAAAAATAAACCCGTAGCCTTTTTGGGCTGTTGGTAGATATCTATAACGGTTTCTAGCGCCCCTCCAGCGCCATAAGCAATTACTGGAGTACCGCAAGCTTGCGCCTCAACTACGGCAATGCCAAAGTCTTCATAAGCTGCATAAATAAATGCTTTGGCTTCGGAGAGATATTTTTCTACTACTTGGTTAGATTGCGCTCCTAGTATCTGGATGTTGGGCTGTGCCAATTTGCGTAGTGCTTCTAGTTCTGGACCTTTGCCGATCACAATTAAGGGGCGTTGTAACTGATTGAAAGCTTCAACGATTAAAGACACCTGTTTATAACTTACTAACCGAGAAACTGTAACGTAAAAATCTTGTTTGGCGCTCAAAAAAGGAAAACGCTCAATATTTACTGGAGGGTAAATTACGGTGGCTTGGCGGCGGTAGCAGCGCCAAATCCGCCGCGCAGTGTGGTGAGAATTAGCAATAAAGTAGTCTACCCGGTTAGCTGCAATTACATCCCACTGGCGCAATTGATGCAGCAGATATCTAGTAAAAATTCCCACTAACCCTTTACCCATTTGGCTGCTACGGAGGTAATCAAAGGTCAATTCCCAAGCAAAACGCATAGGAGTATGACAGTAGCAAACGTGCATTTGGTTGGGGCTAGTTAGCACTCCTTTAGCAACAGTATGGGCGGAGGAAAGAACAATATCATAACTGCGTAAATCTAACTGCTCGATGGCAAAGGGCAACAATGGTAAGTATTTTTGCACTCCGTTTTGACTACCAGGAAAATGTTGGAGAAAAGTCGTACCAATAGCACGCCCAAACAAATAACTTTGGGGATTAGTAGATTCAAAATCAATTAAGGCGTACAAATCCGCATCTAGGCTATGGAGAATAGCTTGAACCACAAGTTCGGAGCCACCGATAGCTTTAGGCGTTAACCATTCATGGACAAGGGCATATTTCACAGGATATTAAAATTGAAGTTTGATTAGTTTTACTGATGAAGTCACGCGATTACTGATAACCTCGATGAGGCATTTAGAATTTCAATTTGGCTATGAGAATTTTAATTATCGGTGGTACTCGGTTTATTGGCGTGTACTTAACAAAGCTATTGGTAGCTAGTGGGCATGAAGTCGTCCTATTTAATCGTGGCAACCATCCCGCTCCGGTTGCAGGTGTGAACCAAATTATTGGCGATCGCACTATAGCTGACGACATGACTCAAAAGCTATCTTCGCAGCACTTTGATGCTATTTTTGACAATAACGGTAGAGAACTATCTGACACTCAACCTCTAGCGGAACTATTTGTCGGCAAAGTGCGGCATTTTATCTATATGAGTTCGGCTGGGGTTTATTTACCAGCAATGGAATTGCCTCATGTTGAGGGGGATGCAGTAGATCCTAAAAGTCGCCATAAAGGTAAACATGAAACCGAGGCTTATTTAAGTAAGCTTGGCATTCCCTTTACTTCGATTCGTCCTACTTATATCTACGGGCCGCAAAACTACAATCAGCTAGAAAGTTGGTTTTTTGACCGCCTAGCGCGCGATCGCCCCCTCCCCATTCCTGGAAATGGCTTGCATATCACTCAATTAGGTCATGTAGAAGATTTAGCTACGGCAATGACCCAAGTATTAGGCTGCGAGCGGGCAATTGGGCAAATTTATAATGTATCGGGCGATCGCTACGTCACTTTCGACAATTTAGCTCGTGCTTGTGCTGTAGCTATGGGCAAATCTCCAGAAAACATCCAATTTGTACACTACGATCCAAAAAGCTTTGATTTTGGTAAGCGCAAGGCTTTTCCTTTCCGTACTCAGCATTTTTTCGCGGCGATTGGCAAAGCTATGGGCGATTTAGACTGGCAACCTAACTACGATCTAGTTTCTGGATTAAAAGATTCTTTTCACAATGATTATCTAGCCACAGGTAAAGATAAATTGGAGGTAGATTTTTCTGTAGACGAACAAATTTTGGATTAATGCTGATGAGGGTGTACTTGCGCCCTAAAAAACCCTTCCGTTTCCAGCCTCTTTTTGTTTGGTGGTAGGCGGCAACACATAAATTACCCCAGAAATCAAAGTCATAGCGACAGAAAACCAAAACGTTACTTGGGCAACAATTGCCCAGTTTTCTGGTAGTGGTGCAATCAATAGAGCGATCGCTGCTATTTGACTAATAGTTTTAAGCTTACCCCAAGCATTTGCTCCCACAACGGCAGTTGCTCCAGTTAAGCCTGGAGTAACGCGCCATCCAGCAATACTTAATTCTCGCACCAATATTAAAAATACTCCCCATGCTGGAACTTGCCCTAGTTGAATTAAGGCGAGTAATGGACTAAGTACCAGCAGTTTATCTACTAACGGATCGAGAAATTTACCTAATTCAGTGACTTGGTTAAGTTTGCGCGCTAAGTAACCATCCAGCCAATCTGTAGCTGCCGCTACTAAAAAAACCATCGTACTAAAGATGCGAGTCTCCACCGTCGGCACTGCCAAGCAGTAAAGTAAAATTGGCAAAGCAATCAGCCGAGATAGTGTAATCCAATTAGGTAAATTCATAATTTTAGGTTTTAGTCGCTAGGGGCGATCGTAAACTAAAACCTACCATCACTAAATATTTAACTATTATTCATCCCACCCTTGGCTTATCTACCTAGTACCTCAATATTTACTGGCGCTACACCGCTTTGCATAACTCCTACTATCCGAGCGGCTGCCGCAGAAAGGTCAATAATCCGTCCTCGGACATGAGGTCCGCGATCGGTAATTCTCACGATTACAGAGCGACCATTGCGGACGTTAGTTACTCGTACTCTCGTACCAAAAGGTAAGCTGCGATGGGCGGCAGTCAAACCATTTTGATTGTATCGTTCGCCGTTAGCACTGCGACGACCGTTAAACCCAGGTCCATACCAAGAGGCCATGCCACGAGAACCTACTTTAACGGCTTGAGCAACAATTTGCTTGGCTTGTTTAATGATTTGAGGTTTTGGCTGCGGTAATCCGGCGATGGCTGTTAAGGGAGAGCCATTAACCAAAAGTCGGCGCAAGCGATTAGTTACTTGCAAAGCATCTAGTGCTAGATCGTTAGTTGTGTCTGGTAGTAGCGTTTTGGTATCAATCTCTACCAATTCTTCACTGTTAATTTTGATGGCGTAGCGATCGCTACTTTTCCAACTTACAGTAATTTCCTCAGCATCTAAGCTTGCTAAGTTTATTTGATTTAACTTGGCTGCAACTGGTGTAGCACGCCACACTGGATTATTGCTGTTTGCTGGGGTAATTTCTTTGCTTAAAACTTTAGCCGTTTCTGTAGTTGCAACTTTAGTTTGACCGATAGATTTTGTTGTGCTACCAACTTGAGCATCGGCACTCAAGAAGGTTAAAACGGGCAGGTTTTGAATGTATATTGTCGCTGCTTGATTGTTTGTCCCCACTTGTTTATGGGGTTGAATTCTGGCAATTGCCTTACCATCTGCTCGATTGTTTACTGGGGACTGATACTCACCAACTTTAACTACTGGCAAAGAGCCTGTTGCACTGGTGTTAGAAGTCGATGTTATTTGACTGTCTCTTGATTCAACCACCTTCGTCTTTTGGGCAAGGCTTGCCATCGGTATTGCTAAAGTAGTTGTCAGCAGGGTGACAGTAGTCCACAAAATTTGTTTATTCATGTATCCGTTGTGTTGACAGTTTGCAGTTAAGTCAGTATTGGAGCTATTGCCTTTGAGCAACCATTTATCTCCCCAAACTCGGACTCGTTATGTCTTTATTTTTTGATTAACAACTGCAACAGACTAGCACGAAGGTTTTGCGTTGGGGATCAGTGATTCAACGCAAAAAGCCTAAAATTAATCTACTCTTTTGACAGAGGACGATAGATTAAAGGCAGGCTAAGCAATGGTTTCCGGGCTTCTATCCTTACTACTTAAATTAAAATATCTTTACAAAAATTTACAAAACTTAGGGAACTTGCTAGGCTTGCTATTATCTGCTGTGGAATGGATAGATTAGGGTAATAGCAAAGTTAATAGCTGATAGATTTGTAAAATACATCGTGAATCGGCGATCGCAATTAAGGCAATTTTGAGTTTATGGATTATCGAGAGGCAGGGGTAGATGTTGAAGCTGGGAGAGCGTTTGTAGAGAAAATCCGCAATTTAGTTCGTAGCACTTATAGACCAGAAGTAATCGGAGGATTGGGGGGGTTTAGCGGTTGCTTTGAGCTACCTGGAGGCTTTAAAGAGCCAGTTTTGGTTTCTGGAACCGATGGAGTAGGCACGAAATTAAAATTAGCTCAAGTTCTTAATTGTCATCACACCGTAGGCATAGACTTAGTAGCAATGTGTGTAAATGACGTATTAACGGCAGGAGCAGAGCCTTTATTTTTCTTGGACTATTTAGCGACAGGTAAGTTACAAAGCGAACAACTAGCAGCAGTAGTTACCGGGATCGGCGCGGGATGCAAAATAGCTGGGTGTGCATTGCTAGGAGGCGAGACAGCCGAAATGCCTGGTTTTTATCAATCGGGAGAGTACGATTTGGCTGGCTTTTGTGTAGGCATCGTAGAAAAAAGCCGGATGTTAGATAGATCCCAAGTCAAAATAGGTGACAAAGCGATCGCTCTAGCTAGTGACGGCATACATAGTAATGGTTTTAGCTTAGTACGCAAAATTGTTGATGAGAGCAAATATGACTGGACAAGTCACGTCAGCGAGCAAGATACGCGCAGTTTAGGAGAGATACTTCTCACTCCAACACGCATATATGTTAAACCCGTGCTTGCTGCTTTAGCTAAAGGGCTAGAAATTCACGGCATGGCTCACATTACGGGTGGAGGATTGCCAGAAAATTTACCTCGTTGTTTAGGAGAAAATCAATCTGTACGAGTAGATTGTCATAGTTGGACAATTCCACCAATTTTTAAATGGTTGGCTGAAGTTGGTAATGTTAGCAACTTAGTAATGTTTGATACCTTTAATATGGGAATTGGGTTTGTTTTATTAGTACCGCCAACCCAAGCAACACAAACAATTTCGTGGTTTAATTCTCAAGAAATTGCCGCCTATGAAATTGGAGAAGTAATTGCTGGAATGGGTACATTGGAAGGAATAGCAGAATTTTGTTGATAGAATTTGACCGCGTTTATATTACAATAGGATGACATTTTTTGACCGCAAGAAAACCGAAAATGCGGAGAGATCGCATCTAGCTACCGAGGTATTTTTCAATCGCTCTTGCAAATTAGTCTTACTTACGCTAAAAAGATAAGTGAGCAAAGTGATAATCTAATCCCGTTCGTACGTAAAAGCTACGGATTACAAGGCAAAACTTCCTACAATTGACTGCTCAGGACTAGCGCGAAATTACCGTCATTAGACAAGCTACAAATATTACTTAGTTTCATTCAATTAAGAATGTTAGTAACCTATGCTACCTAAGTATTATTTCTGCTGAATATCTTTACATGAACTTTACAAAAACCGAAAATCCCAGTAATCTTAATGAAGATTCTGCAAGGCTAGGTTAAAAGCCTATCCGTATTTTCAGTTGAGAGTTTATATTCATAGTAACCTTACGTAATTCTACGGTTCCTTTATTGCAGGTCAGTTATGACAATGTATCAAGCACCGTTCCCCACCGCATTCAATGCGACATCATCTAAATCGGCGGAACAGCAAAGTTCTCCTCCACACCGTTCAGCAACATCAGTATTCAAACGCTGTTTAGATATTGTTGGCAGTTTGGTTGGAATATTAATCTTAGCGATAGTATACGTACCAGTGGCGATCGCTATCAAACTAGATAGCCCAGGGTCAGTAATGTATAGCCAAGAGCGCTACGGGCTTCAAGGACGTACCTTCAAGATTCGCAAGTTCCGGTCTATGGTCGCAAATGCTGATGCACTAAAAGACCAAGTACAAAATGAAGCATCGGGTCAAATATTTAAAAATAAGCAAGATCCGCGAGTCACTAGAGTAGGTCGTATCCTCCGCAGTACAAGCTTAGATGAACTTCCTCAATTTTTGAATGTCTTGGTTGGTGAAATGAGTTTAGTGGGAACCCGCCCGCCTACTGGTGATGAGGTAGCCCTTTATAACGATCGTCATTGGCAGCGCTTAAATGTTAAACCAGGTTTAACGGGAGAGTGGCAAGTGAACGGGCGTTCTAGCATTAAAGATTTTGAAGAAATTGTCAACCTAGATTTGCGCTATCAAACTCAGTGGCATCCTTTGTACGATATATTCGTGATTTTGAAGACAATTTATGTTTTAGTTGCCAGAGTAGGCGCGTTTTAATAACTAATATTTTCTGGCTGTAAGATGAAGGTAGAGTAGTTTAATAAACTTCTTGCCCTTCATTTTCCGTACCAAGCTTTAACTGAAAAAGCAGGAAGATTTGATAATATCCTCCCACTTCAAAATTTACTAAATATGCCTTCGTTGATGCCAATTCCAAGCGTGAGTCAATATTTCTTTTAAGGCTGGGTATTTAGGTTCCCAGCCTAAAATATTTCTAGCTTTATCACTGCTACCAACAAGAACAGGCGGATCTCCCGGACGGCGATCGCTCATCACTACTTTTATCTCTCGTCCTGTGACGGCTCTTGCTGTATCAATTGCTTCTTTGACAGAAAATCCTTGACCGTTCCCTAAATTAAATACGGCAGAATTTCCCCCATTTAATAAGTATTCTAAGCCCAAGATATGAGCATCGGCTAAATCTGTGACGTGAATATAATCGCGGATGCAGGTTCCATCGGAGGTAGGATAATCAGTGCCGAAAATCGACACCGAATCGCGTTTACCTAGCGCTGCCATCAACACTAAAGGTAGCAGATGAGTTTCGGGGTTGTGATCTTCTCCTAGCAAGCCGTTAGGATCGGCTCCGGCGGCATTGAAGTAGCGAAAACAAACAGATTTTAAACCGTAAGCTACATCAAAATCTTGCAAAATTCGCTCCACCATCAATTTAGTAGCGCCGTAGGGATTAATCGGATTTTGGGAGTGATCTTCGGTTATTGGGACGGTATGAGGTACACCGTAAGTAGCGCAAGTAGAAGAAAACACAAACTGTTTAATTGAAGCAGCAATCATTGCTTCTAACAAAGTTATCGTTCCAATTACATTATTACGATAGTATTTAGCCGGATCGGTGACAGATTCTCCTACATAAGCGTAGGCGGAAAAGTGCATGACTGCGGCAATATTACGACTGGCAAATAGTTTATCAAGCAAAGAGCGATCGCTAATATCACCAACAATTAGCTCTGCTTTGAGGACATTCTCTACTAAGTCTCGATGTCCGTAAACCAAGTTATCGAGAATAATTACTTCATAACCTGCATTCATTAAAGCAAGCACTGCATGGGAGCCAATATATCCTGCTCCTCCTGTAACTAAAATAGTAGGTTTTACAGGTGTCATTTTTTCTCCTTTTTACCTCAACTTTACTTAGTTTAATCGATGTGTCTTACTAAACAAAAAATCCATCTAGCAAAATGCTAGATGGATTTTTAGATTTATGGAGCTTACGGGAATTGAACCCGTGTCCAAATTGGGTATTGACTCCCCGTTCATTCACAGGTTTATCCTATCTAATCCTCAAGGCGGGAACCGTCCCTTATCCCGGACGGTGGGATGCACTGGTTAAGTCTTAACTAGCAAGCCACCCAGAGAACATTTGCTAGAGCATCCGTTGGGGGTTGGTCTATAGTCCTTAACGGAGTCAAACTATAGACGCTCACATTAGACGAGAGTTTTTAGGCTACGGCTACTGCTTTACGAGCGAAAGGAACGATGTTGTTCGCATTTACTTTTTTTTGAGTCTTTGATTTACGAGAGGAAACTCGCTCTCGACCTGCATCACAGAGTAGCTTTCGCCAACCTGTCGAAACCTTTAAAGCCCCGTGTTCTTTTATTATAGTTCGTTATTAGAGAATTGACATTTGTAGTGGTTGAATAACTTATTTTGCTTCTTGGTTGCCAATAACAACCTCTAGCTCAGGTCTTCTAGGGTTTGCAGTTGAATACTTCCCGATTTCGACTTAGCGATCGCATTCAAGAGGCGACGAGCATTAGCAGGGTTTGGGAGTATAGAAGCTCCTACGGCGTTGGATAGAGCAATCGCGCTAATTAAATAGAAGACTGACGAAAAGTTATTTAGAACTATGATTTCATGTAAAGGTGTAGACAATAATATTGTTGAAGTCGATGGTATTTGCTTTGACGCATTAATGCCAGAGCGATTAATGGCTATTCCTCCAATCAAATCCTACAACTACGTTTCCTTGCAGCTTGGCATTCGTGTTACAAATAATACTTCAAGCCACTTTCGCTTCTGCTTCTACAATGGTTTTTGTCTTTTACCAAACATATTAGACGCTAACAAGCAAGTCATTTTTAGAGGTTACGACTGCGATCGCTCTATTGAACCATTTACTTCTGACTTGTTATTAGTGCTACCTGGAGAGGATTTAATTTTTTACCCAGAAGTATTTCTTTATTGGCAACAAAATCCTAAAAAAAAGCGCTCTCAAAAGCTTAAACTTAGTGTTTCTTTTAAAGAAAGTGATAGTTGGGTTTTTGATATTAATCCGGGTGTTTATTAAGTACAGTTCACTTACAAACAAGAATCTACACAAATGGCAACCTTCGACTACTGGGATAGTATGGAACAAACTATATCGCCAGAATGTTGGGTTGGGGAGGTGATACCAAGTTGCGTTCTAACAAAGTAGTTATAGATGAGGGAAGAAAGTTAGAGAGCGAAGGCGGTCTGGGTCGCAGCAAAGTTCTAATAGACCTAAACGCGCGTTCATCTTCAACCTTGTCCAAAGA
>JAHHGY010000018.1 GCA_019359635.1 Chroococcus sp. CMT-3BRIN-NPC107
TTCTAGAACACTCTGTTGACACTCAGACAGAAGAATGGGTTGAGGTTTTGGAGTTGGCAACTTCTATACTTGAGAGCTACTCTCCCATTTTAGACTGACGGATTACTTTAGCCACGCTGCACTAGTCATTTCTACGCAACAGAAAGAAAAAATGAGAACTGGAGTTACAGTCAGTTTAATTTTGAGCTAACAGGCGTTAAATTGACTTTAAAAGTAAATTTTGGCACAATTGTCAAAATTCCTACAAACCATTGATGGCAATTGGTTGAGTCAATTTTCTACCTAATGTTGTAGCCACTATCCGCCAAGATAGGTTAAAGATTGAGATAACTTAATGTAGATAAATATTATCTCCTTAAAAACATCTCCTCTTGACATTAAGAGGGAAATTCTTTAATCCTTGAACTTATTAGCCTCGTTGCTACTTGCTCAAAAAGTTCCCATGCCAACTCTCGTTATTGTTGAATCTCCTACCAAAGCCCGTACTATTCGTAATTATTTGCCCGCAGGCTACCGCGTGGAAGCTTCGATGGGACACGTCCGCGACTTACCTCAGTCAGCTAGTGATATTCCGGCTCAGGTAAAATCTGAGAAATGGGCAAATTTGGGGGTGAATGTAGAGGCGGATTTTGAACCACTGTATATTGTTCCCAAAGATAAGAAAAAAATTGTTACTCAGCTAAAAGATGCTCTTAAATCCGCCGATGAGTTAATCCTGGCGACCGACGAAGACCGGGAAGGAGAGAGTATAAGTTGGCATTTATTGCAAATATTAAAGCCAAAAGTGCCAATCAAACGGATGGTATTTCATGAAATCACTTCCGAAGCCATTAAAAAAGCACTCAAAAATTGTCGCAGTATTGACGAGCAAGTAGTCCGCGCTCAAGAAACTAGACGAATTTTAGATCGTTTAGTCGGGTACACTTTATCGCCTTTACTTTGGAAAAAAATAGCTTGGGGACTCTCGGCCGGACGAGTACAATCGGTAGCAGTGTTACTTTTAGTCAATCGGGAACGTCAGCGTCGCGCTTTTCGCCAAGGTAGTTATTGGGACTTGAAAGCAACTTTAGAGCAAGAAAAAACCCCTTTTAGCGCCGTATTAACCACCCTAGCAGGCACGAAAGTAGCCACAGGCAGCGATTTTGATGAAGCAACCGGAAAAATTATTGCCGGACGCAAGGTAACGCTGCTTAGTGAAGCAGAGGCGCGAAACTTGCTTAAACGTCTCACGGGGAAGCCTTGGCAAGTAACCGGGTTAGAGGAGCGTCCTGTTACCCGCAAACCTGCGCCGCCCTTTACTACTTCTACCCTGCAACAAGAATCTAATCGCAAACTGAAAATGTCGGCACGGGATACAATGCGGACGGCACAAAGTTTGTACGAGCAAGGTTATATTACCTATATGCGGACAGATTCGGTGCATTTGTCCGCAGAAGCGATTTTGGCCGCTCGCAACTGTGTAGAAAAACTTTATGGCAAAGAATATCTTAGCCCTACTCCTCGGCAATATACAACCAAAAGTAAAGGCGCTCAAGAAGCTCACGAAGCCATCCGTCCGGCGGGTAATACTTTTCGCACTCCCCAAGAAACGGGTTTAAGCGGTCGAGAATTTGCCTTATACGATTTGATTTGGAAGCGGACGGTAGCAAGTCAAATGGCGGACGCTAGACAAACGCAGATATCTGTCCAAACTCAGGTAGAAGATGCGGGATTTCGTTCTAGTGGCAAACGGATTGATTTTCCTGGATTTCTCCGCGCCTATGTAGAAGGCTCTGATGACCCAAACGCGGCACTGGAAGACCAAGAAGTAATTTTACCCGCTTTAAAAGTAGGGGACTTCCCAACTTGTAATAAATTAGAGGCAGTAGGTCACGAAACCCAACCCCCCGCTCGTTATACCGAAGCTTCTTTAGTCAAAATGCTCGAAAGTGAAGGTATTGGCAGACCTAGTACCTACGCAAGTATTATTGGCACGATTATCGACCGGGGCTACGCGCAGTTAACGAACAATGCTTTGATTCCAACTTTTACGGCTTTTGCTGTCACTGCTTTATTAGAAGAACACTTTCCCGATTTGGTAAATACTAGCTTTACTTCCAAAATGGAGCAAACTTTAGATGATATTGCCACGGGGGAAGTTCAATGGTTGCCTTACCTGCGACAATTTTATTCGGGAGATAAAGGGCTAGAAACTTTAGTCAAAGAAAGAGAAAGCCAAATTGACCGAACTAAAGCGACAACAATACAACTAGACGATTTGGAGGTCAAAGTTCGTATTGGTAAGTTTGGACCTTACGTAGAATCAAACAACGGTAATGGAACGGTTACAGCTTCAATTCCGCCAAATTTGACTCCCGCAGATATAAGTTCCGAACAAGTCGAAGCACTGTTGCAAGGCCCAAATAAAGTAGGCGAACATCCCGATACCGGAGAAACAATTTATCTCAAAATTGGCAGCAATGGTTATTATTTGCAGCTAGGCGAACCCTCGGAGCAAAATAAAAAGCCTAAGACTGCTTCCTTGCCTACAGGTATTAGTCCTGACAAAGTGACTTTGGAAATGGCTGTTAATCAATTGTCTTTACCCCGAACTTTGGGGGTACATCCGGCTACCAATGGCAAAATTCAAGCAGGACTGGGCAAGTTTGGACCGTTCATCGTCCACAATCAAAGCAAGGATGAGAAAGACTATCGCAGTCTTAAAGGCTCCGATGATGTATTTACAATTACTTTAGAACGGGCTTTAGAGATTTTGGCAGAACCGAAAAAAACCGGACGCAGCAAGTCTAAGCAAGCTTTAAAAGAATTGGGTTCTCATCCGGCAGACAACGAACCCGTTAATATTTATGATGGTCCCTATGGTGCTTATATCAAGCACGGTAAAACTAATGTAGGTTTAGCGGAGGGTCAAACGGTAGAGACAATGACGTTGGCTAAAGCTTTGGAACTATTAGCGACTAAAAAGCCTGCTAGCAGTGCCAAACGCACAACAAAAGCAAATACTACTACAAAAAAAACTCCAACTTCGTCGTCCAAATCTAGAGCAAAATCAAGCTCAAAATCGTAATATAAACGATCGCACCAGGGAAAAAATCCATTCAGTGCGATCGCACTGAATGGATTTTTTTAAATAAATAGACCCTAGCTAAACACGCAACAATGACAAGTTATAACGCCCAGAAAAGTCGGCAATGGTGGGCGCAACGATGGTTAGATTTATTAGACTCCTACCGCTTCAAAAAGCGCCTAGAAAGGGCAAGAACCTACGCCCGACAGGGGAATGTCCTCAGCATTAAGTTTCAAGGCGCTAAAGTGTCCGCCAGCGTTCAAGGTACAGAAGTAGAACCTTATCAAGTTTCTTTGTCTCTGGAGTCTTTTACTGAAGAACAGTGGGGTTTTGCGATTGAAACAATGTCCCACCGGGCATTTTTTGCGGCAAAATTATTAGCTGGGGAAATGCCGCAAAATATTGAAGAAGTATTTACAGCTAATGGCGTGTCGCTATTTCCCTTTAGTTTGAGCGATATTCGCAGTCAGTGTTCTTGTCCCGACAAAGCCAACCCCTGCAAGCATATAGGGGCAGTATATTATCAATTAGGCGATCGCTTTAGCGAAGATCCTTTTGTGTTATTTCAACTGCGCGGTAGTTCTAAAGACCAAATTATCGCCGCTTTACGCCAGCTACGCAGTCCTAAAAATATTGAGGAAACTACAGAACTAGAAACTGTTGCCGCACCAGTGGTTTCTAATCGCCCAGATATTGCCCAGTTTTGGCGCTACGATCGCCCATTAGATCCTAGTTTAGTTGTCATTGCGCCCCCGGTGAGCAGCGAATCAATCATAGATATTTTAGGACCCATACCACTATCGATTGATGGTACGGGCAATTCTAATTTTGATGCTACCGTTTCTGAGGCGGCGATCGCGTATTTAAGTAATGCCTACGGACAAGTTAGCCAAAAAGCCGCAATTTCGGCCATGAATCTATAATCGCTGCTTCTATTTGCAACAATTTATTCGCCAACGATCTACATTATTTCTACAATAAAATAGATGCTAGGCTTCTACACAGCCAGTTAAACTAGGAATTCTAGTCCTATAATTGCTCTTACCATGCCTGATTTTTTAAGACTTGAGGATGCTGTTGAATTTGCTGAAAACCCAGAACCGCGCTGTCCTTGCGTGCTATTGCTCGACATTTCTGGTTCCATGCAAGGGGAGGCGATTAACGCCTTAAATGAAGGGTTGAAAACTTTTAAAGAGGAATTAAACCGCGATAATTTGGCTAAAAAGCGAGTTGAAGTCGCGATTCTCACCTTTAACAGCGATGTCAATGTAGTCCAAGACTTTATTACCGCCGATCAATTTGAACCACCAACACTACAGGCTCAAGGTTTGACAGTAATGGGTTCGGCAATTCATAAAGGACTAGATATGGTGTCTAGCCGCAAAGCGCAATATAGTGCTAGTGGAGTTGCTTACTATCGTCCTTGGATATTTTTAATTACTGATGGCGAACCCCAAGGCGAACCTGATAGCTTAATAGAACAAGCCGCCCAACGCATCAAAGAAGATGAAGCTAATAAGCGCGTAGCTTTCTTTGCTGTAGGTGTAGAAGGGGCAAATATGACTCGGCTTGCTCAAATTGTTGCCCGTAGTCCTTTGAAGTTAGTGGGTTTAAACTTTCAAGAAATGTTTATCTGGCTGTCTGCAAGTATGCAGCGCGTATCGCAGTCTAGAATGGACGAGCAAATACCTTTACCTCCTCCTGGTTGGGGTGTGATTTAAGCTGGCTCTAAGTTAAAGCTTGATTTTCTAATTTTTTGCCCCGCAGAGGCTGTTGATATGGGCAGAGGAACAATTTTTATTTGGCCTCCTTTCTGCCTTCCTCTGTAGTGGGTAAAATTGGTTTTAAAGTTTTTTGAGCTAAAGAAAACTCTGCATTATCAAAATTTGGCATGATGGAAATTGGAGAACCATTAGCAGTCATATTTAGGGTTTCTTCTGCTGTTGGCGCTAAACTTTCAGCTACCTGTACTTGTTGTTCTAACTGTTGGGTAGAAGAAACCAAACCACTCAAACCATCAACTATTTGGCGGACATTTTGCCGAAACTCAGGATCTCCGGTTAGTTCGTCCAAATCTGAGGTGATTTTTTGAGCATTGGCAAAAGTTACCCGTGCAGAGTCTAAAGTTTGTTGCAATACCAATATATTATTAGGATCGTTTAAGGCATTAGAGGCATTGCGTAAGTTCGCCGAGGCTTCCGCAGCGTTGGTAGATAGGGTTTCTAAGTTTTGAATTAATTGCCCTTGGTTAACGCGATTAATTGTCGGAGATAGCTCGGTAAATGTTCCTTGCAACTGCTCGCTAATTTGATTGAGGTTATTTAGGGTAGTAACTAAAGTAGATCGATTTGTCGTCACTAAACTATCGACATTATTTACTAATCGATTGACATTAGCGGTTGTAGAATTCAATTGGTCGGCAGTAGAGCCAAACTGAGTGATGGTTTTGCTAGTAGAAGCGCTAATTTCATTGGCTGCTTGTTGTACGGAAGTTGCCGCCCCAGAGAAAGTTCCTAGTTGCTGGCGAGTAGATTTTGATAAAACTTCAAGTTCGCGGGTAAGCTCGGTTACTCCCGCCGCCGCCGCCGCCGCATTATTTACGGCGGTGTTTAAGTTAGCGTATAGTTTGGGATTGCCGTAGATAGTAGCAAAATTGGTAGAAGAACGAATTAGCGCATCTAGACTAATGCCAATTTGACCTTGAAGCCGAGAACCGTCACAAACAATTAAATTGCGATCGCAATTTTCATCTAAGGGTTTAGCAACAACCAACTGCGGGGATAGTCCGCCAACGGGTGTAATATCGATACTGACTTCGCTAATCAAACCCGATTGATTAGCTTCAATTACCGCATTGCGGGGAATTATTACATCGGCAGGACTAATCTCAATCTCAACTTCTACGCTGTTTGCTCCTGGTTTAATTGCTACCACACTACCGATACTTACCCCGCGATAGCGCACGGCGGCTCCGTCTTGAATCCCACCAACATTGGTAAAAGAAACGATGGCTTTGTAGCTGCGTTGATTAAATTGCACTCCTCTTAGCCAGAGAACAAATCCGCCCAGTAGTCCTATTCCTAGGAGGATTAATAAACCAACAGAGCCTTCTCGAACAGTGCGACTTCGCATTAAACTATTCTCCTACCTATGAAAAGCCATGAAGGGGCAAACGCTTCTACTTTAACCAATTATATGAATTGGACCCTCGACACTACCGCTAAAAAATTGTCTAATTAACGGATTATCAGTAGTTTGAGTGTCGTTTACGGTTCCCTCCCATTGCACTTTACCTTGATATAGAAAAATTAAGCGATCGGCGGTGCGGCGAATTGTACTATCTTGGTGAGTAACGATCGCATAAGTGCTACAAACTCCTTGAGTGCATTGAAACTGACGAATCATATCTTCAATTACGGTAGAGGCAATCGGATCTAGTCCGGCGGTAGGTTCGTCGTATAGCAAAACTTCTGAAGCATTTTTGGGGTTATTGGGGTTTGCCATAATTGCTCGCGCAAAACTGACCCGCTTACGCATTCCTCCCGATAATTCGGCAGGATAGCGGCTTCCAGTGTTTCCTAAACCTACCATTTCTAGTTTTTGCTGTACCAGTTCTCTAATATCAGACCTCTTAAGCTGGGAATGTTGTAAGAGCGCAAATCCTACATTTTCTTCTACGGTGAGCGAGTCAAACAAAGCGGCTTGTTGAAATACCATGCCAATACCAATAGGATCGTTACCATCTTCAATCAGTCCCGATCTTAAGTTTCCTTCTATATAGATTTCTCCAGCATCTGGCGCTAGTAAGCCTGCAATAATTCGTAGAATCGTCGATTTACCCGTACCTGAAGGTCCAATAATTGCTAAGGCTTCTCCTCGGTAAATTTTTAGATCCACATTGTCTAAAATTACACTTTTACCAAACTTTTTACTGATACCTTTTAATTCAATGATTGGTTCTTTTGTGACTGATGAGGGAGTTTTCGTCGCATTTAAGTAGTGCATTTTACTTTTGTACTTGCTACTGACAATTTTGGCGCAAAGCAAAATGAATTATCAACTTTTTCTTACATTTAGTTGGGACTTTTGGGTTTCTAAAATTGATAGTGGGCGATCGCACCCTCGCTAAGTCGATACCAATATTTTTATATTGTTAGCAATTGAAAACATTGCTAGTGAAATCTTTATCAAAGGCAATTTTTACTACAGAAACTTATTTCCTCTCTCTAAAGGCTAAGTGTTGAGATAAGAATTTCTTATATAAGAATAAATAGTTTAACTAGCCAAAAAATAACTTTTGGTAAGCAAATGTTGACATAAAGATTTTAACTTTTACCAAACTTGCTGTATGCTCAATTTTCTTAATTTAGCTGCTTTAGTAGTAACTTAAGTAACTTATAACTAGGTATTTTAAAAAATTAGCAACATTTTTATCCAGTAGCGAACAACTTTTTTAAGTTGTTCGCAAAAGTATTTTTGAATAGTTAAGTAAATTGTTACAAAACTAATAATTGATAAAAACAAAATTGTTATAACAACTACAAAATGTCGTTATTTATAACTATATTGTCTAAAAAGCTTGCAAGCCTAACCTTGGTAATAGCAGCAGACGTGCAGCTATCAAAAATTAATTGATTGCCTTCTGGCGATCGCCCTAGGGCAGCTTCTTTTAGGGAAATATTTTAGGAGTAGGGATGAGGAGAAGAGACTTCATAACCACAGTCGCCGCGTCTGCTGGTTCAGCTTATGCTGCAATGAAAGCGTTGGATTTGCTAGAGCAACCCGCCACAGCCCAATCACAGCGCCCATTTCAGCTACAGCGCCGAGGAGGACGCAAGAAAGTTGTTATTTTGGGTGCAGGTCTTGCAGGCATGACCTCTGCTTATGAATTAGGGAAAATTGGTTACGACTGTATAATTTTGGAAGCACGTGATCGCGCTGGGGGTAGATGTTGGACTTTACGGGGTGGCGACAAGTTTACAGATATTGACGGACAGACAGAAACCGTAGGATTTGACCAAGGATTATATTTTAATCCAGGCCCTGCCCGCATTCCTCAGCACCACGTAACTTTAGATTATTGCAAAGAGCTTGGTGTGGAGCTAGAAGTTTTTACCAACCTCAATCGCCAACAATATTACTACAACGAGAATGTAGGCGCTTTATCAAGTAAAAAAATTCGGGCGCGAGAAGCAATAACTGATATGCGCGGTTACATATCAGAACTCTTGGCTAAAGCCGTCAATCAAGATGCTCTCAACGCTGAATTATCTGGTACAGATAAAGAAAAACTCGTCGAGTTTCTCCGCACCTATGGCGGTCTTAACCCAGACTTATTTTATACGGGGTCAAGCCGACGGGGTTATGCCGTACCCCAAGGCGCAGCCGATAGTCCAGGAACTGTTGCCGATCCTTACGATCTTAGTGCCTTAATTGAGCTAGGATTTGCTGGCTACGAGGCTTCAGAGTGGGGTTACGACCAGCAAATGACCATGCTTCAACCCGTAGGTGGTATGGATCGAATTGCTAAAGCTATGGAAAGTAAAGTTAACCAATTGATTACTTTTAGCGCCGAAGTTACAGAAATTCGCAAAACCCCTAATGGCGTTCGGATTGTCTACGTAGATAAGAGAAATGGTCAAAGACAACAAGTATTGGGCGAATACTGCATTTGCACGATTCCTTTATCAGTATTGAGAACTATTTCCTCTGATTTTGCCCCCGATATGCAGGCAGCAATTTCTAGCGTTGATTACGCAATTACTGGTAAGAGTGGATTGCAGTTCAATCGCCGCTTTTGGGAGGATGATGAAGATATCTTTGGTGGCATCACAAGTACAAATCAGCCAATTACTCAAGTTTGGTATCCATCCTCTGGTTACTTGTCAAGCAAAGGCGTGATGTTGGGTTATTACAACTTTGGCACTAACGCCTCTAATGTTGGCAATTTGCCCTCCGCCGAACGCCTAACTTTAGCTTTAGATCAAGGTAGTAAAATTCATCCCCAATACCGGAGTCATTTTGAGAATGGGGTTTCTCTATTTTGGCCAAAAATTCCCTACAGCCTAGGTGGTTGGGCATCTTATACCACAACTGTTAGAGAACAGTATTATCCGAGGCTAAACGAACCTGATGGCAATATTTATCTAGCAGGGGAACATCTTAGCTATCTTACCGGATGGATGGCTGGCGCTTTTGAGTCGGCAAGACTCGTAACTTCAAAAATTAATGCTTTATCAGCTTGAAAAATTACCTAGAGGAAGCAATGAAAAGATATATTAACCAGGGGTTTATTAAGCTTAGTCGGTGGTTTTTACTAGCTATTGGGGTTAGTTTCTTGTTGTTAAATGTTGCAGGTGTAGACGTACAAGCAGCGATTGGAGTTGGCGCACCTAGAAGCGTTACGCGTTACGGCACATCGACATCGGCAATTTTGTCGGCGGTGGCTGTACCAGAAAATCAAGCATATTTTTGGACAAGTGGAACTGTACCACCCGTAATCGATCCTAATGCGGATACCGGAACGCGCGATCGCTATGGCGATACAAAAACCCAAGCTACAGGTATTTTGACTCGGTTTCAAACTTTGCTAGCAGAGGGGGGATTGAGTTTAGAAGATGTCGTTTATCTGCGAGTTTACCTAGTTGCCGATCCTGTACTAGGCAGTGTTGATTATCAAGGCTGGTTTGATGCCTACGCGCAGTTTTTTAATAAAGATAACGTGCCTAAAGTTGCTCGTTCTACACTAGCAGTAGCTGGATTAGTCGATCCTGGTTGGCTAGTTGAAATTGAAGCGGTTGCTGTCTATCCAAAAAAAGGTAGAGGATAAGCTGATTGCAAGGAAGGCTATGTAAGTCTTCCTTGTCTAATGTAAAAATTTTGTAGATGTAGGTAGTTAGCGATGAATTACAGCAAGCTTTTAAGTGTCGCAGCAATATTTCTGATTAGCATCTGTGAAATTTCACCTGTTAAGGCGCAAGTAGAACAAATAAATTCTGCTCGGCAAATAGATGTTACTTTGAAAACTCAAGAGAATCAGACTTTTAACCAATTAATTCAACAAGCAGAAGTAAGCGCGATCGCCTTAATTGAACAAGAGTTTGCCACAAATTCTGGCATTACAGAGGTTTCGGTAACTATTTTAGGCGATCGCCAAGGGCAACAAGTACCGCTACTATTTTCTAAAGTTTCTCGCAGTGATTGGCAACAACAACCGACTATTAGGCAGTGGACGAAATACTTTGTTACTTCTGCGGTACTCCTAGGCTTCAATAAACCAGAAACAACCACCCCCCCCGCAGCACAACAACCTACTCCGATTACACCTAATAATAGGGACATTACACCAACTCCGACTCCTACTAATTCCGTAGCACCACCCCCACCACCCACTCCTAGAGCGCCAAATAATACGCCTCCGGCAGGTAGTAGTAGTAGTAGTAGTAGTAGTAGTAGTAGTGGGGCTAGTTTAGAAGAAACCGATCCAGGTTATCGTTAAAAGCGGGTAATCGGACTCGAACCGACGACATTCAGCATGGGAAGCTGACGTTCTACCACTGAACTATACCCGCAACACAAAGCTGATTAATATTATAAGGTTAATGCGATCGCTTATTCTACAACTTGCTTGCGCTTTGCATTTTTGCCCCATCCATGTTTGAATTTTTTGAGAATCCAAGATTGAAAACCGTCTATATAAGTAAAAAGTACAGGCACGACTACTAGCGTTAGCAACGTAGAAGTTGTAAATCCACCCATAATCGCAATGCCCATCGGACTGCGAACTTCTGCCCCTGCCCCTAGTCCTAAAGCTAGGGGGATAGTTCCAGCTACGGTAGCTAGAGAAGTCATCAAAATTGGTCTAAGGCGCGACAAACCCGCCTCTAATAGCGCTTGACGTTGCGTTTTGCCTTCTTCTAAGTAAATTAAAGTGTAATCTACTAACAAGATTGAGTTTTTAGTCACAATTCCCATTAGTAAAACAATTCCAATTAGGGCATAAAGTCCTAAAGCTTTTTGGGCAATTAGTAATCCTAGTAGCGCTCCACCCAAGGATAAAGGCAGTGCCACCATAATTGTGAGCGGGTGGAGAAAACTGTTGTATAGCAATACTAAGATGGCATAAATACACATGATTGCTAAAGCTAAAGCCGTACCAAAACGCCCAAAGATTTCTTGCATAATCTCCGCATCTCCCGCACTTTGGCGCACTACTTCCGGCGGTAATGGGTTTAAAGCTGGTAACTTATCTACTTCTTGCACCGCATCCCCTAAAACAATGCCTTGTAAGTTGGCTTCTACCGAGACTTGACGGGATCTGTCGTAGCGATCGATTTGCGCTGGACCGCTACCATAGCGGATATCTGCAACCGCTATTAAAGGAACTAGGGTGTTATTTTCACCTGGTACGCGCAGATTTCTGAGCGTATCGATGTCTTCTCTTGCAGATTCTGCAATTTGGACGCGGATGGGAATTTGGCGGGTTCTTAAATTAAATTTAGCTAGGGAAGCCTCGTTATCTCCAATAGTTGCCAGCGACGCTGTTTGAGCAATTGATTGTACTGTTACGCCTAAGTCGGCAGCTTTTTCGGGGTTGGGGATAATTAAAATTTCTGGTTTAACTAAGCTGGCGGTAGAAGCGACTTCTACTAATCCGGTTACGCCCCGCATTTGCTTTTCTAGATCGTTAGCTGCTTGGGTTAAAGCTTGGGGATTTTCGCTCTTTAAAACAATAGTTAAATCTTTAGAACTCCCCGCCGCTCCTTGGCTTTGAAAACTAATTCTCGCGCCAGGAATTTTTTGCAGTAGCGGGCGCATTCGTTGCTCGTATTCTATTTGAGATAGTTCTCTTGCCGTTTTGGGCAAAAGATTGACATTTAGCGTCGCTGAATCTACTTCTTGGGTAGCTAATACATTTTTAACGGCGGGACTGTCGCGTAATATATTTGTTGCTTGGGTGGTTACTTTTCTCGTATCTTCCAACGTCGAACCTGGTGGCAGTTCGATAGTAACGGTAGAGATACCCAAGTCGCCGTTATCGACAAATCCTTGAGGGATTAGAGGAATGAGCGCTAAACTACCAATAAAGAAAGCGATCGCAATTCCAATTGTCGTTAACCGATGACTTAATGCCCAACTTAGTAACTGTCTATAAGGTTGAAATCTTTTTTTATGGCTACGATCTTCTTTACGCAGTTGCTTATTTGTTTTTGGCTTGAACATATTAGCCCCTAACATGGGGGTAATTGTCCGCGCTACCAAAGTAGAAAAAATCGTCGAAACGGCAACAGTTACGCCAAAAGGTTGAAAAAATTGCCCAGGAATCCCGCCCATAAAAGCTACAGGCAAAAATACTGCAATAATTGTTGCCGCGCTAGCTAGTACCGCTAAACCAACTTCGGCCGACGAGTCAAAGGCAGCTTGACGGGGAGTTTTGCCCATCGCTATATGCCTTTCCATGTTTTCAACTTCTACTACCGTATCGTCTACTAAGTTACCCACCGCCAACGCCAACGCCAGCAAAGTCATGTTGTTGAGGGTGTAGCCTAATGCTTGCTGGACGGCAAAGGTAGGCAAAATAGATAAAGGCAATGCGATCGCCGTAATTAAAGTTGCCCGCCAGTCGCGCAAAAATACCAATATTGTAATTACAGCTAGAGCCGAAGCTTGTACTAAGTCGTCAATTGTATTTTCGTAAGATTCGCGGATAAAGTCGCCCCGCGTGAAAATTAATTCTAGTTTTACATCGCTAGGTAGGGTTTTTTGTAGTTGTCCTACAGCTTTAATCACCCCTTCTTCTACCGATACTAAGGTTGTACCTGTACTTCGCAATACAGAAAAAGCAACTACTGGCTGGTTATTGAGATAAGCCGCCGTTCTTTGTTCGCCAAAACTATCTTTAACTTCCCCTAAGCTAGATAACGGCACGAAACTACCATTAGGCAGCACAATTTGATAGTTTTCTAATTCTCTAACTGTAGAAGCACTACCTAGAGTCCGAATACTTTGTTCGCTACCGCCAACTTCGGTTCTTCCTCCCGGTAAATTGACGTTAAAGGCACGAATTTGATCGTTTACGCTCGTTGCTGTGATTCCTAATGCTTGCAAGCGAGCGGGTGCTAGGTTGATTCTAATTTCTCTATCCACACCACCATCGCGGCGAATTTCGGCAACGCCGTTTACTGATAAAAGAGCGCGGCTGATAGTCTCGTCTACTAAATTGCTTAATTGTTCTACCGATTGCTGGTTAGAAACTACGGCATAGGTCATAATTGCGCCGCCAGAAAATTCTACCCTTTGAATAATCGGCTCGTTAATATCTTGGGGTAAATTCTGGCGAATTTGAGCTACAGCATTTCGTACGTCGTTAGTTGCGCGATCACTATCTGTACCCAAGTCGAAGTTAATAATTGTCGTTGAAACGCCGTCATTGACGGTAGAAATCATATTATCAATGTTTCCCAAGCCCGCCACCGCGTCCTCTATGGGTTTCGTTACTTGAAATTCTAATTCTGCTGGACCCGCTCCTGGTTGAGTAACGGTAATTGAAACGGCGGGAACATCGATGTTTGGATTAATATCAATTCCTAAATTTGTGAACGAAAACCAACCAATAATTGTTAAAAATAAAAATAAAACTATTGTGGGTACGGGGCGGCGAATTGACCAAGCAGAAAGGTTAAAAGCCATAGTTTTATTTACCTGCTACTACTTGTACTTTGTCGCCATCTTTAAGATAGCCAGCCCCTGCTACTACTACACGATCGCCTATTTTTAAGCCGTTAATTATTTCAACATTGCCATTGCCAATAACTTCCCCAACTTCAATGTTGCGGCTTCGTACTATATCGCCCTCGGTTAACACAAAGGCGATCGCGCTACTGTTAGTTTGAGGCAACACAGCTTTAGCTGGTATAGCGATTCCTGGGACATTGGCGATCGTAATTGCAGCACTTGCAAACATTCCCGGACGCAATAACGAATTTGCAGGCATATCAATTCTTACTGTTGCTTCGCGGCTTTGCGGGTTTACTAGCGGGGCTATTTCTCTAACTCTACCTTGCAAGCGCAGGCGGGAGTCTGCGTCGCTAGTGATTACAGCGGTAGAGTTAAGTTTTACTTGAGCTAAGTTGGTGGCGGGTACTTTTGCCTGTAATTCTAAAGAGCCATTTTGAATAATTGAAAATATTTTTTGCGTGCTATTAGCTACATCCCCAACTTGGGCAGTTTGTTCGGCAATTACACCACTAGCAGGAGCGCGGACTATAGTTTGATTAAGTTGCGTTTGTTGCTGCTGGACGCGAGCGATACTAATACGAACATCGGCTTCGGCGCTGGCAATATTTGCTTGGGCGACACTAATAGCTTCTCTAGCTGTTGTCGCAGTAGTCGAACGAGTTTCTAATTCTTGACGGCTAATTGCTCCAGCCTCTGCTAATCTGCGGTAACGTTCTAAGTTGCTATTAGCTTCCGTTAAAGTGGCACGGGCTTGAGCTAAAGCAGCTTGTCTTTGCTGAACTACGGCTCGATTTGATTCTACTTCGGCTTTTGCTTGGGCGATTTGAGTTTGCAATACAGATTTATCTAGTACGGCTAAAGTTTGTCCTTGTTTAACAAAATCTCCTTCATCTACTAAGATTTGTTGAATTTGCAAACCCGTTGCTTGAGGCAAAACTGGAATCAAGTCTCGCGCGTTAACTGTACCCGTAACGTTAAGAGTGCGAGCGACAGGAGTAAGTTGAGCGGGTGCTATAGTCACGGTCATAATAGGCGATGAATTCACCTTTGGCGCAGTGGCGGCGGGTTTAGCTGTATCGGGGCGATTTATCAACGTCATACCCAAACCTGCTAACCCAATTCCTATACCCGTACCTAGCAACATTGGTATCAACCAGCTTCTTCGATTACGCCGATGTGGTTTTGTAGTGGGGATTAGCTCTACTTCCACTTCTTTGTTAAATTCTTTGGGCTGTTCCATTTCTGGAATAGCTCTTTGACTTTCAGCTATATCTATACTTTCAGCCACGCGATCGCCCATCACTTTACTAAAAAAACTTAGCACTCTAATTAATATATCTCAATATTCTTGCTTATTTAGAAAATAGATGCCTGTGACCAAAGGAGGAAATTAGGATAAAAGCCATCTATAGCTAAAAGTAGGAAGATAGAAAAATAGGTCGCACACATCAACTTTCTTTCTATGCAATCAAGCGCTCCGATTACAAAAGACTTAGTGCTAATTGGTGGCGGTCACAGTCACGCGATTATATTGAAAATGTGGGCTATGAAGCCTCTACCAGGGGTAAGAGTGACGCTAATTACCGAGGCATCAGAGACACCTTATTCAGGGATGTTACCCGGTCATATTGCCGGATTTTATACTCGTGAAGAATGTCATATAAACTTGCGGAGTTTGGCTCAATTTGCCCAAGCGCAGTTATATATTGATACAGTCGTGGGGTTAGATTTGATTAATAAACAAATACTTTGCGCTCATCGTCCGCCTATAGCTTTTGATTTACTGTCTATAGATATTGGCAGCACTCCTGCTAGTGTAAATGTACCCGGTGCGGAGAAGTATGCGATCGCTGCAAAACCTGTCGCCAAGCTTTTAACTCAATGGCAGCAGATAATAGAACGAAATCCTATTAGTTTGGGCATTGTTGGCGGTGGTGCAGGTGGTGTGGAATTAGCTCTAGCAATGCAAGGAAATTTGCAACGATTAAGCGCTAAGGTAGCAATCCACTTGTTTCATCGGGAGGCGGAAATTATGCCGCACTATGGCGGTTGGGTGCGTCGCCGTTTGCAAGCAATTTTGATAGAAAAGGGAATTAATTTACATTTACAAGAAACTGTTATTGATGTACAACCAAATAAAATTAGTTGCGAGTCGGGACTAAAAGTAGAATGCGATCGCATTTTTTGGGTAACTCAAGCTTCTGCACCAAGTTGGATTAAGAAGTGCGGACTTGCTACCAATTCCCAAGGATTTATTCAAGTAAACGATTATTTGCAATCAATAAATCATCCCTATGTTTTTGCGGCGGGAGATATTGCCACAATGGTTAATTATCCGCGTCCCAAAGCTGGTGTATTTGCTGTTAGACAAGGAAAACCCTTATTTAATAACTTACAAAAAACATTATTAGCGCAGCGTTTACAGCCCTACAAACCGCAAAAACAGTATTTAAGTTTGATTGGGACGGGTGACGGAAAAGCGATCGCATCTTGGGGCATATTTGGTACTGGTACATCTTCTTTGCTGTGGAAGTGGAAAGACAAAATTGACCGTCAATTTATGGCGCGTTTTCACAATTTCCCACCAATGAAACCTGTAAAAACCTCAGCACAACCTGTAGAAGCTATGCGTTGTGCTGGTTGTGGTTCAAAAGTTGGTAGTACAGTTTTAGAGCGGGTATTGCAACGCATAGAAAGAATTGAAAACACCCCAGATATTATTGTTGGTTTAGATGCGCCCGATGATGCGGCGGTCGTAGAAGTACCACAGGGTAAATTAATGGTACATACTATTGACTATTTTCGGGCTTTGGTAAACGACCCGTTTATTTTTGGACAGATTAGCGCCAATCATTGTTTGAGCGATATTTTTGCCATGGGTGCAACTCCTCAAAGTGTCCTGGCGATCGCATCTGTCCCTTATGCTAAAGAATCTAAGGTAGAAGAAACCTTATATCAATTATTATCGGGCGCTTTGGTGGTATTAAATCAAGCGCAAATTCCTTTAGTTGGCGGACACACTACCGAAGGATTGGAATTAGGTTTTGGCTTGTCTTGTAATGGGTTAGTCAGTCCCAATCAACTGCTAAAAAAAGCTGGGATGCAACCAGAGCAATTATTAATATTAACTAAACCATTAGGTACGGGAACGTTATTTGCCGCAGATATGCGCTTTTTAGCTAAAAATCAGTGGATTGATAGCGCAATTGAATCAATGCTGTTGTCTAATCAAGCGGCGGCTAATTGTTTAATGGAATATGGAGTTACAGCTTGTACCGATATTACAGGTTTTGGACTTCTCGGCCACTTAATTGAAATGGTGAAAGCCTCTAACGTTAGTGTGGAATTAAACCTTGAAGCTCTACCAATATTAGCAGGAGCAAGAGAAACCTTAGAAAAGGGAATATTTAGCTCTTTGCATCCTGAAAATCTCCAATTTTCGCGTTACATTGCTAAAGGTGAAAAAGTTTGCAATATTAATTACCCGTTATTATTTGATCCGCAAACATCAGGCGGTTTATTAGCAGCAGTTCCTAAAGATGTTGCGAAGTCTTGCCTTACCCAATTACAAGCTTTGGGATATATACAAGCAAGTGTTATCGGTCGCGTTGTCTTATCCTCAGAAAGCTGTAAGGTTCGCCTAATAACTAGGGCAGAAATCTACTAGCTACAAAGGTTTTTGTCGTTATTATGTGTATAGGGCGATCGCTTTTTAGATTAGCACTGGTTAAAACAATCTTCGGCTGAGGCTTTCAAGCGATTATTTTATGAAAAGTATCAAATAACAATTTTATTTTGCACCCTCTTTGGGAATAAATAACGATGTAACTTTTTTATTATTTATATAAAATGTTTATGTAGTACATTTTTTCAATGATTTACCTAGTATCAGTACCTCCATAGACTGAATAACCTAGCTACTATCGTTTCTACTACTTAAGATAGATATTATTTATTAGACATATCTTAGACATATCTTAGACATTCAAGATTTTTAGGCGTGTAACAATGAGAACATTAGCTACTTTATAGCCATTAACAAATCTAAGCTGTCTATCAAATTTGCCTGTATCTGCGAGCGAGATGAAATCGTCAACTCTTAGAAGTTGACCTCTTGCTAAAGTTAGCAAAAGCAAGTAAAAAAGCTGTAAAGTTATTGTTCATAATTTTAAAGTAAATAAGATATCTGTATTTGCTTTACTAACTAGGCGGTTGCTGAAATTAAGCATTAATTATTGTCAAACTGTTTGAATTAAAGCAGTTGAAAACATTAGTGCTTGCTTTTAGTCATGAGATAAACTGCATTTTTGAAGATAGCCATAAAACTCAAAACAAAAACATTGTCGCAATGTAGATGCAATAAATTAGTAGCGAATATAGGGGGCTTAAAACTTTGTTGGACTCAGATTCAAAAAAAGCAAGCGCTAAATTAGCATCAAAGTTGCGTAAAATTTTACGCAACTTTGCGCTTGTACCAAATAAGTTGTTAAAATCAATTAATAGAGATTCAAAACGCTTAAAAAGTGGTGTAGCGATCGCCGCACTGGTAATGACAGCAATTTTAGCTGGACACACAGTATCAGCGCAAATTTCACCACCTTCTCAGCCTCTAGGCTCGTTAAAGAGCGTATCGATTCCCGAACCTAGTAATTTAGGCGAGTTTGTTAAAAATAAAACTGCCGCCGTCGAGCTAGGAAAGTCTTTATTTTGGGATATGCAGGTTGGTAGTGACGGTTTGCAATCTTGCGCTAGTTGTCACTTTCATGCGGGAACGGATACTAGGGCTAAAAATCAACTCAGTCCTGGATTATTGCGCGTAAAGGCTGATGGAAGTCCGAACCCCGATGAAACTTTTAATCTTGGTGGACTAAATTACACTCTCAAACCTGGTGATTTTCCTTTCCATAAATTATCAGATCCAGGCAATCGCAAATCCACAGTTTTAGCCGATACTAACGACGTTGCTGGTTCGCAAGGTATTGATTTAACTAAGTTTAATGACATTGTTCCTGGTAGTGCGGTAGATAATGCCACTGTGCAGCCAGACCGGGTATTTAATATTAACGGTACAAACGTCCGCCAAGTTACCGAGCGCAATACTCCTAGCACCATTAACACGATATTTAACTTCCGTAATTTTTGGGATGGACGCGCTCAAAATGACTTTAATGGCGTGAATCCTTTTGGCTCTAGAGATCCCAATGCTTACCTACTCAAAGCGTCTACAAAACAGTCAGCACTAGAAAAAGTAAAAGTTAGCATAAACAATGCTTCTGCGGCTTCTCAAGCAGTAGGACCGCCCCTTAGTTCGGTTGAAGAATCTGCTACTGGTCGCGTTTTTCCTGACATCGGTCAAAAATTCGATCGAGTCAAGGTGAAAAAGCTACCTAGAGAGACTGGTAAGAAACTAAAATATCTCACCCCATTAGGTAAGCAAATCGTCCATCCTGAAGACAGCGTACTAGGTAAGTACAGTCAAGCACCGAAACCAGGCTTGAAGACGAAGAACTACGAGAAGATGATTCAAGATGCTTTTCAACCTCAGTGGTGGGATTCTAAGCAGATTATTCAAGTCGGTACAGACGGTAATCGAATTTTCAAGCAACCTCAAGGCGCATTAGCTACTAACGAATTTACTTTAATGGATTACAATTTCTCATTATTTATGGGATTGGCAATTCAGTTGTATGAATCTACGTTAGTTTCTAACAATGCACCTATTGACCAGTATTTTGATGGTAATAGCAGCGCTTTAACCTCTCAACAAAAGCAAGGAAAAGAGCTTTTTGAAGGTAAAGCTAAGTGCATCAATTGTCATGGGGGGCCAGAGTTTACCAACGCTTCAGTTAGAAACGTAAAAAACGAGCGTTTAGAACGGATGGAAATGGGCAATGGCGGTGTGGCAGTTTACGATAATGGTTTCTATAACATTGGGGTTCGACCTACTTTAGAAGACTTAGGTGTAGGCGGAGAAGATCCTTTTGGCAATCCATTATCTGATTCTCGGATGGCGCAACAAGGGAAATTTAAAGATCCTAACTTGAGTCCTCCAATTAGTGCGACTGAAAGAGTTGCCGTTGATGGCTCTTTTAAAACTCCTGGCTTGCGTAATATTGAACTAACTGCTCCTTATTTCCATAACGGTGGACAGTTAACTCTCAAGCAAGTTGTTGAGTTTTACAACCGAGGTGGAGATTTCAATGAACAAAATATTAAGGATCTCGATCCTGATATCGTAAATCTTGGTTTAAGTGAAGATGAACAAAACGCTTTAGTAGCTTTCTTAAAATCGCTAACTGACGATCGCGTTCTTCTAGAAAAAGCACCTTTCGATCACCCGCAATTGTTTATTACTAACGGTCATCCTGGCGGTACTAATTCTGTCACTAATGACGGTACGGGTAGAGCCACACTTACGATGTTAGAAATTCCTGCGGTTGGTCGTAATGGTGGGTCGACGAAGATAGATACTACTAATTTTCTAGCCAACCCTTCTTAACTTCATCTGAATCTAGTTGATTTTTTAGAGTACAGGCACTTCGCCTGTACTTTTTTAATGGCAATTATTTAACGCTGCTGCAACCAATGCCAAAACTTGACCAACATATTTTCTAACCACAACATCGCTAGGTCTAGCCATTCTAGTAGTTGTTCTAAAGGATGCTTTACATAGCCCATTGTTGTTGCATTGGTTTCAATCCAATCTGGCGTATTTTCTAAGCATTCGGAGGATTTTGCAGCAATGCTATTACCTAAGTCTATAGAAGGGGAGTTTAAATTAATTGCTGCTTTTAGTTTCTGAGAAATATTAGAATTCTTACTTATTATGCTAAAAGGTTTTTGCTTTTGAGTTTTGGCTAAACTCTTTGCATTTTGAGGAGTTTTTACAGCTAAAGAAACTGAGTTTTTTTGAAGGTGTCGCCAGCGATTAAGTGAACTTCTCAACGAATACTTATTTAATTTTTGAGCGGAACGAGTAAAAGTTGTATCTTCTGGCAAGTAGGGAATGTTAGAAGTTGCTATATTTTCTAAACCTAAAGATTGCTTGGTTACTTCTTGACTTCCGAATAAATCGCTCATTGTTAGCCAAGGATCTTCTAAGTTATAGGTGGTAGGTTGAGGTAATTTAGGAGTGCGATACTCTGCGATCGCGCTGGCGCTATCGCCAAAAAAATATTCTATTGCTGCCCAAATTAATCCCTGAATCTGAAAACCCCTTGTAATACTAGCTATGGGTGCTAAATTTTCCGTTTCCAATTTTGCTATAGTCCGATCTATTGATGCGATTGCGCCCCGCGCAGCGCCGGAGGCGATCGCATCTTGGGGAAAAACACTTAATTTTTCTTGCTGTTTATCTCTTTGCGTCCAACTAACAATACTACTAAATAAGTTTGTTGGCGCTAATAGCCAACTAGGATGTGTGGGAAGTTGCGGCGTAGTTTCTGGTGATTGCAATAAGTTTTGCAAGCGCCAATTTGTAACTTCGCTAATAATTCGTGCTTGTAATACTTGCTGTTGTTGGCTAGTTAAAATATCTAAAATCTCGTTTTGCGGAGAAACTAATACTAGCAGACGGTTAGATATTTGGCTTGCTATTCCTCGGATTAGAGGACGGATTGGGATTAAGGAACTAGGAGTATTATTGTCTTCAATCTTTAAACTTCGGGAAGAATCAGCAGTAGCTACTAATTTTGTATTAGCTTTAGGAAAAAAATTATTCCCCAAAAAACCTAGTAAGTTCCTAGATGGTGTTGTAGTTTTCAACTCCGGCTCTGAAGGCATTGTTTCAACTAAAAGTAATACTTGTTGAATTGGTGTATCAACTGTTGGCGGTGTTTCTGGTAACTGACGTACATTTTGTTTTACAGTTTCTTGAGGCAAGGATGGATAAAATACTATCGGCGCTATCCAACTGGTGACAGCCTGTAAAGATTTGAATACACGATTGAGGCGATTTGTCAACAAACGCGATTGCTTATGAATAAAATTAAAAAGCCTGCTTTGATAGCGGTGAGAAGAAGCAGAAGCCATAGAAATTACTAAGTTTATTAGCGTAGTCGAGAAGTGCAAAAAATAAGCTGCACCTTCACGGGTTTAATATATGTCCCAATCTTATCGAAATTATGTACTATTTAACTCCGCAATTGAGCAACTTATTGTCCGATACGATCGCCCGTTTGCGATCACTAAGTATTGTAGACATTCTCCCCCAGTGGCAAATATACCAAGCCGATATTTCAATTACTGAAGTTTTGGGTGATTTAGCGCCCTGGAAGTGCGATCGTTGGATGCAAGAAAAGTTAAACGATAAAGGTCATATTCCTTGGTCTAGGGGACAAAAAGTATTGTGGTTAGTCCAAAAAATAGTAGTTCCCGAAACTCTGCAAAACTATCCATTAACAGGTTTATCTCTAAGACTCTCTCTACTTTGGTGGGCCCAAGAAGCTCAAATTTTTGTTGACGGTAAACTCGTCCAAGAAGGAGATTTATTTGATTGTTCGACAAGAATTTTACTTAGTTTAGAAGTTGCACCAAAACAAGAAATAATTGTCTCTTTGCGGCTAGTAAGTCCCAGTCACGACAATGGCGCATTAGTGAAAAGTCAACTTATTTATCAGTCAAATAATGAGGAAATTCCCGAACCTAGTTTTGTTGCCGATGAGTTAGCAATTTTGCAGCAATATCTGACAATTATTGGTGATAATTCACCGTTACAAATTGATGTAACTCTTGATTGGTCAGCTTTGCCAGATAAAGCTAAGTTCGAGCAGAGTCTTTTACAACTACGCTCTAAGTATGTAGAAAGTTTTAGTTGTCAACTTAAACAGCGACAGATTTATTTAGTCGGACACGCTCATTTAGATTTAGCTTGGCTGTGGGCAATTAGCGAAACGTGGGAAGTTGCGAAGCGGACTTTCACATCAGTTTTACAACTACAATCAGAATATCCTCAATTAACTTTTTGTCACTCCACCCCAGCAATTTATAGCTACATAGAAGAACATTGTCCAGACTTATTTGCAGCTATTCAAAAACAAGTAACTGCCGGAAATTGGGAAGTTGTCGGCGGTTTGTGGGTAGAGCCAGAACTTAATCTAATTGATGGCGAATCTATAGTGCGTCAATTACTTTATGGACAGCGTTATGTTTTAGAAAAATTCGGCAAAATTTCTACTGTTGCTTGGCTGCCGGACACTTTTGGTTTTTGTGCAACCTTACCTCAAATTTTTGCGAGTGGTGGGATTAAATACTTTGTTACCCAAAAATTGCTTTGGAACGATACAACAAAATTTCCTCACGCTGCATTTTGGTGGCGATCGCCCGATGGCACAGAATTATTCAGCCTCATGTCTGCGCCCATTGGCGAAGGTATAGATCCAGTCAAGATGACAGGCTTTAGTTACAACTATGAAAAGCAAGCTAATTTGCGATCGTCTATGTGGTTGCCAGGAGTTGGCGATCATGGTGGTGGTCCTACCCGCGATATGTTGGAATTAGCTAAACGTTGGGACTTGTCGCCTTTATTCCCTACGCCAAAATTCGCCACTACCGAAGAATATTTACAAGACATCCAATCTTCTACATTCCCCGTGTGGGACGACGAACTATACTTAGAATTTCATCGCGGTTGCTACACCACTCACGCCGACCAAAAGCGGTTTAATCGCCGATGTGAAGGTTTGCTATACAAAGCAGAATTATTTGCTTCCTTAGCCACTATTAGCGCTAATGCGACCTATCCCAAAGCAGAAATAGAGGCAGCATGGAAAAAGACACTTATTAACCAGTTTCACGATATTCTCCCCGGTTCCTCTATTCCCAAAGTGTATGTAGATGCAAATGCTGCTTGGCAGGAAGTAGAACAATTTACTACAGAGTTGCTGCATTCTTCATTGAGTGCGATCTCATCTCAAATTACTCTCCCTTCACCACCCCATCCCAACAGTATTCCAATTATTATCTTCAACCCTCTTAACTGGGTTTCTTCCCAAGTAGTCGAGATTTCCTTACCCACCCCAGGGCAAAAATGGCACGTATACAACCATTACGGCGATAAATTGCTTACCCAGCTTATCAGCGAAACAACCTTAGTATTTCTGGCAAAAAAAGTATCAAGCGTGGGTTATTCCTTGTTTTGGCTGAGTGCTGCAACGGCTGAAACCCTTGCAAGTACGTCTGAAAGTCCAGATTTTACGCTTACAGGCAATAGTAAGGCACACAATAGCATCAATAGCTTAACAAAAAATCGTCCTCATAGCCAAACTAATAGTTTAGAGCAAAAAGATTGGGTTTTAGAGAATGATTTACTCCGGGTAATTGTTGATAGCAATAGTGGTAATTTAGCTAGTATTTTTGACAAGATTAACAATCGAGAAATCCTCGATAAAAGCGGAGGAAATCAACTACAGGCATATAAAGATAGCGGTCAATATTGGGATGCTTGGAATATAGATCCAAACTACAATCAATATCCCCTAGAATTATCGCAATTAAAATCTATTCAGTGGCTAGAAAAAGGAGAAATTCAAACAAGGTTGCGAGTAGTGCGGCAATTAGGCAAATCCGAATTTTGCTGCGATTACATCCTCCAAAAGGATTCACCACTTCTAAAAATAACAACCACCGTAGACTTTCAAGAAAGGGAAGTATTAGTAAAAGCTGCTTTTCCCTTCAGTTTTGAAACCGACAGCGCTACCTATGAAATTCCTTTTGGTACTATTTCTAGACCAACTAAACCCACAACACCCACCGAACAAGCTAAATGGGAAGTCCCGGCTTTGCGCTGGGCAGATTTAAGCAATGATAACTACGGGGTAAGTTTGCTCAATGATTGCAAATATGGCTACGATAGCAAACCAAACCAACTACGCCTAACTTTACTTAGAAGTGCTAGTTGGCCAGATCCCGAAGCCGACAAAGGACATCACGAATTTACTTATGCTATTTATCCTCACGCTGGAACTTGGCAAGCTGCCCAGACTGTCCAGCACGGCTACGAATTAAATATACCCTTCCAAGTAATTCAACTACCCGCGACTTCTGAAGCTAAAATAGGTACTCTACCAAAAGCTGGGAGTTTTCTAAATCTATCTGTCGACAATCTAGTAATAACTGCCTTTAAACAGTCGGAAGACAACCCCAAAGAGTGGATTTTGCGCTGCTATGAATGTCATGGATTACTAGCTAAAAATGTGACTTTGCAAAGTGTTTTGGGATTAGAAATAGCTCAACAAGTCAATATTTTAGAGTTTCCGACTCAAACAAGCCCTGATATTAAGCCTTGGAAAATTGCTAATTTTGTAATTGAAGCGGATAAAGGCAAGTAAGTTGTTGTAAACAAATCTCAAAGTTTTAACTTCAATAAAAGCTATCTCTCTTGAGATAGCTTGCTTTTAATTATCAGCAATCCAAACTATAAATTACGTCCTGCCATTACCCCACCATCAACATTCCACACAGTTCCAGTTACCCAAGAAGCTCGCGCAGATAGGAGGAAAGTCACAACCTCTGCAACATCTGTCGGTTGACCAATTCGCCCAATAGGATGAAAGTTATTGAATCCTTGTAAGGTACTGTGGATTTGCTCTGGTTTAATAAATGCTTCATAAATTGGAGTTTCCACTACTCCCGGTGCAACAGCATTAACACGAATGTGGTAAGACGCAAGTTCCATTGCTAAGTGCTGGGTAAGAGAGTGTAAACCTGCTTTCGCCATTGAATAAGCAGAAGATGGTGTAGCTAGTACCGCTTGATGCGCCCACATAGAACCAATATTAACAATTGCGCCAGCAAGTTCATGTTTAACCATGTTGCGAATAACCTGCTGAGTAGCAAAAAATGTGCCGCGATTGATGTTGAGATAACAATCGTAATCGGCTTCTGTATAATCGAGAAATAACTTCGGCAAGAAAACACCCGCAGCATTTACTAAGTAATAAATATCAGGTAATTCTGAGGCAATACGTTCAACTAGGTGAAATGTGTCTTGGCGATCGCTAATATCTGCCTGCCACCCTTGGACGTTTCCTATTTCTTTTAGCTTGGTTGTTGTTGCCTGAAGTTTATCAAAATTACGCCCTATAATGGTTACGTTTGCTCCCCAATTTAAAAGCATCTCTGCAACCTTCCGCCCGATGCCGCTACTCCCGCCAATAATAAGTGCTTGCTTGTGATTGAACTCTTGATACATAGTTGCTTTTAGAAACCGTTAATAAGCATCTTATGCAACTCAAAACAAGAATAAAAGTAAGCACTTACCAGTAAGATACGCACTTTTTGGTAGCAATTGCGGCAGAATGCAAGAAAACTTTTTTAGGTGATTTTACGAAATGAAGATAAATCAATTAGGCAAAACAGTTCCCGCCGCCGAAATGATAGAGTACATCGTTGGCTGTAAATGGTCGATACGCATTTTAAGTTTGATTCGTCAAGGCGTAAATCGTCCAGGAGCGATCGCACGTTCTATTGATGGACTTACAACAAAAGTACAGAACGATTGTCTAAATAAAATGGTCAGCTTTAATATTTTAGAGAAAATTTCTTATCCAGAAGTACCGCCACGAGTTGAGTATAATTTAACCCAGTTTGGACAACGCTTTACGATCATTTTGGATGCGATTTCTCAATTGCAGCGCGAACTCGATGCTAGTGAAAAGCCGATTAACTAAAGAACTACTTAGTTAGAGAACTATTAGAATTTATTTTTTATTAAGCAACACTGCGATCGCGCTGACTTTACTCTTAAAAATTACAAGTGTTTAGCTTAAACTCACACCAAACACTCTGTAATTATAAATTTAATCTTCGTGGTCTTCAAAAGGATCGCTTAATTCTTTTGAAGGAGGACCAAAAGACGTGTAGATAGATACGCCAGTAATGGCAATGACGATCGCAAAAACGGAAATGCTAAGAACTGTTGCGGGTTCCATGACCTGTATTAATTATGAGTGCTATTCCTATAGAATATTACAGAACATTAAAAAAAGCTTCTAGAATTTATTAAACGGGTAAGCTATGGCACAACGGACTTGGTTAGGAGAAATCCTCAGACCCTTAAACTCTGAATACGGTAAAGTTGCTCGTGGTTGGGGAACAACACCCGTAATGGCTGTATTCATGCTGCTATTTTTTGTCTTTTTGCTGATTATTCTGCAAATTTACAACTCATCGCTACTGATTGAAAGAGTAGATATAACCCCTGATTGGACAACTTTAGGGAACTAAATAGCAATATTTGCATTTTTACTTAGATAATTTTTTCCCGGCTTGTCCGGGTTTTTTATTGAAATGCCATTATAAAGAGACACTTCGCCTAAGCTAAGATCGGTAAAGTAGTTGTAGGAGTTGCATATGAATGTCTTTGGAATTGGTTTGCCAGAAATGGCTTTGATTATGGTGGTAGCGCTGCTAATTTTTGGTCCTAAAAAACTCCCGGAAATAGGTAGAAGTATGGGTAAGGCAATTCGCAGCTTTCAAGATGCTTCTAAAGAATTTGAAGATGAATTCAAACGCGAAGCCGAACAAATAGAAACTGCCGTCAAAACCACTGCCGAAATTGAACCAAAACAAATAACTCCCGCACCGAGCGAAGCCGAAGACATTCCTCAACCTTCGTACACAAAAGAGACAGAAAGTCAAGCTGTAACTACTTCCGAACCTAGCTAAAAGTTAAACAATAACCAATGACTGAAGGTTCAGCTTCCCAAATAGTAATTCCCCAATTAATTGTTGGTTTAGGTAATCCCGAACCAAAGTACGATCGCACTCGTCATAATATCGGATTTGCAGCTATTGATGCCCTTGCCCGCGCTTGGCAAATAAATCTCTCAGAAAACCGCAAATATCAAGGTGAATTTGGCGAAGGACAACGGCAATTAAATAAAGTTAGGTTATTAAAACCCCTTACTTATATGAATCTTTCCGGGCAATCAATTCGCGCCGTGATTGATTGGTTTAAGTTGCCGCCAACATCGGTATTAATAATTTACGATGACATGGATTTGCCCCTAGGAAAACTCCGCTTGCGCTTATCCGGCTCGGCAGGGGGTCATAACGGCATGAAAAGCGCGATCGCACACCTTGGCAATCAAAACTTCCCCAGGCTGCGTATAGGTATCGGAAAACCTCAAAATGCGACTTCTGGCGATGATGCAAAGACTATCTCTTACGTATTGGGACAATTTGACGCAAAAGAATCTCCCATAGTTACAGAAGTTCTTAACGTAGTAGTCGATTGCGTAGAACTTTGCTTAAAGCAAGGAGTAGAACAAGCGATGAATCGCTACAACAGTCGCAGTATTTTAGTAAAAAGCGATTGATTACAAAAACAGAAAGCGGATAGGGTTTATACTTCCCCCTCCGCCTTCTTAAATGTATGCAAATAACTAAAGTTTGTTGATTACTGACAAACCGAGCCGCGATCGCAAATAATACTTTTATCTGAAGCGACGTTTGCGTCTAGCGGCAACTAATTTGCGCTTGCGCTTTTCAAGGGGCGTTTCAAAATGCCGATGATACTTAACATCAGCTAAAATTCCTGCCTTTGAAACTTGCCGTTTAAACCGACGTAAAGCTGAGTCTATGCCTTCATTTTCGCCTAATACAACTTGGGTCATTCTTACTCCTATTAATTCGTAACTTTCATTATAAAAAAACCTTCCACTATTGGCTATCAATTCTGGCTTTGGTAAACAAAAATTATATTTTTAGGGGCGTAAAGCATTGCGCCCCTAATATGCAAATACAAATTTAGGCTTAATAGCCGCCACCGCCACCGCGAGAAAATCTATTGCCACCGCCACCGCGATTTCCACCACCGGAACGTCCGCCACGATCTTCGCGGGGTTTGGCTTTATTGACTTTCAAATTACGTCCCATCCATTCTGCTCCATCTAGAGCATCAATAGCCGCCGTTTCTTCTGCCTCTGTTTCCATTTCTACAAAACAAAAACCACGAGGGCGACCAGTTTCTCTATCCATCGGAACTTGTACTTGCTTTACATTCCCGTATTCTTTAAAGACCGCCGTAATGTCTTCTTCGTTCACCTGGTAGGATAAATTACCTACATAAATCGACATGAAATATCTCCAAAAATCAACAAAGCCTCAACCGAATCTGACTCACGGTTGCTACTTTAACACAAAATCGCTACCTCTGGCTTGCCCTTAAGCCAATGACAGCAACGTTCTTGAGTTCCTAAAAACCTGGTAATTCTTCAATAATTGTAAACCGAATGTGATTAATAGCTAAATCTCCCATAGAAACATCCTCTACCTTACCGCCACTAGACGTAAAAGTTTCAAAAGTAATTCCTTTACCAATTTCAATGTGATACCAAGCCAAACCCATAAAAAACCGCGATGGATAAGGGCCAGTTTCCGAAACATCATCGGGGTTAGATTCCATCGGCAACCAACCAATTCCTGGCACGTAAAATTCTAACCACACATGATTAAAATCTGGTTGCAGAGGTACGTTTTTTTGTTCGGGTAGGGTAGGACATTTATAACGCCCAATAGTGCGGCAAGCAATGCCATTTAAGCGCGATAAAGCTAGTATTACACCTACGTACTCGCCACAAGAACCCACACCCCTTTCTAGGGCTATATCTGGGGTATCAATATGGGGTTTGATGCCATAGGAAAGCTGGTCGTAAACGTAATTGCGGATGTTGTACATTTTCCGCAACAGATTTGTTTCTGTGCCAATAGCTTCACGGGCAGCACGAGTAACAATAGCAGTATCCATTGCTAAATCGTCATCATCTACTAAATAACGCGAAGTCATTTCTGCGTCTAATTCAGGGATTTTTTCAATATCCTTGGGCGTAAGGCGATACTTAATAGAACGCACTTCAATTAAAGCTTTCCAGCCAAAAATATGTCGTTCGCCGGGTTTAAGACTATCAAACTTAAATACTGCTACTTTTTGTCCGCTTACTTCTTCTTCAACAAAAGGCAAACCAATACTTTCAATACTTCTAACTTTTTGCCGATCGCTCTGGGAAGGTAAAGCAATGCGCCACTCTACTTGTTCTAAGTCTACTTCTTCTAAGGGCGCTAGTTCTTCCACATAAGACATTTCGATTAAATAGCCATTAGAAAGGGCAAAACGTCCTTGGGGATTGTAGTGAAAATCGAGAGGATGGATAAAAGTGCGATCGCGGTAAGTTAATTCGTGAGAGGGGTCAGCGTTGGGATTATCGCGAATATAAGCTTCTTCTCCCGCATAAGCTACGTACAGCGTCGATACATTAGTTTCAGAATTAGTGTGAAAAGCCAAACCTGTAGGACGTTCAAAAGGAGTTAAAACGCTAAACTTAATTGCTCCCGTTGCGCGGTCGAGACAGTATACAGTTTGTTCGGTAATATCGCTTATCCAAATTTCTTCGCCGCGAATAGTAATATTTTCTATTCCTACCCCTGGCGCGTAGAATTTTGTAATTTGTCTGCGGGTATTGCGATCGTAAATTAAGATGTAGCCCAATTTTTGCGAAGTAACGTACACCGTTGACTCCCAAACTGCAACGCCATCAGCTTCATAAGGCAAAGTTACAAAAGATTTAAGTTGAAATTCTCCCCTAGGACAGAAGTAAACAGTGTCACCTTGTGTAAACCATAAAGTATCCTCCCATAGGCATAAACCAGTCACATCAACAAAATCTGCTGACTGGAGAGTATTGAGAATAGTTGTATTGTCAGAATCGGGATCTATTTGTAATAAATGCCCTTTTACCGTATCAATAGCTAGGAGTCGATCTCCCAAAAAAGTAATGCCAGCAATTGCAGCAGCACCAATGGGTCTAATTGTTCTTTGTCGTCCTGACGTGTCATTGCTGAGGGAAACCGAGTTAACAAGATTCATACTAAATTCATTTAGTAGCTTAATTTTTAGATTATTAATTGCCAAATGGCACTTATCAACCTGATACCAATCCTAAACAAGTTTCGCACCTTTAATCTGTAAGTGCCGTAACTTGAGGTCTTTATAATACAAAAAATGCGAAAATGACAAATTGAGCCAATAAGTTTAATTTTTAAGCTCAATAGATATTAGCTCCACTATGATTTTTAATAAGTATTCTACTTAAAGCTACCCTCATGTCTGCAAATTCTCTGCCCAAAGAAACCGCCGTTTGGCATAACCTGGAAATTGACAAAACCCTACAAGTGCTGGGAAGCGACTCTAACGCTGGTTTAAGCTCCACTGAAGTACAGCAGCGCCAAGAGCGTTACGGCCCTAACGAGCTACAAGAAACCGCCGGACGCAGCCCTTTTGTAATTTTGGTCGATCAGTTCAAAAACATCATGTTGTTGATGTTGATTGCTGTGGCGGTAGTCTCGGCAATTTTGGATATTAGAAGCGGTAGTTTTCCCAAAGATGCGATCGCCATTTCTTTGATCGTGATTCTTAACGGCATTTTGGGCTATCTCCAAGAAAGCCGCGCCGAAAAAGCCTTAGCCGCCCTCAAACGCCTTTCTTCCCCATTAGTCAGAGTTTTACGGGATGGCAAACTTAGCGAAGTCGCCGCCAAAGAATTAGTACCTGGGGACGTAATGCTGCTAGAAGCGGGCGTACAGTTAGCCGCCGACGGAAGATTATTAGAAGAATCTAACTTGCAAGTAAGGGAATCGGCTTTAACCGGAGAAGCACACGCCGTAGAAAAGCAAGCCGAGTTGCATTTACCGGAAGATACCGCATTAGGCGATCGCTTAAACTTAGTGTTTCAAGGCACAGAAATAGTCCAAGGACGCGCCAAAGCGCTCGTTACGGGTACGGGAATGCACACCGAACTTGGGAAGATTGCGGCGCTATTACAGTCGGTGGAAAGCGAACCTACACCGTTGCAAAAAAGAATGGAACAGCTAGGCAATGTGCTAGTTTCTGGTTCTTTAGCTTTAGTTGCTTTAGTTGTAGGTGTGGGCGTACTTCGCGCAGGATGGGGAGCTTTTGAGCAACTTTTAGAAGTTTCTTTGAGTATGGCGGTTGCGGTTGTTCCTGAAGGCTTACCCGCCGTAATTACCGTAACTCTTGCCTTGGGAACCCAACGCATGGTAAAACGCAAGGCATTAATTCGCAAACTTCCCGCCGTAGAAACTCTTGGTAGCGTCACAACTATTTGCTCGGATAAAACTGGGACGCTAACCCAAAATAAAATGGTGGTGCAAAATGCCTACACAAATCACCGCGCGTTTAAAGTTACTGGGGAAGGTTACGAACCAACGGGTGAGTTTCAAATTGATGGGACTAAAGCTAATAGTCAAGAATACCCAGAATTACAAGCATTGTTAGTTGCTTGCGCTCTTTGTAATGATTCTTCCTTGCAACAAAACCAAGGACAGTGGGTGATTATTGGCGATCCCACTGAAGGCGCTTTATTAACTTTAGCGGGTAAAGCTGGAGTAGAAAGAGATCAATGGCTTGCTCGTTTACCGCGCGTCGCTGAATTTCCTTTTTCCTCCGAACGCAAGCGGATGAGCGTTATTTGTACAGTACAACCTGAAGTTAGCAACCAAGCATTACAAAACGGCTTAATTGAAGCCCAAAAGTATGTAATGTTTACCAAGGGTTCGCCGGAATTAACTTTAGAAAGATGCGATCGCATTCATACAGGCGAACAAATTGTCCCCATTACCCAAGAACAAAGAGAGCAAATTTTAACCCAAAACGACCAAATGGCAAGTAACGGCTTGCGAGTATTGGGTTTTGCTTACAAACCCCTTGCAGATATCCCCCCAGACAACTCTCAAGAAACCTCCGAATCGGGGTTAGTTTGGCTGGGATTAGTGGGAATGCTGGACGCACCGCGCCCAGAAGTACGAGACGCTGTAGCCAAGTGTCGCAAAGCTGGAATTCGCCCGATTATGATTACCGGGGATCACCAACTTACAGCAAGAGCGATCGCCGCCGATTTAGGAATTGCTCAAGAGGGCGATCGCGTTTTAATTGGGCAAGAATTAGAACGGATGAGTTCAGAGGAGTTGGAAGAGCAAGTAGATTTAGTTAGCATCTACGCTAGAGTTTCCCCAGAACACAAACTACGTATTGTCCAAGCATTGCAAAAGCGGGGCAGATTTGTAGCGATGACGGGCGATGGAGTTAACGATGCACCCGCACTCAAACAAGCGGATATTGGTATCGCTATGGGCATCACAGGTACAGATGTGAGCAAAGAAGCAAGCGACATGGTCTTGCTGGATGACAACTTTGCTACTATCGTCGCCGCGACCGAAGAAGGTAGAGTTGTTTACACCAATATTCGCCGCTTTATTAAATACATTTTGGGTAGCAATATCGGCGAAGTAATTACGATCGCCGCCGCACCAATTTTAGGACTCAGTGGCATTCCCTTGACTCCTTTACAAATTTTGTGGATGAACTTGGTTACTGATGGCGTACCAGCACTGGCTTTAGCTGTAGAACCCGCCGAACCCAACGTAATGAATCGTCCTCCCTTTAATCCGCGCGAAAGTATTTTTGCGCGGGGATTAGGTTCTTATATGGTAAGGATTGGAATTGTTTTTGCGATCATTTCCATCGCTTTGATGGTTTGGGCTTACAACTATACCAACGCCGATGGTTATCCCCGCGATCGCGATACTTGGAAAACAATGGTATTTACTACTTTGTGTATTGCTCAAATGGGACACGCGATCGCTATTCGTTCCAATACCCAGCTAGCAATAGAGCTAAATCCTTTCTCCAATCCCTTTCTACTTGGTGCTGTATTAGTTACAACTTTCTTACAACTATTGCTAGTTTACGTTCCACCCTTACAGCAATTTTTTGGTACTTTCTACCTATCTCCTTTTGAACTCGCAGTTTGCTTCGGCTTTAGTGCTTTAATGTTTGTCTGGATTGAAGGCGAAAAATTGTTTGTGCGCTTGGTTAAAAAAAGAGGATAAAAGGGATTTTTAGCTAAATTCTGCTTTTAGGGCGCACCTATGCGCCCCTACACTATGTACCTGAAAACCCTACAAATTCGGCAATTTCGCAACTACCAAGATCAAAAAGTAGACTTTCTCGCCCCAAAAACAATTTTAGTTGGCGATAACGCTCAGGGAAAGTCAAATTTACTCGAAGCAGTAGAATTATTAGCTACTTTGCGATCACACCGTAACAGCCGCGATCGCGATTTAGTTAGAGAATCGGAGCTGGTGGGACAAATTAGCGCTATTATCGAGCGTCCTAATGGCATTAGCGATTTATCTATAACTTTACGTCGCAACGGTCGCCGCAGCGTTGCCAAAAATAGCGAAACTCTGCGCCGTCAATTGGATTTTTTGGGAGTACTAAATGCCGTACAGTTTTCTAGCTTGGATTTAGATTTAGTACGCGGCGGGCCCGAACAACGCCGTCATTGGCTAGATACCTTATTAATTCAGCTAGAACCGATTTATGCCTACATTTTGCAGCAGTACAACCAAGTATTGCGACAGCGCAATGCTTTTTTAAAAAAAGTTCAAGAATTTGGGCTTAAAGATTGTCAACAAGAATTAGCACTTTGGAACGTGCAACTGGCAGTTACAGGCTCTAGAGTTACTAGAAGGCGATCGCGTGCTGTACAAAGATTAGCACCTATTGCCTCGGCTTGGCACTCTAGCATTAGCGGCAGTACCGAAATACTAGAACTAAAATATGCGCCAAATATTTCCAGCGAACAAAACGAACCAGAGCAAGTACAACAAGCTTTTTTAGCTAAACTTGACACAAGAGAAGTCGCTGAACTTCATCAAGGTACTACTTTAGTTGGCCCTCACCGCGATGAAATTGAGTTAATTATTAATCAAACTCCCGCCAGAGCTTATGGGTCTCAAGGTCAACAACGCACTCTTGTACTAGCACTCAAACTTGCAGAACTAAAATTAATTGAAGAAGTTGTTGGAGAACCTCCGTTATTATTACTTGATGATGTTTTAGCCGAATTAGATTTAAACCGTCAAAATCAACTACTAGATGCCATTCAAGACCGATTTCAAACTTTAATCACCACTACTCACCTTGGTTCTTTTGATGCTCAATGGCTAAAATCTTCACAAATTCTTACTGTCCGCGACGGGCAAATATCAACAGAAATATAGAAGCTATTTTGAGAAATTTAAGCCCATAATAATACTTATTGTATTTAAAAACTAAAAAAATGAGGGGTAATGTTTGGATTGCGAGAGGATTCCTGATTTTTTCTCAGTTAACAGCTTTAATTATTGTTGTAATGGTAGGACAAAAGCCCCAAGAAAATCAAGTCATTACATCAATGCCTGCCATTCCTGCAGATATTGCAAGTTCAGTTGTTGCCGTCGAAAAAGTTACCCAAACTATTCCTAGCCCCCAAATCAATAAATTTGAACTTGTCGCCAATTATCAACCTCGGTACGAAATTAGCTGGGCGCATCCCAACAATTACGGACAGCGTTATGCTCAAGATGTTAATGGAGTGCCAGTAAATAATCAATCAATTATAGTTATTCATGAAACTGTTAATTCTGCTACCAGTGCTATAAATAATTTTCAAACTCCTCATAATAATGAAAATGCTCAAGTAAGCTATCACACTTTAATTAAGTTAGATGGAACAGTTATTTATATAGTACCGCCAAAGTTTCGGGCTTTTGGCGCGGGAAACTCTGTATTTAGAGGAGCAAAAGGAATTGAAACTGTAAAAACTCATACCCAGTTTCCTCCGTCTGTGAATAATTTTGCTTATCATGTTGCTTTTGAAACACCGCTAGATGGTCGAAACAATAGCAAAAGCCATAGCGGCTATACTCAAGTGCAATACAATTCTCTTGCTTGGCTAATTGCTCAAAGTAGTGTCCCAGAAAATCGAATTACTACCCACAAAGCTGTAGATCGTTCGGGCAGTAGAATCGATCCTAGAAGTTTCGATCGCCAAAAGTTTTTTGACATCTTAAAGTTTTATCGCCAATAAAAATTAGATATATATTTGCTTTTTAAATCAATTTATTTACTCTACAATTTATTTTCTTTGGCACAATAGTCTGAACAATCTACTGCTTTTTCAGTAAGTACAATAGAAGGATTTACCGCACATTTGAGATGAGGATCGCTAGAGTAAAAATTGCAATTTTTACAAGGTATTTGGTGCAGAGTTTGAATATTAATAGCAATTTCTTTGCGAGTTACTCTGACCCTTTTTGACAGCATAAAAAAAATTGCTATCCAACATACAACAAAACCAATAAGTCCCCAAAACATTATCGAATCCGATGTAATTCCTTCTACAGGTTCGATATTTTTTGCTTTTACATCACTTTGGCTTGTCCGCGTGACATAATTATTAACTACTAAATTTTGTTCAATAATTTTATTGCTGCCCATACTACTCACCCTTAAATGCTCGCTGCCTATCTATTAATTCTGAATCACCTGTTTTTAATAATACATCTACTAGAAGTTGCAAAAACTATTTGAAAGTCCCAAGGTACTGCGGTATTCAATTTATTTTGCTGACAACTTTATATCTCTATCCAAATTAATAGTTTGCTTTGCAGAATTTGGTATAATTTAACACGTTAAAATAGAAATTTAACGATGAAGATCGATATATACTTAAACTAAGTCTAACCGTTAAAATATTATTTTTAAATAGACAAGCAACAAAATCTTTTAGTATGGCGATATAAAGTGTAACTCAGGCATAAGCCAAGAAAAAAATTTGTGTTTTGGAAACGCAGCTTTCAAATAATAAGTCTATTAATAGGATTATGGCTGGTATGGGGTTTGCTTGCTCAAATAGGGATAGAGATACTTTGGTTTCTTGAAGTCGACTATTTGCAAGTATTGCAGCTACGGTTACTAACCCAAACTGTAGTATGGGTAACGGCAAGTAGCATTACGGCGCTTTACTTGCTAGGAAACTTAGAGATCGCCCGCCGATTAAAGTATACTCAACCGTCAAAGATTTTGTCAGGAGTCAAGCGATCTCCAAGTATTAAATTAAACTGGCTACTACCAGGAATACTAGGACTAAATTTACTGGCAGCATTACTCGTAAGTTACTACAGCAAAGTTGCTTGGAGTTACTGGCAGCCACCTAACTTTAGCTTACCTAACATCTCGCCATCAATTCCACCCTTATTTACTTTAGAATCGCTCTTTTCAATCAGCCAGCAATTAAGTTCGCAATCTTTAACATTGGGTTTGCTGTTGAGTAGTCAAGTTGCTTTATTAATATATCCGCAATTATTGTTAAAGGCGATCGCGCTATTATTTAGTGCAATTATGGGTTTGGTGCTATCAGCACACTGGGCGAACATACTGCAATACCTACACCCTACAGGTTTTAACAGTAACGAACCTCTATTTAATCAAGATATCAGCTTTTATATATTTACGTTGCCAATTTGGAGGCTATTAGAATTTTGGCTGGGGGGAATAACTTTATACAGTTTAATTGCGGTGGCGCTTACCTATTTACTATCGGGAGATAGTTTAAGTCAAGGTAGGTTTCGGGGATTTTCTCGCCCTCAGCAACAGCATTTACTAGCATTGGGTAGCGGTTTGATGTTGATAGTTGCCTTTAGTTATTGGTTAAGTCGCTACGAATTATTGTATTCAACGCGGGGAGTTGCTTATGGAGCAAGTTATACAGATATTGCAATTCAACTCCCTATTTATACACTGCTGAGTATTTTAGGTTGTGCGATCGCAATTTTGTTATTGAGTGGCGCTATCGCTAAAAAATCTAAGTTAGTAGTTTATGGCTTGGGAATTTATTTAACAATTGCGATCGCTAGTGATTTAGTTTTGCCTCTAGTAGTACAGCGTTTAATCGTTCAACCCAACGAACTTGCTAGAGAGCGCCCATATATTGAGCGGAGTATAGCTTTAACTAGACAAGCTTTCAATTTAGATAATATTGAAATTCGCTCTTTCAATCCGCTTGGAAAGTTAACTTACGCAGATATTAAAGCCAACGCCCTCACCATTAATAACATCCGCCTCTGGGATCGCAAACCCTTACTAGACAGCAATCGCCAGTTACAACAAATTCGCCTTTACTATCAGTTTCCTGACGCTGATATCGATCGTTACACTCTGCAACCTGATTCTACTAACGCAGAAAAACAACAAACTCTCATTGCTGCACGAGAATTAGATTATAGCGCCGTACCTCAGCAAGCTCAAACTTGGGTCAACCAGCGTCTAATTTATACTCATGGCTATGGCTTTACCCTTAGTCCAGTGAATACCGTAGCGCCTAGCGGCTTACCAGAATATTTTATTAAAGATATTGGTGGCGCTACCGCTTTAGAAACTTCTAGCAATGCTATCAGCGCCAGTATTCCCATCGGAAAACCCCGAATTTATTATGGAGAGATAGCCAATACCTACGTGATGACGGGGACTAAAGTTAAAGAATTAGACTATCCCAGTGGTAACGAAAATGTCTACAACACCTACGATGGCAGAGGTGGAATTAATATTGGTTCCTTTTGGCGCAAAACTTTATTTGCTAGATACTTAAACGATTGGCAAATGCTACTGACGCGAAACTTTTTACCCGAAACCAAAGTATTGTTGAGACGAAATATTAATCAACGCATCCGAGAAATTGCACCTTTTTTACAATACGATGGCGATCCTTATTTAGTAGTCGCAGATACCAAAACCCCCGGACAAGAAGGCAATTATTTGTATTGGATAGTAGATGCTTACACCACAAGCGATCGCTATCCTTATTCTGACCGAGGCAGTCAAGGCATTAACTACATTCGTAACTCTGTTAAAGTCGTTATTGATGCTTATCACGGCTCTGTCGACTTTTATATAACTGACGATAGCGACCCAATTATTAATACTTGGCAGCAACTTTTTCCTAAATTATTCAAGCCTCTTAGCGCGATGAGCGCCACTCTCCGCAGCCATTTACGCTATCCTGTAGATTTCTTTAATATTCAATCCGAGCGGTTGCTGACTTACCACATGACCGATCCCCAGGTTTTCTACAATCGGGAAGATCAGTGGCAGATTCCTAATGAAGTTTATGGCAACAAACCCAAATTAGTAGAGCCTTATTACTTAATTACTAGCTTACCCGATGCGCTTAGAGAAGAATTTATCTTACTATTGCCCTACACGCCAAGACAACGCACCAACTTAATTGCTTGGTTAGCTGCGCGTTCTGACGGTGAAAACTACGGTAAGTTGCTACTTTACGAGTTTCCCAAACAGCAATTAGTTTATGGAACTGAACAAATTGAAGCTCGAATCAATCAAGATCCAGTAATTTCACAGCAAATTTCTCTATGGAATCGGCAAGGCTCTAGAGCTATTCAGGGCAATTTATTAATTGTTCCCATCGAGCAGTCTTTACTTTATGTAGAGCCAATTTATTTAGAAGCCGAGCAAAATAGCTTACCCACATTAGTGCGAGTAGTCGTTGCTTACGAAAACCGGATTGTGATGGCACAAACCTTAGACCAAGCTTTGAAGGCAATTTTTCAAACCCCAGAAACAACTGTTCCAGCAATTATTCGTTCTGTAGAGTCTGAGGGGTCGTAATTTAGGATAATAATCTGTTAATATAGCGATCGCATTGACAACAAGCGGCGACATAGCCAAGTGGTAAGGCAGAGGTCTGCAAAACCTTTATCCCCGGTTCAAATCCGGGTGTCGCCTTGTTTTACTATAATTATAGTCCCCCTCAAACCCCTGAGTTCTCAAATATTTTCGGGGTGGTTAATAATTGTAAATGTATTTAGATAGCCTTAACATACCTAGAAAATTAAGCACGTTTTAGCCGCAAAAACTTGAATTTTTAGCGACTTTAATGCTCAATGCACATAAAATGAAAGGCGATCGCACCAAGGGCAACTGTTCCTACTAACTTTGTGACAAATAACAGTTTAAGGTTTAGAGAAAGCGATCGCGCGTTGCATTATCTTCTATCCGCGCTGTGATTCTAATCAAATAGTGAAAAACGGATTGACTCACAGTGGAAATCAGCATAATACAGCCATTGCCAAACGGGTAAGCCACAACAGTAATCAGGTAAATCGCTAACTGTCCTCAAAAAGAGCGTGGCTTACTAAACTGAAAACTGCTGTAAGTGTAAAAACTGTAACCAAAAATTTGTTCGTAATCTTAGGAAAAAGGTGATTGGAGAAGATACTAAAGACTTAATAAACAAATTGTGAATAGAGAAGCGGCTTCTAGTGGGAATTACGAGAATTACTGGTATGTTAGAAAGATGGTTACAAACTTATGTCAATAAGTTGTACACATCTATTTCAGAAAAATTGAGGCTTGAAAAAAAGGGCAACTAATTATTCAATGTGATGAAAGGTAGTCTTTTGTAAGTGATAAGAAAAACAAGCAGTGGATCTAGTTGGCGTTAGACATAGAAACAAAGAAAATCGTTGGTGTCTATGTTGACAATCGTAGCCACGATAGAGCCTTGAGAGTGTGGGTATCAGCAACTGGTATTGTGGAGAATACGATCGCTCTTTTTTAATTTACTTAGATAAATTAGGTTCTACCACGTTGGGGAAACTCTCAAAGTTGCGCCGCACCCAGTCCATCCCTACTTCATTATTGAGCTTAATTTTCTGAGGCGTATTTGCATACATCTTGCCTAAAATATCTGCATCTTGCTCTACTACGACTTTGCCAAAATTGAGAAAAGTTTTGCCAAGTAGTTTAAACATCGGATGCTTGGCCTGACCAAATAGCAAAATATAAGTCCGCGTCCGGTTCTCAGCTTCTGGTATAAAAAAATGACACTGCGCGACTTTTCCTAAAGACGTTTCTGCATGAAGAACTACTAAAGATGGAAAGTAATTTTCTAGGTGAGCTTTAATTGTACTGGGCAGTAAAAATAAATCAGGCTTTCTCAGTTTTTCTAACAAGCTGTAAGGAGCGGTAGGCATATCGTAGAAAGCATGAGAATGATGCCCAACATCTGTAAATTGATGAAACTCCACATCAATAATCCGAAACAAATCTCTGTGAGTGCCGTTTTGATGGTTGTAGTCGTGCATATTCAATAGCATCGTCAGCAAAGGAGTTTCTACACTTACATCTGCGGTATGCCCGACAAAGTAGTAAGTCACTGCAATATCATTTAGGATCGTAGGAATTGGTACTTTTGGCTCGTATTCGCCATAAGACCAAATAAAATCTCCCTCAATTATTAGCTGCAAAGGTTTTAATTGAGATAATGTTTTCTTGGCAGTTCCCGGTAAAATAGTACAACCATTGGCATCGAACTTGAGCGCGTGAAACGGGCAAACTACTGTTGTTTTACCATCTTTATCTACTTCGCACCATCCTTCTGATAGCATCGCTCCCATATGGGGACAGGCATTAGGTAAAGCATGAATATCTCCCACCGCATCTTTCCACATTACATAATCAACGCCGTACAAGGAAATTTTGCGGGGTTGGTTTACCGATAGCATTGACTTATGAGCTAATAACCAAGGCGCACCCGGAAGCATAGACTGCATGACATTCTCCACTAACTTAAAAATTGTGAATAATTCGTCGCATTTGTTGAATATGACAAAACATTCGCATTCGTCAAGAGAACTGCGCCGTCAGCCTAAACAGCAGCGAGGAAAAGAGCGGGTAGAAAAAATCCTAGATGCAGCAGCAGCAGTATTTGACGAGGTAGGCTATGAAAAAGCCACTACTTATTTAATCGCTGTCAAAGCGGGGACAGCAATCGGTTCTCTGTATCAATTTTTCCCTGATAAAGCCGCCGTTTTTAATGCCATGGAGTTGCGCCATATCGAGCGAGTCAAGGTAATGTGGGAGCAGGCAAACACTCCAGAAATCGTGCAGTTACCTCTGCGCCAAATGATTCAAGCGATAACGAGCGCTGTAGCCCAGTTATTTGAACAGCCTGTGTCACGGGTGGTATTTATTCAGTTCTTTATATCCCGCCAGATATTCCAGTCGATTGATGAAAGCATCACTCAAGAAGCCATTAACTTCATGGCAAGCATCTTAAAGCAACGCAACCCGAACTTGAGCGAGGTGCAATATAGCCTTTTAGCAGAGGTTTGCGTCCATAGTAGCAATGCAGTTATGTTGTCCGCCCTTCGCAGCCCGGATCTTCAGCACCGCCAACAGTTGACGCAGCAAATAGAGGACTTGTTAGTGTCATATTTAGAGCCGTATATAGGCGATCACACATCAGACAATGTAATGAAAGTAATGATGTGTCCTCATTGTCAATCGCCGCAGTTATCTAGAAATGGGTATCGGCGAGGGAAGCAGTGTTACCGTTGTAAGGATTGTGGCAAACAGTTTGTCGAAAAAGTGAAGTAGAGTAGGTGAAAATGCGATCGCTTTGATTGAATAGCTATAAGGCGATACTCTCTTGCATACCTAGTATGTTTCTAGAGTGCTTTAATTTTTTATCGCGCAAATCTATTTAGTTGTTCGACCAGTAAATGCACTGTAGTTGATGGGTTGTTTTGCTCTGGCTGTGAAGGCTCGTATTGTTCCAGAAGTTTTTTAGCATTTTTGATAGCAGTATCTTGCTTTTCGATTAAATCCTCATAGATACTGTTGCTATTTTTCTGATATTTTTTACTCAACAAAGATGTTAATTTTTTAATATAGTCACTTCGGGGAATGCCAGTATTGAGAAACTCAAAGTGCAAAACATACCATAATTCAAAAGCTTCATTGGAATAGGCAACTTCAAACCCATACTTTTTAGCGCTAGAGATAGCATTATTAAAATCTTCTTTAGTCCAATCATCCCGATCAAATACACGCCAAACTTGATCGTAATCATCCTGACTTTTTAGATCGTTAGCACTCTGAACTAATTTTTTGGGATTCTCCCCTAAACCCTGAATTTCTATTATAACTTTAGGTACGCGAAAGCTTTTAAAATAATTAGGTTCAGTTTTTGCTCCTTCACATACAATCAAAAATCTTTGCTTAATTTCTCTAATGTTAACTTTTCTAGATGAATAGCCGTTAGAGTTTTTATTACTTCTAGGCATGAGAATCAGCTAAGTAGTTTAACTTGCCAATATACGGAATTGCACCATACCGACCTTTAATATAATCGCTCTCAAAAGAAGCATCGTTGCGTACTTTATACTCTGCTAGTGAATACAAATCTGTTGCACCATATCTATTTTTTTCCATAAACCATATTTGATCTCTACGCAGTAGTTTATTACTTAGTAGATTGGTATCATGAGTCATAAATACTAACTGAGCGTTGTTAGGATTAGTTTCATTTGAATTAAATAATTCAACAATTGCCTGACTTATTAATGGGTGAAGGCTTGCATCAAGCTCATCAATTACAATAATTCTGCCTTGTTTGAGAGTGTTTACTATTAGTCCAGCTAAAGCAAAAAGTTTTTGTGTGCCTTCAGATTCATGTCTTTCTAAATCAAATACTTCAATTGATTTGTATTTACTATACTCGTCAAAAATTTTGTGTGACGTGCTTATTAAAGTAGCTCTCATTTCTCCAAAATTACTAGCGTTAACAATTATCTCTTTGAGATTATCCGGCAGAAGAGCAAAGGAAAAATTTTCTTGCTCAACTTTTATATCATCAATACCTAAGTCTAAATTTTTAATTAACTGAAGAATATCATTTTTGTTATCATCTTTCATTATGCAATCGACTGTGTATTGCAAGAGTGGTTTATTATCCAAACCTGATGCAATATTTAGATTTTCATTTGTCCAGGCTAGAATTTCCTCAGCAATTTCAACATTAAACTGAGCCGATACAGACAGAAAGAGTGCATTTGCTCTCGTTCTTTGTTGAATACCATCAGCTTTATAAGTTTTATTCATTTCAATATTATTAAATTGGCGCTCAAATAATTTGGTTTCTCTCTGTTTTGGGACATAAAACAGCCATTCTGAAACAACTATTTTCTTATTTATCTCAAATCCGTATCTATATTTTCTCCTACCCATTAAAAATACTAACTCAAAAAAAGATGGCTGCTCTTTAGTGTCTGTACTCAGTCTAAAAGGTTCTACATTTATTTGATCTGTACTCTGAGTTTCTTTAGATGAATTAATCATAAACCAGTTCATAAAACCTAATGCTTTGACAAGGTTACTTTTACCACTAGCATTCGCGCCATATATTGCGGCGCTTTTGAGTAATTTAAGTTTGTGATCTACAGCGAAAACATTATTATCATCGAGCTTTTTGTCTTTTGCTGTGATGTCTGCGGCAACCATGCTCAAAGTAACTTTATCTTTAAAAGACCTGTAATTTCCAACACTAAACTCAATAAGCATAGCTTTTACTCCGCTTTAAAGGCGAGATTTGTGAAAATATCGCATATATAGAGGTTAAGCCTAGCAATTATTGAGTTAAAGTTAAATGCCTTAGCACTTTTTTATGCGGTATTGCCAAAAATTAGCTTTCCACCGGGGGCGCAGAATAATAAATAATCGCTAGAAAAACTATCGGTAATTCAATCAACTTTTCTGGCCCGTGCGGGATATCACCCTGAAATGTTAGCGAGTCGCCAGGTTCTAATAGATAAGTAGATTGTCCGTGACGATATTCAATTTTACCTTGCAACATATAAATAAACTCTATTCCTGGATGTTCAAAAGTGGGAAAAGCTTCCGAAGCATCGTCCATTGCAATCAAAAATGGTTCAAATAACTTAGTAGAGCCGCGATCGTAAGCTAAAAGATGGTAGGTATGACCGCGTTTAGTCCCACGCCGCACAACTTCCATTCCTTCGCCACTTTTGACCAATTGCGCGTCGCCTTCGGGCATATTGTAGTTGCGAAATAATGTTGAAAGCGATACGCCTAGCGCACTAGAAAGTTTTGCCAAAGTTTCTAAACTGGTTGCAGTTTGAGCATTTTCAATCTTTGACAGCATCCCACGCGAAATATTCGCGCGATCGCATACTTCAGCAATTGTTAATCCGTGTTTCTGCCGCAATTGCCGGATCGTATTGCCAACATAACGCTCTAGAGAACCATCATCGGTTTGTTCGGTGGATGCCATGGGTTTATTTTCTACTGCAATCATTTTGCACGATCGCTCTATTCATTGACAGATATACTTAAAAAGTGCATGATATTCACTAAAGTTTCTTGTACAGAATCTTGCGATTAATTTATGCCGTTACGCTTGCTAAAATTTGCCCTTAATAAAAAGTATCCTGAACCAAGGATGTTTCGGCAATGCGATCACCTAAAATCCAGTTACGATGTGGTGATTATTGGCGGTGGTGGACATGGACTGGCGGCGGCTTATTATTTGGCAAGAGATTACGGGATAACCAATGTTGCGGTTTTAGAAAAAGGCTACATTGGCGGCGGAAATACGGGACGAAATACTACAATTATTCGCTCTAACTACCTTACGCCGGAAGGAGTGAAGTTTTACGACGAATCGGTGCGACTGTGGCAGGATTTGGCGCAAGATTTTGACTTAAATTTGTTTTATTCAACTCGCGGACACTTTACGCTGGCGCATACTGACGCATCAGTACGGACAATGCGCTGGCGGGCGGAAGTAAATAAGCATTTTGGGATTGACAGCGAGTTGGTTAGTCCTCAAGAAGTCCAAAAAGCTTGTCCGTACATGGATATTAATTGTGGTGGAAATGCCCCGGTTTTGGGGGCGCTGTACCACGCGCCAGGAAGTATTGCTCGTCATGATGCTATGGCTTGGGGTTATGGACGCGGCGCAGACTTGCGCGGGGTTGAAATTCATCAACAGACAGAAGTATTAGGAATTGAGGCTAAGGGAGGCAAAGTTACGGGGGTTAAAACCTCACGTGGTGATATTTCCACGCCTAAAGTATTGTGTGCGGTAGCTGGATCTACGCCTCGGATATTGAAAATGGTGGAAATGCGATCGCCTTTAGTAATTCATCCGTTGCAAGCAATGGTTAGCGAACCGATGAAAGCTTGGCTAGATCCGATAATAGTATCTGGTAGTTTGCACGTTTATGTCAGTCAAACGGCTAGAGGTGAATTAGTTATGGGCGCATCTTTAGATCCTTACGAGTTGCATTCTACGCGATCTACTTTTGATTTTACTGAAGGACTTGCGGCGCATATGCTTGAACTATTTCCCATGCTTTCCCACGTCAAAATAGTACGACAATGGGCGGGAATGGCAGATATGACACCAGATTTTGCGCCAATTATGGGAAAGACGGATATTGAAGGGTTTTATTTAGATGCAGGTTGGGGAACTTGGGGCTTTAAAGCGACTCCAGTATGCGGGAAAACGATGGCTTATACAGTAGCAAGCGATCGCAATCATGACTTAATTACAGACTTTTCGCTATCTCGGTTTGTCAATCATGCCTTGGTGGGAGAAAAAGGCGCGGCTTCGGTAGGTCATTGAAAAATTCAGTACGGGCGCAACGCATTGCGCCCGTACAAAATGTAGAGGGTCAAGTGAAAATTATAAATTGTCCGATTAATGGTGCTAGACCAGTTTCTGAGTTTGTTTGCGCTGGCGAAGTGCGTTCAATGCCAGATCCGCAAACAACAGATGATGCAACTTGGGCAGATTATGTATTTAACCGTAATGGAGAAGCGGGGATAAAAAAAGAATGGTGGTGTCATACTCCTAGCAATACTTGGTTTATTGCTGAACGAAATACCCAAACTGACGAAATTATTAGCACTTATTTGTATCAGGAGGTCGTATGAGTAATCGACTGTCTCCGGTAAAGGGGGAATGGATAAATCGCAGCCAACCAATTGATTTTACCTTTGAAGGTAGGCGTTATTGGGGCTATGAAGGGGACACTATAGCAAGTGCGTTGTGGGCATCGGGGCAACGTATACTTGGACGCAGCTTTAAATACCATCGTCCGCGCGGAATTTTGAGCATGGCAAACTGTGATATTAATGCTTTGATGCAAGATGGACAAAAGCTTAATGTGCGGGCAGATGTTACGCCATTAACTCAGGGAATGATATTAGAAGCTGTAAATACCTTTGGTGGAGTAGAAAGCGATCGCGCCAGTGTCATCAATTTCTTATCGCCTTTTCTCCCCGTAGGATTTTACTACAAAGCTTTTCACAATAAAAAGCTATTTCCGTTTTGGGAACGCACTATTCGCAACCTTAGCGGATTGGGTAAATTGGATGTAAGTACACCCCATATTCGTACCCCAAAACGTTATGATTTTTGCGATGTATTAGTAGTAGGTGCGGGAGTTTCAGGAATATCGGCAGCAATAGCCGCGACCCAATCCGGCGCAGATGTCGTAATTGTTGATGAAAATGCCAAAATTGGCGGAAATAGTTATCAGCTTGAAAAAGAATTATTGGCGGCGCGATCGCATCCAAAAATCAGAATCTATACAGCAACGCAGGCGGCGGGATATTACGCCGATAACTGGATACCTTTAGTTAATGACAATTATTTATCTAAAATGCGGGCAAAAGTCGTAATTGCTGCAACAGGCGCTTACGAACAACCTGCGGTATTTCGCAACAACGATTTACCAGGAGTAATGTTAGCATCGGCGGGGCAAAGATTAATTTATCGCTACGCTGTTAAGCCGATGAATCGGGCGGTAGTTTTAGTTGCAAATAAAGATGGTTATCAGGCAGTTTTAGATTTAGTCGCCCACGATGTAAAAGTAATGGCAGTTGTGGATTTAAGAAAAAATCCGCCTGTAAATGAATTAACGCAAAAAGTGCGATCGCTCTCTGTCCCCATTTACCTCGGTTATTGCATCTATGAAGCAAAGCCAAATCCAGTAGGAGATGGTGTTGCAAGTGCTGTAATCTCTCCGATTAACAATCAAGGAACAACTGAAAAAATCCCCTGCGATGGCATTGTTATCAGTGTAGGTTGGGCATCGGCTGCTAACTTACTCGTTCAAGCGGGAACTAAGATGCGCTTTGATGAGTTTCTACAGCAATTTGTCCCGGAAACATTGCCCCCTGGAGTGTTCGCTTGCGGTCGGGTAAATGGGGTTTTTGATTTTGGTCAAAAACGATTAGATGGCAAAAGAGCAGGGCTAGAAGCTGCTAATTACTTAGGCTTAGGGGATAAATTAGATATTACCGTTGCCCCAGAAATAGAGTCAGCATCCCACCATTGGGCGATCGCACCTCATCCAAAAGGTAAGGAGTTTGTAGACTTTGACGAAGACTTACAATACAAAGATTTTGTCAATGCTATTCAAGAAGGTTTTGACAACATTGAACTATTAAAGCGTTACACAACGGTGGGAATGGGTCCAAGTCAGGGCAAACATTCTAATATGAATGCTTTGCGAATTTTGGCAAAAATTACCAGGAAATCTGCTGGAGAAGTTGGTACAACTACCGCTAGACCATTTTTTCACCCTGTCCCAATGCCACACTTAGCGGGAAAAGGTTTCACACCCTTTAGACAAACTCCTTTACACAGCCGTCATGCAGAGATGGGTGCGTGTTTTATGTCGGCGGGAATGTGGACTCGACCAGAGTATTATGTTCGAGAAGGGAAAAGTAGGAAAGAGTGTATTGAGTTTGAAGTTGCAACCGTGCGCGATCGCATTGGCATAATTGATGTTGGTACTTTAGGCAAAATTGAAATAAGAGGTGCGGATGCGGCGGAGTTTCTAGAACGAGTTTACACCGGACGTTACAGTAATATGCAGGTTGGGACTACTCGCTACGCCCTAATGTTAGATGAAACGGGGGTAATTGTTGATGATGGTGTAGTTGCAAGATTAGGAATAGAGCATTTTTACTTTACAACTACAACCTCTGGCGCAACGCAGATATACCGAGAATTGTCGCGGTTGCTAACCATGTGGCAATTAGATTGTGGAATTGTTAATTTAACAGGAGCGCGATCGGCAATTAATCTAGCAGGATGTTATGCACGAGAGATTTTAGCTAAATTAACTAACATCGATCTTTCTAGTACAGCTTTTCCTTATTTAGCAGTCCGAGAAGCAGAAATCGCCAACATTCCGGCGTTATTAATGCGTGTTGGTTTTGTTGGTGAGTGGAGTTATGAGATTCATTTGTCCGCAGAATTTACCCCAGTGCTTTGGGATACGCTATTAAAAGCAGGAAAAGACTATCAAATTGCAGCTTTTGGCGTAGAAGCGCAACGAGTATTGAGGTTAGAACAAGGTCATTTAATTATCGGTCAAGATACTGATGGTTTGACAACACCAATTGAAGCAAATCTAGAATGGGCGGTAAAGATGGATAAACTCTTTTTTATCGGTCAGCGTAGCTTGAAAGTTGTCGCTAAACGCCCTGTAAAACATAAACTTGTCGGTTTCATATTAGAAGCTGATATAGTTACGCCGCCGCAAGAATGCCATTTAGTCATCGATCGCAATGATATCGCCGGGCGCGTTACAAGTATTGCTTTTAGTCCAACTCTGCAACGATACATTGGTTTAGCTTACGTTACACCAGAACTTGCAACCAAAAAACAATTTTTTATTCGGTTAAGCGATCGCACATTCGTATCTGCAACTATATGTCATACCCCATTTTACGACCCCGATAACCTGCGGCAAAAAGAATCAAATCAACGTCAGGAGGTAAATGTATGAATACTTCTAAACGTTTTGGTCAAATTGGCGATCTTAAGGAAATGCAATTAGTAGACTCTCACAAAGCAAAGGTAACAGGGTTAAAAATTGCTGATTTATCTTTTATTCCTAGATTTGGCGTTAAAGGTGCGGATGCAGCTTCTTGGCTAGATAGTCAATCAATACCCATACCCGATCGCCCTAATAGTTGGCGTACCCTCTCAAAAGGAGGTATCATCGCTCGTTTAGGTATCAGTGAATTTTTAATTGAAGATCGGGAGATCGCACCTCAATTAATCCTTAGGTCTAAATTCCCCCCAGCAAAGGTTTACCCAGTTTTGCGTTATGACTTAGCAATCGCACTTATTGGGACAAAGGTAAACGAATTACTCTTACAAACTTGTAGTTTCAACTTTCAGGCGTTAACCCTCGCTGAAAATCCAGTGATTTTAACTTCAATAGCGGGAGTAAATGTAACAGTAATTCCTGGATTCCAAGAACAACCATTTTATAAAATTTGGTGTGATGGTACATTTGGGGCATATTTAGGGGAAACCTTAAATGACTTCGCCCATGAATTAGGCGGTAGTGCGATCGATGTCAAAACATTACCGTAGAGGCTTTGCGGTGCAACGTCTTTTTATGATCTATTCAAAAAGGAAAATAATCAATGACACCCGAACAAGCCAAACAATTTTTAGCCGAAAACAAAGTCAAGTTTGTACTGGCGCAATTTGTAGATATTCACGGCGCAGCCAAAACAAAAGCCGTCCCAGCATCGCATTTTGACGATATCCTCAATCCAGGTGCGGGTTTTGCAGGTTTTGCTGTTTGGGGACTGGGAATGCAGCCAAATAGCCAAGATTTTATGGCGGTAGGCGATTCAACCACTTTGTCTTTAGTTCCTTGGATGCCTGGATTTGCTCGTGTTGTCTGCGTTGGTAATGTGTTAGGACAACCCTATGCTTACGATACTCGATTTATCTTAATGCAGCAGTTAGAAAGGTTAAAACAAAAAGGCTGGACTTTGTACACGGGATTAGAACCAGAATTTTCCTTACTTTATCAAGATGAACGCGGGCATATTTACCCCTGCGATCGCACAGATAATTTAGAAAAACCTTGTTACGACTACAAAGGACTTTCTCGCAGTCGAAGCTTTATTGAAAAACTGGTAGACTCCTTGCAAGCGGTGGGGTTTGACGTTTATCAAATTGACCATGAAGACGCTAACGGACAGTTTGAGATTAACTATACCTACACCGACGCGCTGACATCGTGCGATCGCTACATTTTCTTTAAAATGGCAGCTTCAGAAATAGCCAAAGAAATGGGCTTAGTTTGCTCGTTTATGCCGAAACCTTTTGCTAATCGTTCCGGTAACGGAATGCACATCCATATGTCAATCTCTGATGGCAAAAGTAATCTATTTGCCGATGACACCGATGAAAGAAAACTAGGATTATCAAAACTAGCGTATCATTTCATGGGCGGATTATTGGCTCACGCCCCAGCTTTGACGGCGATTTGCGCGCCTACAATTAATTCTTACAAACGCCTAGTTGTGGGGCGAAGTCTAAGCGGTGCAACTTGGGCCCCCGCTTACATTACCTACGGTGACAACAATCGTTCTAGCATGGTACGAATCCCCGGAGGACGCTTAGAGTTACGTTTAGCTGATGGGTCTTGCAATCCTTATTTAGCGACAGCAGTTGCGATCGCCGCAGGCTTAGACGGCATCGAAAAAGAGTTAGAACCAGGCGAACCTTACAATACTAACTTGTACGACTTTTCGGAGCAAGAAATCAAAGCTAAAGGTATCCAAACTTTACCTCAAAGTTTAAAAGAAGCACTCGATGCTTTAGAAGCAGACGAAGTAATAACAGGCGCTTTGGGAGTATTAGCAGAGGAATTTATTAGTATCAAGCGGATGGAGTGGGTGGAATATATGCGCCATGTTTCGGAGTGGGAAATCAAAAAGTATTTGGAGTTTTTCTAAACTAATGATATTAGCGATCGCTCCCTCTAACCCAACTTGTTCTGCGGTGCGCGAATTGATTGCAGAACTAGATTGTTTTTTGGCATCTCTTTATCCCCCAGAAAGCCGTTTTGGATTGGATATTGTAGCTTTACAACACCCATCTGTAACGATTTTTGTTGCCAAAACTGACAATAACCCTGTTGGTTGTGGTGCTATCCAACTGCAAACACCAGGCTTTGCAGAAATAAAACGGATGTATGTACGTCCAGCTATGCGAGGAAAAGGAATTGGAACCCACTTAGTTAGCCAAATTGAAGCCTTTGCTAAACAATCTCACGTTCGCACCCTGCGTTTAGAAACTGGCGTTTATCAACCCGAAGCGATCCATCTTTATCAAAAACTCGGCTACTATCCGATTCCTCCCTTTGATAACTACAAAGAAGATCCTTTATGTTTATTTTTTGAAAAACCTCTTATTTAGAACTTATTATGTGCGGAATTGTCGGATTACTGGTTAAAAAAACCCATCTGCGGGAACATATAGGCGAATTAATGGTTCCGATGTTAATTGGCATGAGCGATCGCGGATCGGATTCGGCGGGACTAGCCGTATTTACAGAACCCTTAGCAGACAAGCATCGTAAGTATAGTTTGTATTCTGGAAGTGCCTTTAATTGGCAAGAATTAGCGCAAGATTATCAAACACATTTTGGTATTGAGGCTAATTTAACTATACCTGTAGGCGATCACCCTTGGCGCTACGCTGTGCGTAATCGCGCTGTACTAATTTCCGCTCTTTCCCCAGATACCGTAAAGTCATGGATAAAACAAAATTACCCACAGTTACATATACTTTCAACGGGACGCACTATAGACTTATACAAAGATATTGGTACACCCGCCGATGTTGCTCATCGCTACAACTTCCAATCTCTCAAAGGCTCTCATTTAGTCGGACATACGCGAATGGCGACAGAATCAGCCGTTACACCCGATCGCGCACATCCTTTTACGGCGGGAGAAGACTTTTGTTTAGTACACAACGGCTCTCTATCTAATCCTAACGAAATTCGCCGCAAACTCGAACCGCGTGGAATTGAGTTTGAAACCGACAACGATACTGAAGCCGCTTGTCGGTTTTTAGAATGGCGAATGCAAGAAGGAGACGACTTAGAAGCAGCTATAAATAAAGGGTTTGAGGAATTGGACGGTTTCTATACATTTTTAATGGGTACGGCGGATAAACTAGCATTAGTAAGAGATGCTTTTGGTTGTAAACCTGCGGTAGTAGCGGAAACTGATGATTATGTAGCGATCGCCTCTGAGTTTCGTTCTCTTGCTCATTTACCCGATGTCAAACACGCCCATATTTACGAACCCGTACCAGAGGAGATGTATGTATGGAAAGCATAACTTTCGATCTTGCTCAAACTTCCGTGCGTGAAGTCAATCAATATCTGCATCACGATTTGTTAGATAATCCAAATCCCGTAAAAATCATTAATTCTGATGGCGCACACAACATAGCTATTGGATTAAACGCACCTGTTGACGTAGAAATTATCGGACATACAGGCTATTACGCCGCCAGCATGAACAAACTAGCCAACGTAACTATTACAGGCAATGCAGGTACAGGAGTTGCCGAAAATATGATGTCTGGGCGAGTCCAAGTCAAAGGTTTTGCGTCAGTTTCTGCGGGTGCTTCGGCACATGGTGGGTTACTAATCATTGATGGGAATGCGGGTTTGCGTTGCGGTATTTCCCTCAAAGGTGCAGACATTGTTGTTGGTGGTAGTGTCGGCAGTTTCTCCGCATTTATGGCGCAAGCAGGAAGAATTGTAGTTTGTGGCGATGCGGGAGATGCTTTAGGCGATTCGCTTTACGAAGCTGTAATTTATGTGCGAGGAAATGTCAAATCTTTAGGCGCAGATGCCCAAATTGAACCAATGTCGGAAGCTGATTATCAAGCTGTAGGGGAATTACTCAGTAAAACAAATTTACCCTATCATCCCCAAGAGTTCAAACGAGTAGCATCCGCAAAGCAGCTTTATCACTGGAATGCAAACGCAAACCAAGAATACTAATTACTTATATTTGCAGCTAATAATTTATGAATCCGATTCAATCTAACGAACAATCTTGGGGATACGATCGCACTATCCTTAACTATATTCAAAATGCCGCCGCTCACGGACTCTATGAAATTCGCGGATTAGGCGCAAAACGCAAGTTACCTCACTTTGACGATTTAGTATTTTTGGGTGCATCTTTATCGCGCTATCCGTTAGAAGGTTATCGAGAAAAATGCGTGACAAAGACTGTTTTAGGTACGCGCTACGCCACTAAACCAATCGAATTAGAAATTCCCATCACCATCGCCGGAATGAGTTTTGGCTCTCTTTCTGCCAATGTTAAAGAAGCTTTAGGACAAGCAGCGACGCAGATGGGGACATCGACAACTACAGGCGACGGTGGGATGACTCAAGAAGAAAGAAAGTCCTCAAAAACATTGATTTACCAGTGCTTACCGTCGCGCTACGGCTTCAATCCTGACGATTTGCGGTCTTGCGATGCGATCGAAATAGTCATCGGACAAGGGGCAAAACCAGGCGGTGGGGGAATGCTCCTAGGACAAAAAATTAATCCACGAGTTGCTCAAATGCGGACTTTACCGGAAGGAGTCGATCAACGTTCCGCCTGTCGCCATCCTGATTGGACAGGTTCGGACGATCTCACAATCAAAATTCAGCAATTGCGAGAACTAACCGACTGGGAAAAACCGATTTTCGTCAAAGTTGGGGCTTCGCGGACATTTAACGATGTCAAATTAGCCGTCCATGCAGGCGCAGATGTAATTGTTGTTGATGGAATGCAAGGAGGAACCGCCGCCACGCAAACCGTATTTATCGAACACATAGGCATCCCTACTTTAGCCGCCGTGCGTCAAGCAGTAGAAGCGTTGGAAGACTTGGACATGAAGGGAAAAGTGCAATTAATCGTCTCTGGCGGGATTCGTACTGGTGCAGATGTGGCAAAAGCGATCGCACTTGGCGCAGATGCAGTATCAATAGGTCAAGGTATTTTAATGGCTTTAGGCTGCAACAGCGAAACCTACATTCAAAATGACACCCATTATTCAGCCATTGAAGACTACGCCGCCCTCGGTACTGCACCAGGAACTTGTCATCACTGCCATACAGGGAAATGTCCAGTAGGCGTAACTACTCAAGATCCGGTATTAGAAAAACGCCTAGAGGTTGAAGTAGGAACAAAAAGAGTCAAAAACTACCTGCAAACTCTAAATATGGAATTAACTACAATTGCCCGCGCTTGTGGCAAGCAAAACGTGCATCACTTGGAACGTGAGGACTTAGTTGCTTTAACCATTGAAGCGGCAGCGATGGCGCGTTTGCCTCTAGCTGGTACTTCCTGGATTCCAGGAACTTAAATAAAATTTGTGCTTCTTACCAAGCTTTTTTAAAGTTGGCTCTTTATGGATTCCAGGGAGCTATGAAAGGAGACAACCGAGAAGAGATGAAAGGAGTGCTTTACCACGCTTACGGGTATTGTGAACGAACTCAAAGAACCCCAAATACAAGGGTAATCT
>JAHHGY010000019.1 GCA_019359635.1 Chroococcus sp. CMT-3BRIN-NPC107
AGCATGGACGTAAAGCTAAGAGCATTTTTCGCTATGGCTTTGACCATCTGCGAAATATTGTTCTCAATTTGGAGCAGAAAATGGATGATTTCTTAAATGCTCTACATTTTTTGTCCTGTACTTAGAGCGGCAACTTAGACAAATTTACATTTAAGTTTACTTGAAAAATAAATACAGCAGTAAAGTTGTTAAGGGGTAAATCTATAAATAAATCATCAACAGCACCCAAGTTATCCACAAAGATGAAGTTATAATAGTTCTCAGTACCACTAAAGGCACGAGGAAAGGTTGGCTTCTCAACACAAAGGGAATTTTACTCAATTTTAAGTAATCAGTATCCTCAAATTGCGATCGCTTTCTAACTCCAAAATATAGGATTTCGCGCTTTTAAGCCTAGTTTTTACTCTTTATGCTTACTCACCACAGCAAGCCTGTATGCCTGTCTTTAGTCTCTACAGACCTACCTATTTGGTCAGTGGTAGAGACAGCCGCAACAGTGTATCAAAAAAGCTGCGAACAGTTTCATATAGTTTTACACGAACCGCCTTTGCAACAATTAGAAGTTGCAACCCCACGCTTACTTTGGTTAGATATTTCCCCCTATCGGGTAACTATGAGTATGCAGGCAAGTGGCAAACTAAGTTATCGTCATTCGTGGCAACCAGGGCTTTATGGCTATAGCTACTACTGGTTGCAAAGTCAGTCATTCCAGCCTCAAGAACAATTGCGATTGCGAAACTTTACCTGTAGTTTAAATTTGGTGGGTCGCCCTCTACCCGAAAATTTGTGCCTAGAATACGAGTTATGGTCGGAAAAAGTGCAAATGGGTCGCTATACCTTGAATTTAGATATTCACCATTAATTTATTGAGAATAATTGACGATAAGAACCGCGATCGCCTATACTGATTGTCGAATATACTTGCAAATAATTTGCAATAAATTGGCGCTCGCACAAAATGGGTAAAGATACACTACAAGCTGAAGCACGACTACTATTGAGTCGCCGACAATTTTTAGAAATTGCTTTAGCAGGAGTAGGCGTTACGGGTGCGGCCCTTGCTTATCAAACTCTCAATCAAAAATCTGAATCTGTTAAAATCCCAAATTTACCATCTAGCGATTTGCCAAAAGATAGCAATAATCCGATGGCAATACTGCGAGATTTCGATTATGGAACGATAAAACAAGAAAAAGGCAGAACGGTTAGAGAGTACAAAATAGTTGCCGACAATTCGACAATTGCTTTAAATAGCGCTGTTAGTTTTAATACTTGGAATTTTAATAATCGTATTCCCGGTCCAACATTACGGGCAACTCAAGGCGATCGCATTCGAGTAGTATTTTACAATAACGGCGGACATTCGCATTCAATGCACTTTCACGGCATTCATCCGGCGGAAGCGGATGGCTTGCGCCCGGTACGTCACGGTAACGCAGCAATTTATGAATTTGATGCTGAACCTTTTGGCGTTCAACTATACCACTGCCATATTGAACCTGTGACACGACATATTGGCAAAGGGTTGTATGGAATGTTGATTATCGATCCGCCTAAACCCCGCCCTCCAGCCGATGAGATGGTATTGGTAATGGGAGGATTTGATACAAACGACGATAACAAAAATGAGTTTTACGCTTTTAACGGATTACCAAATTATTACAAAAATCATCCGATTCCTATCTATCAAAACCAGCTAGTACGGCTTTATATACTCAACATGATTGAGTTCGATCCGGCGGCTACTTTTCACCTCCACGCTAACTTTTTTCAAGTTTATAGAACGGGTAGGACTCTTAAACCTACAGAAGAAAGCGATGTAATTACGATCGGTACGGCGGAGCGACATATTTTAGAATTTGCCTACAAATACCCAGGCAAATATATGTTTCATCCTCATCAAGATGCGATCGCTCAAGCAGGTTGTATGGGTTTATTTGACGTTCTCCCAGCCACAGCATAAATTTACAAAGTTTTCACTAATACTAAATAAGTGCCATGTCTATTTTACGATTTTTGTTTCTCACTTTTGCGGCGGCTATGCTTTCAGTTTTATTTAGCTGCAATAATCAAACTCCATCAGTTACAACACCCGCAAGTGTTGCCCCTAGTAGCATTTCTAGCCCTACAGTAGTAGGACTAGGCAAAAACAAAATCAATATCAACAATGCTATTTTGTCGGAACTAGATAAACTAGAAGCAAAGTTAGGTATTCCAGCTTTATCTAATCAAATTCAAGCCCAACGTCCTTACGGAAGCCCAGAAGAATTAGTAACTAAAAAAGTTATTAGTCAAGCTCAGTACGAACAAATTAAAGACATGGTAACAATTGAGGATATCGTACTTACCGGGGTTGCCAAAGATGTCGATTACATGACTAAGCTGGGATTAATGAAAGGACACTTGTTAGTTGCTAAAGAATTGTTAGACTTACAAAAACCTGCTCAAGCCGAACCCCATATTGGACATCCCGTTGAAGAAATTTATGTCGATGTGGAAGATCAATTAAACGAGCGCAACGTACCCGAATTTAAAACAAGTTTAATTAGCTTACAAGACTTGGTAAAAGCCAAATCTAATAAAGTAGACGCTAATTTTACTGAAGCAGTAAAATCGGTAGATAATGCGATCGCAGCTTTGCCAGAAAATCAACGCTCATCGCTAGAATTTGTCTTACAGGTAATTAATGGCTTGCTAGATACTGCTAATTCTGAATATACCGCAGCGATCGCTAATGGCAAAATAACCGCAGCAATTGAGTATCAAGACTCTCGCGGCTTTGTCAACTATGCAGAAGAATTATACCAAGGTATTTCAAGCCAGATAGCTGCATCAAATACTGAAACTGATAAATCTATCGCAACCAAAATGAGCGCACTAAGTAAAAATTGGCCCTCAGCGATTCCCCCAGCAACTCCCGTAAATGCTCCTTCTCAAGTTACTCAGTTGATTAAAACTATTGAACAAGAGTCACAAAAAGTGGTAGACAGTAACACCACTGCCCAATAATAAAAATTATGCGCGAACTTGACACAGAAAAAGCGATCGCTTTGCTCAACGCCATCATGGAATTTGAACTAGCTGGAGTAGTACGCTATACTCACTATTCCTTGATGGTAACAGGACCCAATCGCATCCCAATTGTCGAATTTTTTAAAATGCAAGCAACCGAGTCTCTCACTCACGCCCAGCAAGTAGGCGAAATTTTGACAGGATTAGAAGGACATCCCAGCTTGAAAATTGCGCCAATGGAAGAAACTTTCCAGCATTCAGTTAAGAATATCTTGGAAGAAAGTTTAAATCACGAAAAAAAAGCGTTAGATTTGTATAAAAGCTTACTTAGTACCGTCAATGATGCCAGTGTGTATTTAGAAGAATTTGCGCGCACAATGATTGGAACCGAGGAATTGCACACTATAGAAATCAGAAAAATGTTGCGCGATTTTAGTGGTAGTGCAGTTTAAAGCACATAATTTCTAGCAAAAATAGAAAGGCAGGAGGAACTATACTTAATTCCTCCTGCCTTAAAAATACCCAAAAATAAACTTATGAATTCTAGTGCAGCTATACCTACATTTGTAATTACTCTCCGCGAAGGCGTAGAAGCGGCGTTAGTAGTAGGAATTGTTCTTGCTTGCTTAAAAAAAGCTGGGCAAAGTCGTTTAAATCCTTGGGTTTATGCGGGTGTAGGTGTGGGAATTGTTGTTAGTGCTTTAGTAGGAATACTTTTTAGCATCGCAATTCCAGTTATCAGTGCCGCTAACCCAAAATACACTACGGTAGTTGAACCCTTACTAGAAGGTGTATTTAGTGTAATTGCGATCGCAATGCTCAGTTGGATGCTGGTGTGGATGACTCGCCAAGCTAGGTTTATGAAAGCGCAAGTAGAGGGAACAATTGGCGCGGCTTTGCAAGACAAAAATGCTGGCTGGGGCGTTTTTAGCTTGATTTTGATTGCTGTAGTGCGAGAAGGCTTTGAAACGGTACTATTTATCGCTGCTAACTTTCAACAAGGTTTAGTACCTGCTTTTGGGGCGATCGCGGGGGTAATAACCGCCGCCGTTGTAGGGGTAATGTTGTTTCAATGGGGAATCAAAATTAACATCCGCTTGTTTTTTAAAACTATGGGGGTGTTACTGTTGCTAATTGTCGCCGGATTAGTTGTATCCGCCTTGGAACATTTTGACGTAGCTTTTGCAACTCTGTCACAGATGGATCGTTCTTCGCAAGGCTTGTGTTTTTACTACGAAAGATTTACTAAAAATCCCTCTTGTATTTTAGGTGCGCGAGTTTGGGATACATCAAAAATATTGCCCGATGATAAGTTTCCAGGGATAGTATTTAAGGCTTTATTTGGTTACAGAGAGAACCTGTTTATTGTTCAAGCTGTCGCTTATGTGGTGTTTTTGTTCACCCTAGGTAGTATCTATTTTCGCAGCTTAGGCGGTAAAGTAAGTAAAAAAATTGAGCCGTCGCCTCAATTACCGTTAAGCACTAGACGCGAATAAGCTTATGAATAGTAAGTCTTTAGTTAAAGAATTATTTACGCATCCAGTTAAAGGATTGACTCCCCAAAAATGCGATCGCGTATTTTTACTTTGCGATCATGGGATTCCTGGCGATCGCGCTTTTGCCTTAATGTACCAAAGCGTTGCTACCGATGTTCCTGACACTGCCGTACCTTGGATGCAGAAAAAAAACTTTGCGATGCAGTGCGACTTACCCTTTTTAGCAGCTTTGAATTGCCAGTATGATAACGCTACTACGATTATGACGATCGAGCAAGGCAATAGAGAGTTATTAAGCGCTGCAACCAATACTCAAGAAGGACGCGATCGCCTCAGTAGCTTTTTTAGCGAGTATATAGCTACGCACCGTCCTCAAAAAGGAACTTTGCGATTAGTAGGCGATTCCGCAGGTAAAACCCGTTATAGCGATCGCCAACCCGTGCATATATCCTTAGTTAGTCAAGCTACTTTAGACGCACTTTCTCGCGCCGCCGGGCAAGAAATAGATGCGCGGCGATTTCGTCCTAATATTGTGTTAGAAGGCGTACCCGCTTGGGAAGAATTTAGCTGGGTAGGACAAGAATTTCAAATAGGACAAGCAAGAATTAGAATCTCAGCGCTGATTACTCGCTGCTTGAATATTGATGTCAATCCTGATACTGGGGAGCAAGATATTAAGCTATTTTCCTTATTAAAGCAGCACTTTAACCACAAAGAAACAGGTGTAGTAGCGCAAGTAATTAGTAGTGGAGATGTGGCGGTTAGGGAAACAATTGGCGAATAATTGTTGCAAGCGATCACATTGTTAAGCCAATAAAGGGAGCGATCACATTCTAGTTAAGTCAAATATACTTAATTTTAATTTGCCTAGTACATTTGGAGTATTTAAACCAACGGAGAAGGGGAGATTCGAACTCCCGGAAGCTTTCGCTTCATTCGATTTCAAGTCGAACGCAATCGACCACTCTGCCACCTCTCCAATTTAGTCAGTTTGGGTCAAAACTGACAGATAATTATCATACCTCACGATCGCGCTGGCTGCACTACTTGACTAGGTTGCTGATAAATAATTTCTTCTGATACTACTGTAAAATCTTTGCCTACCCAAACTAAAGATGCTTGAGTAACTACCCCGGCTTGCAAATATACTAAAGAAAAGTTTCGCAACTCGTCGCCAAGCGGCGTTTTGACAATTCGGGGAACTCGCGCCGCATTTAGATACATCGTCCCTTCCGAACTAACTAAAAAGGTCTTTCTTAGGTGCTTTTTTGTGTACCTCAGATCGTGGTGCATATGACCGAAGGTAACTAAAGGAATAGTTTTACCTAATTTACGAGTTTGGGCGATCGCTTCTGTCAAATCGGGATCGCCATAATCGCCGCCTAATGGTTGCCAATCTTTTCCACAAGGATCGTCGGCGTTACTCCCTAAACCTACAGGGCCATTATGACCGAGAAATATCACTGTTTCGTAAGCTGCACTTTTAGAAGCGGCTACAATTCGTTCTGTAGATTCGGCAAAACTTTTAACACCAAATCTCTCTTGATAAAACTCAGCATTTTTCCAAACTTCTCCACCCCAGCTAAAGGGACGGCTACCAACTACAGTAAGTTTTAGTTCGGGAAAATCTAGCTTGCTGTAGCCAACGTGAGTTTCTGTTAATAAATCTATTTGGTCTTGGACCCAATCTTCTTTTTGGCGATCGTAGGGGCATTTTTGCTTACCCCAGTCTGAGGCGCTGTACCATGCGTCATGATTGCCAAATACTGCCGCTTTGGGAATATTTACCGCCGCAATTTCTCTTACTACTTGTACCGACTCGTTGCCAAAATCTCCCACAAATAGCACCAAATCTACACCCAAATGCTGAAGGGCAACTTCATCGGCGGCTTCCCAGCGATCGTGTACATCTCCGACCACAGCGATTTTGATCGATTTGCTAGAAAAAATATTATCCTTTTGTTCCTGCGTTCTCTGACTGGTCATCCCTTTTTCCTTCCCTGTCTTTTCTTAGGATAGGAAACCTCAGCTTATTTTGACAGAAAAAGGTCAAGCTACTAATTTTGGTAAAAACTACTATAATCAGATTTAGAACCGATTAAATAGCTTAAAACCTGTGTTTACAACTGTCCTTGCTCAAAAAAGTCCCCCTAACGAGTTACCAGTAAATTTATTTACCGCAATTTCTGAACTCAAACAAAAGTTGAATGCTGTAATTTTGGCACACTACTACCAAGAACCAGATATTCAAGATGTAGCTGATTATATTGGCGACTCTTTGGGACTTTCAAGACAAGCCGCCAGCACAAACGCGGATGTAATTGTCTTTGCTGGGGTTCATTTTATGGCAGAGACGGCAAAAATTCTCAACCCGAACAAATTAGTATTATTGCCAGATTTAGCCGCCGGGTGTTCTTTGGCGGATAGTTGTCCGCCGCAAGAGTTTGCAGCTTTTAAAGCTTCTCACCCAAATCATTTAGTTATTTCTTACATTAACTGCACTGCCGAAATTAAGGCGATGAGCGATATTATTTGTACGAGTTCCAACGCGGTGCAGATTGTCCGCCAAATTCCCGAAACTCAGCCGATTATTTTTGCCCCCGATCGCAATTTGGGGCGTTACGTAATGGAACAAACCGGGCGAGACTTGTTACTGTGGCAAGGTAGCTGTATTGTTCACGAAACTTTTTCCGAAAGAAAACTTGTTGAACTAAAAATTGCTCATCCTGAAACGGAAATAATTGCTCATCCCGAATGCGAATCAACGGTACTGCGCCACGCTGACTATATTGGTTCGACTACGGCTTTGCTCGACTACTGTACAAAATCCTCGGCAAATGCCTTTATCGTCGCCACCGAGCCAGGAATTATTCACCAAATGCAAAAAGAAGCTCCTGGCAAATACTTCATCCCTGCACCGCCGTTAAATAACTGTGCTTGTAACGAATGTCCTTATATGCGATTAAATACGCTAGAAAAACTTTATTTGGCAATGAAAAACCGCGCTCCAGAAATAACCATGTCTGAGGAAATTCGTTTGGCAGCACTCAAACCCATGCAACGAATGCTAGAGATGAGCAAATAGATGTTAAAAACAGCAGCAAGTTGTCTATAATTGTAGGTTGCGTCCTTATTGCAGTCTGAATATGCCTAAACTAAAAACCCGCAAAGCAGCAGCAAAGCGCTTTCGCGCCACTGGTACTGGTAAAATTGTCCGCCGCAAAGCTGGCAAAAACCACTTGCTTCAACATAAATCCTCTGACAAGAAGCGTCGCTTCTCCCAAATGGCAGTGGTACACGAAGCTGACGCGCCAAACGTCCACTTAATGATGCCCTATTTGTAATAATTAAGGATAATATTCTATGACACGGGTAAAACGCGGTAATGTAGCCCGCAAACGCCGCAAAAAAATTCTTAAATTAGCTAAAGGATTTCGCGGTTCTCATTCCACGCTGTTTAGAACAGCAAATCAGCAGGTAATGAAGGCGCTAAGAAGTGCTTACCGCGATCGCAAAAAACGCAAGCGCGACTTCCGCCGTTTGTGGATTGTCCGCATTAACGCCGCCGCAAGACAGCATGGTGTTAGCTATAGCCAACTAATGGGTAACTTGAAAAAGGCTAATGTTGGCATCAATCGCAAAATGCTGGCACAAATGGCAATATTAGATCCTACAGGTTTTAGCAAAGTTGCCGAAATGGTAAGCCAAGTTAAGTAAATGCAGATAAAAGGCAAGAAGATCGTAATTTTCCTTGTTGCTTTTTACTGTGTTTTTTTGAGTTTTTGCGGTGCAAGTAGCGCCGCCGAACTTAAAGAAATTAAACGCCGGGGCTACTTAACGGTGGCTGTAAAAGACAATTTGCGTCCTTTAGGCTTTCGGGATGCTCAAGGAAATTTACAAGGGTTAGAAATTGATGTAGCTAGGCGCTTGGCGCAAGACTTGTTAGGAAAGCCCGAATCTGTAAAATTGCAACCAACCGAAAATAGGCACAGACTTACAGAAGTTGTAGCAGATCGAGTAGATATAGCGATCGCCAACTATACCGCTACCGAGTCTCGCGCCCGATTAGTTAGCTTTAGTTTGCCTTACTATTTTGACGGTACGGCTTTAATTACTAAAGATGCCGCGATTCAAAAATTGGGCGATGTTGTTAGAAGCAAAATTGCCGTTATCAATGGTTCTAGTACTATTGCCAGTGTCCGTTACTTGTTACCACAGGCTCAATTAGTAGGAGTTGATAGTTATCAAGGGGCAAAGTTATTATTAGAAGCCAACGGTGCAGTGGCGTTTGCGGGGGATGCCAGCGTCTTGACAGGCTGGAAACAACAATTTGGCGAGCGCTATAAACTTCTACCAACTTTAATCGGTGCAGAACCCCTAGCGGTCGTAATGCCGAAAGGTTTACAGTACGACCAGTTACGCCGACAAGTTAATGATGCGATCGCGCGTTATGTATCAGATGGTTGGCTAGAAGCAAGAGTTAGTTATTGGGGTTTGCCTAATCCCACTTCTAGAACTAGAGGTGGCAATATAGAACAAGGTGCAGGCTAAAACTATACTTTTTTAATCAGAGCAATGGATAACTTACCGATTTTATATCTTTCAATTTTAATAACTGTGCTACTGGGTAGTGGTGTAATTGTGTTGCGCCAAGTTTTGAAAACCCGCAAAACTGAAAATGCTTTGGGAAGACTGCAAAAAAAACTCAATAAAGAAAAGGGAACTGTTCAAGAGAATTATGAGTTGGGCAGTATATATTTAGAGAAAAAAATGTACTCCCAGGCGATCGCTTTATTTCAAAAAGCCATCAAAGCCGCCGAACAAGAGAAGGAAGAAAATATTGCTCCCATCTACAATGGCTTAGGCTACGCTGCTTTTGCTCAAGAACAGTACGACTTAGCAATTCGTCACTACAAGGAAGCTTTAAAGCAAAACCCTGATTATATTTTTGCGCTCAATAATTTAGGTCATGCTTACGAAAAGAAAAATTTAGTTGTTCCAGCGTTAGAAACTTACGAACAAGTCTTAAAATCTGAGCCAAACAATATTACCGCCAAGCGTCGCGCCGAATCTATCCGCAAACGGCTAGTTACTTCTTAAAACCATAAAAAACCGACTGTTTTATTACGTAGTCGGTTTTTAGCTTAAGTACAGCGATTTTGGGCTTATTTCTCTAAAAAGCCTTGAATTTGCTTAATAGCTGCAGGCGCAATATTAAAAACTGCCCAACTCGCGGCGGCAATTACTGGTAACAAGACTATAGCTACGCGAAAATCAATATCCATCTGATTGTTGTCCTCTCTTAATTTAGAGATTAAAGTTTTTTAGAGTAGTTCTCATTTTTTATTTTTAGCTGAAACAGGCAAATAAGCTAGACCTTTTACCTAATTAATCTGTTGTAACCGCAAACCCCATATCTGTACCTCTGCCAGAGTGAACTAAAGCTAACTTTTTGTAACGCTGGGCGTGTTCTATAAGTTCGGTGGCGGTGTCGGTAGAATTTTCTTTAATTCGCTTTCCTGGTACGCCAACAATTAATGAAAAAGGCGAAACATCCTTATTTACAACCGCCCCCGCCCCAATAATACTACCCGTACCAACGCGCACCCCGTCCAAAATTATCGCCCCAATCCCTATTAAACTACCGCGTTCGATATAAGCGCTGTGAATTACCGCCCGATGTCCAACAGTAACAAAATCTTCTAAAATCGTTGGTTTGCCCGGATCTGCATGTAAAATTGCGCCATCTTGGATATTAGTACATTCCCCAATTTCAATTCGCTCTACATCGCCGCGAACTACCGCGCCGTACCAAATACTTACTCCTTTAGCTATCTTAACTCGACCAATAACTACAGCATTAGCAGCAACAAAAGCCGCCTGAGAGAGGTCAGGATAAATTAAGTAAGACATAATAGACAACAGAAGCGAATAGATTTCCAGCAAAATAGTTGTAAATGCTCAAGCTGATGCACTGTTCTAAGCACAATAACATAGTGCTAACCTTCTATAAGGTAGGGCAGTGTAGAGTTAGCAAAAGTATTAACACAAAACCACTGGTGCTAGTGACAGAAATATGCTGATAAGCACTTCATGATCAACTCAAGCTTACAATATCCAATTTTTGGTCCAGAGATTCAGTGTCCCCATTGTCGCCAAACCGTCCCGGCGCTGACACTTACGGATACTTATTTATGTACTCGTCATGGTGCTTTTGAAGCCGATCCCAAAACGGGAGAATTAGTACATCTCCAATCTGGTCGTCACTGGAAACAATGGGGTGACGAATGGTATAGGCAACATAACCATCCTGACGGGATTAGATTTGAAATTCATGAAGCTTTAGATCGGCTTTATACTCAGGGCTATCGGGCTACAAAGGTAATTATTGCCGTGCGTTATCAAGAACTAATTAGCGGCTACTTGGAACGCAGCATCCCTTGGCGGGGACAAGCAGAACAATCTCCCAAACTTTACGGATTACCTGTAGTTTTTAGTCCTAAGCCCGAAGTAGAACCGCGCTGGGAAGTAATTAATTTTGACTTGGAAAAAGAGCCGGGTGTCCCGGTACGTTATCCTTACTTTCGCTTGTTTGAATAATGCACCACGTTTCGATTCGTACGGCTAATATTCATAAAGCGATCGCCTTTTACGAACTATTGGGTTTTAATGTGTGCGATCGCTTTACTACAGGCTACACTCTGGCTTGCTGGATGGAAGGCTTGCAGGGACGCATTGAATTAATCCAAATACCTAAGCCAAACCCCGCTCCCGATGCTTTTAATGACGAGCATTATGTTGGTTATTATCATTTATCTTTTGACCTTACCGAGACTGTCCCAGACTTAACAGATTGGCTGGAGTCTTTGCAACAACGTTTTGCCAAAGCTTACCAAGAAATGCCAGAACAACATTCGCCGTTAAAGATATTATTACCGCCAGAACAGCAGCAAATCGGCAATTGTGTCTACGAAGTCGCCTTTATTGCCGATATTGATAACTTACCTTTAGAATTTATCCGTAAATTGGGTTGAATTATACCCCCCCACAGGATTGCATTTTCACTAAAATATAGTTTTGATTAAATAAAGTTCACATTAGGGTTAGAAAGTAAATTTGTTAACCATAGCTACAGGCAGTTTATTGGCTTCAACCTTGTTGTATTGGACAACTTCGCCGCACTTAGCCTTACATATTCCTGACGGGTTCTTAAACTTCCCAACGATTGCTATCACATCGATCGCATCAATTGGGCTAATAGCCTTAGCATTGAACAAAGTACAGGCAGAATATCAGGAAAAAGCCGTACCTTTAATGGGAGTGTGCGCGGCGTTTGTATTTGCGGCACAAATGATTAATTTTCCCATCCCTGGCGGTACTTCTGGTCACTTACTAGGGGGAACTTTAGCGGGGGCTTTGTTAGGGCCTTGGGCGGGTTCTTTGGTGATGACGGTAGTATTTATCGTTCAAAGTGTCATGTTTCAAGATGGCGGCTTGACAGTTTTGGGAGCCAATATTTTTAATATGGGGTTAGTTGGTACGTTTGGCGGTTATTACCTCTATAAAGCAATTAGATTTGCTGTTGGGAGAAATAAATTATCGGGATTAGTAATAGGAGCAGCGGTTGCTTCCTGGACAAGCGTTGTAGTAGCCTCCGCGATCGCCGCACTACAATTAGCAATATCTGGCACTGTACCTTTGTCTGTTGCTTTAACGGCTATGGCTACTTGGCACGTACTAATTGGCATTGGTGAAGCGTTGATTACTGTAGTTGCACTGTCATCTATTTGGCGGACTCGACCAGATTTATTTTACGATCCTCCCCGCAGAACAAGGGTTGCAACATCTCGTCCAGTTTCTAGGTATTAATTTATGACTAATAATGTGCGATCGCGCAATTTTGCTTTTACTATTACAGGCTTAAGTATTGCCCTACTAATTGCTGTCTTCCTTTCCCCTTTGGCTAGTCAACATCCTGATGGTTTAGATCGAGTTGCCCAAGACCTCAAATTTGAAGATAAAGCCGCAGAAGATACTCCAGCTAGTAAAACACCTTTTGCTCAAGTATTTGACGAATATGCTCTAAAAGGCGTACCGGAAAATATTGCGACTCCCTTAGCTGGTTTAGTCGGAACTTTAGCAGTATTTGGTTTAGCTTGGGGAATTGGCAAAATTGCCGTACGGGGTTCAGCTTCCACAGAAAACGAGCAGTTGCCTTACTCCGACGATTCAGACTCGCAAATACACTAAATGCTACTGCACGTTGGCGCTTTTAAGCTGGATATTGATAGCGAACATTACACCTATTGGCACGCGATCGCACCTCGTACCCGCTTGCTGTGCGCTGTACTATTTGTATTTGCTGTAGTTTTAACACCAAACGGACATTGGCAAACTTGGGCAGTTTACGGCTTAGGCTTATTTAGTTTAATTTTGCTTAGTCGTATTACTATTACCATTTTGTTGCAGCGATTAGCAGTAGAATTTGCCTTTGTGGGCGTTGTGCTAATCGGTACGCTATTTCGAGAAGGAGGAGAAGTAATTTGGTCTTGGGGAATCCTAAAAATTACCACAGTAGGATTAACCATTTTAGCCAGCGTCAGCATCAAAGCCATGCTGTCGTTAACAATGTTAAATCTCCTAACGCTGACAACCTCCGTTCCGGCCCTACTTCATGGCATGAAAGAATTACGGATTCCGCCCTTGTTAGTTGCAACTTTAGCCTCTATGTATCGTTACATTAGCGTGTTAATTGGAGAATTTGAAGCAATGCGACGGGCGGCACTATCGCGTAACTTGATGAATAGTAATCGTTCTATCCGTTTAGTAGTGGGTAATACAATCGGGGCGTTATTTATCCGCACCTACGAGCGCGGAAACCGAGTGCATCAAGCGATGCTGTCACGAGGTTATCAAGGCATACCACCAATGGAAAAAATAGCCCCAGGAGGGAAGCAAGATATTGTAGCTTTGACTTTAACTCTATTACTGACTCTGCTAGGGCAGGTCGTATACTGGCAAAAATAATTTTTATCTGTTGTCTCAATGCACCACAATCCAATCGCAATTCAAAACCTTAGCTATATCTACCCCGATGGAACTCAAGCACTACAAGGAATTAATTTATATATTGCTGCCAGCGAACGAGTAGCATTAATTGGGGCTAATGGTTCGGGAAAATCTACTTTGCAATTGCATCTCAATGGAATTATTTTGCCCCAAGCAGGAGAAGTAATTATCGGTGAGTGGGCGGTAAAACCTGAAAACTTGCGATCTATTCGTAATTTTGTCGGATTAGTGTTTCAAAACCCCGACAATCAGCTATTTATGCCTACAGTTTGGGAAGATGTGGCTTTTGGCCCGATGAATTTAGGCTTGCGCGGTGCGGAGTTAAAAAAGCGAGTATTTGCCGCCCTGCACGCCGTAGACATCGATCCCCAATGGTACGGACAAAGAAGTACAGAGAATTTATCGGGTGGAGAAAAAAAGCGGATTGCGATCGCGGGTGTATTAGCAATGCAGCCGCAAATCCTTGTATTTGACGAACCTTCGGCGCAATTAGATCCTCGTTCTCGCCGTCAATTGATTGAATTATTGCAAACTTTGCCTTTAACACAGCTAATTGCTACCCATGATTTGGATTTAGCTTTAGAAATATGCGATCGCACGGTGGTACTCAGTCAAGGAAAAGTAGTATTTGATGGGGAAACTGAGCAAGTAATGAGCGATCCTGAATTTCTCCAGCAACACGCTTTAGAATCACCCCTTAGTTACAGTCGTCCTTATTGCCTAATTGAACATTCTCCAGTAGTGAAATATTATTCTTTGAGTTAGAAAAGAAGTTTTGATTATTGTTTTAGAAGGCGCTGTGCGATCGCCTACAGTTTTTTGGACTTCACACAATGCGATCGCGCTCTAACTTCTTTGGACTAAACACAGTGCGATCGCGCCTTAACTTCTCTAGACTCAATAACGAAACCGACTATCTTTGTTTACCTAATCCCGGCTAAAAATCGACAAATTTAACAGGTGCGCTCGCTTCGGTGTAACGTCACGCTCAGCGACAAATTGTAACGGAGTAGAGATTTTGTCCGCTTGCAGCGCTTTGTTATACATTTCTAGTCAATATGCACGGATGTTCGTGCATACTCTTCCAGTTGTTTTTTTACATCCTCAAATCTGGATTTTGCAGCTAAGTCGCCTCTGTTGGTCTTTAGATATTCCTCAAGATACTTAACTTCAATGTGTGCTAAGTCAACTCTAATTCTTTGCAGCCAATTCAGAGTCCCCAAATTATGAAACTCCCAATTCCTATTGATGAATGGATTCTGACAATAGGGTAGATTAGAAAAAATATCTTTCGGTAAGCCTTTCATGGCTAACAATGACTCTAAGTCTTGCTCAAGGGCTTTGTCACTTTCATGCAATGTATTCAGTAGGTGTTCAATTCCATTGATCGTCTCTCTTGCACTATTTATGATATCGAAGAATGTAGACCTTCCTCTAACTTCTATTGCTAAGCCTGAATCAGCAAATATGTGATCAATCTGATTGATTCGCTCTATGCCACCCCAGTATTTCTCCATCTCTGCTGAAAGCTTATAGAGTTCAGACTCATCAATTTTAAAACTACTTTTCTCAAACAAGCGCTCATGATCATTCTTTATATTTGTTAGCCTTTCGACTGAGTATTCCTCAACATCATTTGTCTCAATATGATGCGGGTAGCAAAAGAGCAACAAGTTTCCGTAACTTCGGCGATTCTCGTCATCACTATTTGCGTTATACCTTTCGCCTCCCGGCATAGCGGCTTCTATATGGCAGACTTGCCCTACAAATTTATGCTTCTCATTCACTAACGACTGAGTGCAGCCAGGAAATGCGCATTGGTTGCCTGACCTAGCGAAAAGCGCTCTAAGCGTTTCAGTTTTAGGTGTTAGCCGAGACATTCTGCTGCCTGGTGAATGTATAACTGTTTATTATACCGAAATATTCTGTATAATCTTTTACTTAAAAACGATATACAAGCAGCCCGATCGTTTTTTAGAACATTACATAGAATTTTTCTGCATAACACCCGTATCTGTAGATTACATAGAATTTTTCCGTATATATAGCCTAAATAAGGGTATTGTACTGAATTTTTATGTATATTCTTTTAGACAATGCACCCATATTTAAAATGATTTGCCGCCGTTTTGGGTTGAAACTCCTTGCTTATAGCTAAGATCGGCTTAAGCCCACTGCTAAAGTACCGGAATTTAAAACGCATTAATGTATGTTATTTCCCTCAAGGCGACATCGTTTGTTATTTGTCCTTTTTAGCGTCTGCTTAACTGCAACGCTGTTGTTTAATAACTCTTTTGCTATATCTGCACCATTAACTACTAAAAAACCAATGTCGCTTTCTGTAACTGAAAATGTCCGCAAAACTGTCCTAGAAAATGGGCTGACTGTCCTAACTAAACAAGTTAAAACTGCTCCCGTTGTTAGCGTTCAAGTATGGTATCAAATTGGTTCGCGCGATGAAGCCCCCGGCGTAAACGGTATTGCTCACCAATTAGAACATATGTTGTTTAAAGGTACGAGTAGCCGCCCAATTCAGTTTGGACGCTTGTTTAGTGCTTTGGGTAGTGATTCTAATGCTTTTACAAGCTACGATCAAACCGCTTACTTTGGTACAGTCGAGCGCGGCTTAATGGAAAGTCTTTTAGAGCTAGAAGCTGACAGAATGCAGAATGCTCTAATTAACGCCGAACAACTAACGAGCGAAAAGCGGGTAGTAATTTCTGAGTTGCAAGGCTACGAAAATAGCCCCGACTACCGTTTGGGTAGAGCCGTTATGCGTGCTGCGCTGCCAAACAGTCCCTATGGATTGACTATCGGCGGCAGTAAGGCAGATGTAGAAAAGTTTACGGTTGAACAAGTCAAAAGTTACTACCGCAACTATTACAGCCCCAAAAATGCCACTTTGATAATTGTGGGAGATTTTGAACCCGATGCTACTTTGGCAAAGGTTAAAGAGATTTTTGGTAAAGTACCCAATGCTCAAGAAAAAATTGTTAAACCCCAAACAACTGCAAATAAGCCCCAAACCCAAACAAAACAGCCGATTGTCTTAAAAGAGCCAGGTGCAGCTTCGTTGTTGCAAACTGTATATCCCTTAGTAGATATCAATCATCCCGATGCGCCTGTTTTGGATGTGCTAAATGGGATTTTGGCTGAAGGACGCAACTCTAGACTTTATCAAGCTTTGATTGAGTCGGGACTTGCTAGCAATATGAATGGTTACGCCGCTACTTTGGCCGGTGGCGGGTGGTACAACTTAGAAATCACCGCCGCACCAGGACAAGAATTAGCAAAGATTGATGCGGTTTTGTTAAATGCGATCGCACTTCTATCCGAAAAAGGCGTAACTCCTGACGAATTAAACCGCGCCAAAACTCAATTGCAAGCTTCTGTATTGCTCAACAACCGCGATATTGTTTCCCAAGCAATGCAGATTGGCTACGACCAAACTACCGCCAGAGATTATCGTTTTACAGACCGCTATTTAGCCGCCATTGATAAAGTTAGCGCCAAAGATGTGCAGCGAGTAGCCGCAACCTATTTCGCACCCGATAAACGGACTGTGGGTTTGTTTGAACCAACTAAACAAAGCGGAGAAGCAAGCGCGGGGGGAAATCCTACCCAAATGACTGAAAACTTTAGCCCTGGCGCACCTGTAGACCCCGCAGAAGTAGCGAAGTATTTACCAATAGTAGACGCTACCGTCCCAACTCCCAAAGCCTTACCAGAGCAATTTACGCTAACCAATGGCGTAAAGGTATTATTGCTCCCAGATGCTAGTACGCCGACGGTAACTCTAAGCGGCTTTATCAAAGCTGGCGCAGAATTTGATACGCAACCCAAAGCAGGGCTTGCAGCTTTGACGGCGGAAAATTTATTAAGTGGAACTCAAACTAAAGACGATCTCGCTCTTGCAAAAACTTTAGAAGATCGCGGTGCAAGTTTAAATTTTAGAGCGTTGCGTGAAGGCGTAGACATTAACGGCTATAGCTTAAAGACAGACTTGCCCGTTGTACTAGAAACTTTGGCGGATGTGGTGCAAAATTCTACGTTTCCCAGCGATGAAATCGAACTTAGTCGTCAAAGAGCAATAACAAGCCTCGATTTGGAATTAGACGATCCCGCACGCGTGGCGCGACGGGTATTTCAGCAAGCGATTTATCCCGCCAATCATCCTTTCCATACTTTCCCCACTGAAGAAAGTTTAAAAAGCCTTAGCCGCGAAGATGTTGTTAGTTTCTACCAAAAACAATATCGTCCCGACCAAATGGTACTAACTTTAGTGGGCGATTTTGAGCCGAAACAAGTGCGGAGTCTGTTGGAAAACGCGCTAAAGGACTGGAAAGCTGAAGGAAAAGCCCCGGTTGTTAATTATCCTGATGTGCCTAACCCGGAAAAAGTGGTGCAACTTAACCCCTCTTTACCCGGAAAAACTCAAGCGGTTACTTATCTAGGCGATCGCGGTATTAGTCGCAAAGATCCGCGTTTCTATGCTGCTTTGGTACTAAATCAGATTGTTGGCGGCGATACTTTATCTAGTCGCTTGGGTACAGAGTTGCGCGATCGCCAAGGTTTGACTTACGGCATTTATAGCTACTTTAGCGCCGGAAGACAAGCGGGCCCCTTTGTCGTCTCTATGCAAACCGACCCCGAAGACGCTAACAAAGCTATCTCTAGCGTTCGCGCTCTTTTAGCTCAAATTCACGATCGAGGTGTCACCAAGGACGAAGTAGCGGCGGCTAAACGCTCTCTAACTCGCGGCTACAATGTTGGTTTGGCAAATCCTGACGAACTAGCTAACACCATTCGGCTCAATGAAGTTTATGGTTTAGGAAAGGGCGAATTAAGCTCTTTTTCTGCCAAAATCGAAGCTGTGACGCTAGAAGATGTGAATCAAGCAGCCAAAGAACTAATCCAACCCGATAAATTAGCGATCATTACGGCGGGAGGAAATACCGCTAAATAACAGCTTTTTTGGGGTGGTATAGGCAAAATGCTTTACTAAGCTAAAGCGATCGCTTTCTTGAAGGTTTTGGGTGTGGCTTTTCTCCACACCCAAAACTTTTTGCTTTATCAAAGCTCGATTGCTAAGTACGATAGATTTATGCGCTTTTCTACGATTTAATCCATGAATATTTTTAGCAACCTACTTTCTCAGCCTGTTCAAGCTCCTCGCCCTAAAAAACAGAAGGGAATTGAAATAAAGTCCGAGCGGGAAATTGAAATTATGCGCCAGTCTGCAAAGATTGTCGCCACTATATTAAAAGAAATATCCCAACTAGTAGAACCAGGAATGACCACCGCAGACTTGGACGCTCACGCCGAAAAGCGCATCCGAGAAATGGGCGCAACTCCTAGTTTTAAAGGCTATCATGGCTTCCCAGGTTCTATTTGTGCCAGTATCAATAATGAAGTTGTACACGGCATTCCCAACCCTAAAAAAGTAATTCGCACTGGAGATGTTTTAAAGGTAGACACCGGAGCATTTTATCAAGGCTTTCATGGCGACTCTTGCATTACGATCGCCGTCGGAACAGTAACCCCCGAAGCTGCTAGGTTAATTAAAGTAGCCGAAGAAGCTCTCTACAGGGGTATTGAGCAAGTAAAAGCCGGAAACTACCTTATGGATATTGCTGGCGCAATTCAAGATCATGTTGAAGCCAACAAATTTAAAATAGTTGAAAGCTTCACCGGGCATGGTGTTGGGCGCAACTTACACGAAGAACCATCTGTATTTAATTGCCGTACTCGACAAATGCCTAATGTCAAGCTCAAAAAAGGCATGACTTTGGCTATTGAGCCAATTTTAAACGCAGGTTCAAAGTTAACGCGCATATTATCCGATCGCTGGACAGCCGTTACTGTAGATAATTCTTTATCGGCGCAATTTGAGCATACCGTTTTAGTTACTGATGACGGCTACGAGATTTTAACTTGTCGCTCTAAAGTTTAGGAAAAGTTGATTTTAAAAAACCTCTCAAAAGCAAGAGAGGTTTTTTATTGTGAAGATTTTGGTTACAAAGGTAGCGATCGCCTTTTTATTATGGAAGAACGGAAAAAGCTTTTAAGGTAAGGATGACACAACAAAATCTTGTTCAAGTCATAACATGAATGTTTGCTGATACTAGCGATCTTAAAGTTAGACGCAGTAAGAATGAAGGTGATTTCAGGATTTATCGTTACCTATTTTTGGTAACGTTGCTCCTGAATTAGAAGTTTATATTCGCCGTTTATCTATTGAATAGTTAGAATTGGGCAAGGTTTTGTTAGATTTTGCTGATGCTTCTGATTTGGTTGCTCGGTAGAGCGGACACACTACTACTGCATAAATTCCTTCAATCTCTCTTTAGGAACTAGGTTTTAACTTGAGTTTGTAGATAGTCTAAAGCTTAGATTGGTTCTCTTAGGGGAGATTTTATGCAAACTGATACACCTATACAAGCGATCGCAGGCATTAGTAACACCACTATTTCTCACTACTTTCAATCTTTAAATGCTGGCGATTTTAACTCTACAGTGGCTTTATTTGCTACCGATGGCGTAATGTATGCACCCTTTGAATCGGGTATTGTAGGCGCAGAGGCGATCGCTTTGTACCTCCAGCAAGAGGCGCTAGGACTCAAAGCCGAACCACATCAGGGAATTATTGAAAGTCAAGAAAACGATTTAGTTCTTCTTCGCGTCAACGGCAAAGTTCAAATGCCTTTATTTGGTGTCAATGTATCTTGGCTATTTGTCCTCAATTCTCAGCAACAAATTGTCTCTGTAACTATAAAACTCCTTGCTTCTCCCCAAGAATTACTTAATCTTCAGCGTTGATATAAAGAGACGTTCCCCCCAACCGGAACGCCTCTACAAATTTACCCTACTAAACCAGAACGCAAAGCCCTTACTGCCGCTTGGGTACGGTCATCAGCGCACAATTTATTGAGGATATTTCTCACGTGAGTTTTTACTGTTCCTACAGTAATGTAGAGCTTTTCAGCAATGATCGCATTGCTACAGCCTTCGACAATTAGTTGCAAAACTTCTAATTCTCGCTCCGTTAGCGGGTACGCAGCAATCATTTGGTCGTATTCTGCATCGGCGGCGTTTATAGATACGGTTTTGCTGTCTACTACCATGTTTTCTGTACTTCCTTCGGGGGTTTGCTGGGCTTGCTGCAATACAATTCGGGCGATCGCCGGATCTATCCAGGCATTGCCGCTATGAGTTACGCGCAGGGCTTCTAGCAAATTATCGAAGCTAATATCTTTCATGCAATAGGAATCTGCACCTGCCGCAAAAGCTGCCAAAACTGCCTCTTTGTTGTCTCGGAGGGTCAAAATCAAAACCTTTGTTCTTGATTCGTCGCCAGGATCTTGACTGGCTTTTAATTGCCGTGTTAGCTCAATTCCATCTTTATCGGGTAAGCCAATATCAACAATGGCAATATCTGGGTGTTCGGCTTCTAATAGTCTTAGGCCATCACTAGCATTAGCTGCTTCTCCCACCACTTCAATTTCTTGACGCTGCTGCAATGCGGTTCTAATCCCTACACGAGTGAGATCGTGGTCTTCAATTAATGCAACGCGAATTTTACTCATTATCAACGTCCGCCATTTACTGTGCTTAACTTTTAAAACAATTGAATTTTTATAGATGACTAAAGGCAATCTATATATCTGTACAAGCGGTATAACCTATTTCATTTAATCTTATTGGTATTTTAATAATACAAAAAATTATAATTTCCTTTAGCTTCTAAGAGAATATCACGTCTTCTAGAGATCGACTATAGAGTAGGCGATCGCAATTTCCAAGTAGCAATATTTATAGAACGCAATTGTTTTTTGTTCGCTATAATACATTATTTATGAATTTTGACAAACTAAAGGCAGCAGAATTATTAAGTTGGGGATTTGAGCGCAGTTTGCACCCCGAAGACCGCGATCGCTTAATGGCAATTAGGCAACAAGCCATTAGCCAAAGTCAACCCTATCAAATTACCTATCGTCTCCAAGCTGTTGATGGTAGCTACAACTCGTTTTTGGAGCAAGCTACATTTGCAAATAATAGCTGGGTAGTTGGTTGCACGCAGCAAAACTTTAATCCGTTAGGACAAATACCTCAAATTACTACTTCCCAACAAACTTCTTTAGGTGTAATTGAGTGGAATCTAAATTTTGAGGTAATTAAATGGGATACCGCCGCCGAAACAATTTTTGGCTACAGCCACAGCGAAGCTATTGGTCGTCATGGTACAGGCTTAATCGTGACCGCAAGTAGCTTAGAGCAAGTAAACCAAGTTTGGCAAGAACTCGTACAACGTCGAGGCGGTACTCGCAGCATTAATGAAAATATCACTAAAGAGGGGAAAGTAATTGTTTGTGAATGGTACAACCAACTGTTAATTGATAGTAATGGTGAAATATTTGGGGTAACTTCCCTGGTAACAGACATTACCGAGCGCCAAAATGCGATCGCCCAAATCAGCGCTGTTAATACTCAATTAGAGCAACGAATGCTGAAACGGACAGCCCAATTAGATGAATTATCTGCTAGGGAACAAGCCGCAAGAATTGAGGCAGAAGCTAGTATGAAATCGCACTACGACTCTCTAGAAGCTTTGCGACAAAGCGAAGAACGTTATCGCTCTTTAGTAATTGCTACTTCGCAAATTGTCTGGACAACCGACGCTCAAGGGCAAGTTGTAGATATGCCCCACTGGAGAGATTATACAGGTCAAAGCCAAGTAGAAGTTAAAGGTTGGGGTTGGTTGGCGGCGGTGCATCCAGAAGATCGAGAGCGCACGGCTACAGCTTGGCAGAAAGCATTAGAAACCAAAAGCCTTTACGATACCGAATACCGGATTCGCGCTACCGATGGCAATTATCGTTATTTTGCCGTGCGGGGTGTTCCCGTGATCGCGCCCGATGATACTATTCGCGAGTGGGTGGGAGTGTGTACAGATATTCAAGAGCGAAAATCTATTGAAGCTGCGCTAACTTCTCGTGCTAATGAATTGGCTTACTTGACAACGATTCTCACCCAAACTAATACAGCTTTAGAAAAGCGCAATCAGGAACTAGATCAGTTTGCCTACGTCACTTCTCACGACCTCAAAGCGCCACTAAGAGCGATCGCCAATCTTTCCCAATGGATTGAAGAAGATATTAGCGACTTGCTTACCGATGACACTCGCCGTCAAATGGACTTATTGCGGGGGCGCGTCCATCGCATGGAAGCTTTGATTAATGGCTTGCTGCAATTTTCCCGTAGCGGGCGCATAACTGCCGACAAATCATCGGTTTCTGTTACGTCTCTTTTAGCTGAAATTGTTGACTCTATCGCTTCACCGCCTGCTTTTACCGTCGAAATAGCTCCAAATATGCCGACTTTAGTGACAGAAAGACTGTCTTTAGAGCAAGTCTTTTCTAACTTGATTAGCAATGCTATCAAGCACCATCCCCGCCCAGATGGTAAGGTGCAAGTTTCTTGTCAAGACTTGGGAACCAGTTATGAGTTCGCGGTGGCTGATGACGGTAAGGGGATCGCGCCCGAATATCATGAAAAAATTTTTGGTATCTTTCAAACTTTGGAAGCCCGCGATCGCAATGAAAATACTGGGATTGGTTTAGCTATTGTCAAAAAAATTGTCGAAAATTATGGCGGCAAAATTAAAATAGAGTCTACAGAAGGCAAAGGAGCAAAGTTTAGTTTTACCTGGAATAAATAACCGCAAAAATGACAGGATCAGCCCAATCAAACGATTAAAACCTTAAAAATAGCTGAAATAAACAATAACCAACCATACATTTTCTAAATCTATTAACCTATCTAATGATTGATGGTTTCTATTTCTTCAACGGCAATAATTAATAATATAATACTCAAACAATGACAGACAAAATGATTAACATCCTGCTTGTCGAAGATGACGAAGTGGATGTAATGAACGTGCAAAGAGCGTTTAAAAAAAATAACATTACAAATCCACTTTTTCTTGCGTCTAATGGCTTAGAAGCTCTATCTATATTAAGAGGTAGCGATAGCAAAATAAATATTCCTCAAGTCAGAAGAATAATTTTACTCGACCTAAATATGCCAAAAATGAATGGCATAGAATTTTTACGAGAGCTACGCGCCGATAAACAATTGCAATCAATTCCAGTAATTGTTTTAACTACATCCAACGAAGATAAAGATAAAGTAGAAGCTTACAAGCTTAATGTGGCTGGCTATATTTTGAAGCCAGTGACTTTTTCTAGCTTCGTTGAAACCGTAGCGACCATGAATAAATATTGGACTTTGGTAGAAATACCATAAAAATAAATAATAAAAGTTATAAACTAAGCTCATAGCTAATAGCTAAAAAGCATGGAAGAAACAGTCAAAATACTGGTAGTAGATGATGATGAAATAGACCGCATGGCGGTAAAGCGAAGTTTAACTTCTGCTGGTGTAGTTATGGAATGGTCAGAAGTTAGCGAATGTGAAAGCGCGATTGCCATTGTCCAACAGCAAACCTTTGACTGTATTTTTCTCGATTATTTACTTCCCGATGGCAACGGTTTAGAATTAGTGCAGCAATTCCGGGCTTTAGGAATTGCTGCGCCGATAGTTGTACTTACAGGATTTGGAGACGAACAAATCGCTGTAGAAGTCATGAAAGCCGGAGCTTTTGACTACTTACCCAAGTCGAGAATCACTCCAGAAAATTTATACCAAATTTTAAGTCAGGCAATACGTTTGTATCGGGCAGAACAAGCGGCGATAATTGCTGGAGAAAAACTTAGAGAAAGTGAAGAACGCTACCGTTTGGTATTAGAAGGCGCAAACGATGGAATTTGGGACTGGTATTGCTCGACAAACGAGGTTTATTGCAACGATCGCTTATTAGAAATTATTGGCGAAGAACGAAGTCAATTTAACCTAACTCCTCATAATCTAATGGCACGAATGCACCCCGACGATGAGTCAAAGATTCGGAGCGCCATTTTTAACCATCTGCAACGGGGGGAAAAATGCGAAGCCCAGTTTCGGATGCTGCATTCGTCGGGAGAATACCGTTATTGTGTAGCTAGAGGAAAAGCCCAACGAGATCGCGCGGGTTGTCCGATGCGGATGTCGGGAATTATTAGCGACCTCACCGAAGCAAAGCAACTAGAATCAGCCCTAGAAGCTAGTGAATTGCGCTTTAAACGTTTAGCAGATGCCAACATCATCGGGATCGTGGTTACTGATGATGTTGGCACAATAATAGAAGCCAATACAGCTTTTTTAGACATGGTGGGTTACAGTGCTGAAGATGTGCATTTGGGGAGATTGCAATCATTGGTTGTTACCCCAAAAGAATACGAAAAAGCCGATAAAAAAGCCGCCGCCGAACTAAAAGCAAAAGGTGTATTTAGTCCCTACGAAAAAGAATATATCCGTCCGAATAGCAGCCGCGTACCTGTATTGATTGGTGGGGCGATGGTGCAGGGAATTGTCGAAACAGCAATTTGCTTTGTCATCGATCTTAGCGATCGCAAACGCTCTGATGCCAAAATTGGCAAGCTCAATCGAGACTTGGAGCGCAGAGTGAGCGAAATGCAGACTCTACTAGACGCGATCCCGATTGGAATTGCGATCTCCCAAGATCCTCAGTGTCAAAATATCCGCGTTAATCCCGCTTTAGCAAAACTCCTAGATTTACCAGTAGATGCCAATGTTTCTTTAAGCGCGCCTAGTAGCGATCGCCCGCACTATAAAGTTTACCACCAAGGAAAGGAATTAGCCGCAGAGGAATTACCAATGCAGCAAGCCACTACTAAGGGTGTTGAGGTAGTCGATAACGAAGTTGAAATTCTAGTTTCTGAAGGCAAACAAAAGCTTAAGTTACTAGCTAATGCCGTACCGTTGTTTGACGAACAAGGCAAAACTAGAGGTAGTGTAGGGGTTTTTTGGGATATCACCGAGCGCAAGCGCCTGGAAGAACAAGAGCGATTTTTAGCTGAAGCCAGCGCAATTTTGGCAACTTCTTTAGACTACAAAACTACCCTCACAAACCTAGCAATGGCGATCGTTTCCGGTCAAGCCGATTGGTGTACTATAGATGTCCTCGATCAAAATTCAACTTTGCGCCCCGTTGCTTCAACCCACAAAGACGGTACAAAAATGTCATGGCTAGAACAATGGCGGAGTTATCGAGTCAATCTAAAAGCTACGGCTGGTGTATCTCAAGTAATTAAAAGCGGAAAAGCCCAACTACACACAGAGGTTACTCCAGAAATTATTGGTACAATTTCTCCCGATGCCCAGCAACGGCAGTTGATGGAAAGTTTAGGCTTTAATTCGTTTTTGTGCGTACCCTTGAAAGTGCGCGGGCGAACTTTAGGCGCAATTAGCTTGATGAGAGGTAAAGGACAAAGGCTGTACGATCAAACAGATTTATTGTGGGCAGAAGATTTAGCTCATCGCGCCGCTTTAGCCGTCGATAATGCCCGACTTTACCAGCAAGCTACCGATATTGGCGAAAATTTGCGGCGAGCAATTATTATTTTGGGCGAACAGCAGCAACAGTTAAGAGTATTGCAGCGCATCACCAACTTATTAAACCAACGCTTAACTAACTTGCCAGGATTATTGCAAGTCATGGTGGGGGCGGTTTGTGATGGAATTGGCGAGGCGGAATTTGCGGCAATTTCTCTTTACGATCGCCAAAGCCAACAGCTACAATTAACAGCTACGGCGGGAATTAAACCGGAAAACTTAGACCTGCTTTCCGTTCAAGCTGATTTACTTCATCGCGTATTTTCTACAGGAGTGGCGCAATTAGTTAAAAAAACTAAAGTACCATCTCCCCAATCATTCCACGATCCTGCCTCAATTTATGCTGTAGCTATTGAATCTGCCGCATCGGGAAGACTAGGAGTGCTGTTGATTGGCAATTGGCGAAATGTTGAAGCTTTTGATGTGGAAGATCGCAACTTATTAGAAGCAGTAGGAGAACAAGCCGCGATCGCCATTAACAATGCTCGTCTGATTAACACTTTAGAAGAACGCGAAGAACGTCTAGGCTTACAAAACGACATCTTAGCCGCGCAAAACCGCGAACTAGAATCAACCCATAATCGCATTGCCCAGCAGAATTTGCAACTAATTGAAGCAGCGCGGCTAAAATCACAGTTTTTAGCTACCATGTCTCACGAACTCCGTACCCCCATGAATTCGGTTATCGGTTTTGCTCAAGTATTGTTACGTCAGCGCACCGCTAACCTAAGTCTCGCTCAAGCCGATATGGTAGAGAGGATCTTAAATAATGGTAAAAATCTCTTAGCCCTAATTAACGATATTCTCGACTTATCTAAAATCGAAGCTGGACGATTGGAATTAAAGCCCGAAGAATTTGACTTGACTCAATTAATTGCTACTACCATCGCCGAACTTCGCCCCTTAGCCGAGCAAAAACAGCTACCTTTACAACTTTACTCTAGGCTTGATAACCCAATAGTAGTTAACGATAGTACGAGATCGCGGCAAATTTTAGTTAATTTACTTTCCAACGCGATCAAATTTACCGATACAGGCAGCGTAGAAATAACTGCCAGCGAAATTAACCCCGCGCAAGTATTAATTAGCGTCAAAGATACAGGGATTGGGATTCCCGAATCGGAAGTAGAACATATTTTTGAAGAATTTAGGCAAGTCGATCAAACTACCACAAGGCAGCATGGAGGTACGGGCTTGGGGCTGGCGATTACGCGATCGCTCGTACAGATGATGAAAGGCTCGATTAGTGTCGAAAGTAAGCTAGGGCAAGGTTCGACTTTTCATGTCTGTTTGCCTCGAAAAATAGAAGTGCAACCGCCGATAACTTCACCAAAAAATATCAAAACTATAGAGTAAGTTAGTTAGGCTAAATCAAGTAAGCTAAATTACCCTAAAATTATTTACTTACAAGGAAAAAATTACTGAAATGTTTGGACATGACATCATTGTTGTCGGCGCTTCCGCCGGAGGAGTAGAAACTCTTTGCCAATTGGTCTGTGGATTACCCCCAGACTTACCAGCAGCAGTGTTTATTGTACTTCACGTCCCCGCGCACGGCAAAAGTGTGTTGCCAAAAATTTTAAATCGGGTGATGGCAAAACAGCACGGGAAATTAAAATTACAAGCTCGTCATCCTATCGACGGCGAATTAATTCAGCCAGGGCATATTTATGTTGCTCCCCCCGACAAACACTTACTAATTAAAGATAGCTGCATTCATTTAGCACGAGGGCCGCGCGAAAACAGCCATCGCCCCGCCGTCGATCCTTTATTTCGCACAGCAGCCCGTACCTATGGCACAAGAGTTGTAGGGGTAGTATTATCAGGCTTGCTAGATGATGGTACGGCGGGACTTGCAGCCATTAAACAGTGTGGAGGAATAACGATCGCCCAAGATCCTGAAGAAGCCTTATATTCGGGAATGCCCCGCAGTGCGATCGAAAACGTTGAAGTTGATTACATTCAAAAAGTAGCCGATATTAGTAAAACCTTAGCTCAATTAGCTTCCGAACCCGTTTTAGAGTCAAAGGTGCAAGTACACCAGCAAATGGATATGGAAGCAAACATTGCCCAATTTGACTTAAATACTATGCAAAACAGCCAACGTCCCGGTATACCATCGGGTTTTGCTTGTCCTGAGTGTCGCGGCGCGTTATGGGAATTGCAGGATGGCAAGCTCATTCGCTTTCGTTGTCGTACAGGTCATGCTTACTCAATTAATAGCTTACTTGCCGAACAAACCGATGCTTTAGAAGTTGCTTTATGGAGCGCGCTCCGGGCGTTAGAAGAAAAAGCCGCCCTAACTGAGCGCATGGCAACCAGCGCGCGCACCCGCAGTCAAAACATTTCTGCAAAACGGTTTCAAGAGCAAGCCCAAGATAGCCAACAAAAGGCCGCTTTAGTTCGTCAAATGCTTCTAAGTGACAGTAGTGATGACTTATCTGCGGTAAACGGTCAACTATTAGAACAAAATTTAGACAATTCTATTTTATCTGATGCGAATCAAAATAATTTGCACGTAGTAGCGATCGCATCTACCACCGATACTAAGGCTTTAAAAGAAGTTTTAGCGGCGTTAGATAGCTTTCCAGCAGCGATTATTGTGGCACAGCAATTGTATCCTGAATATCCTAACGAGTTAGTAGATAAACTTAATAGTTGTACTAGCTTAAACGTTAAACTAGCCGAAGACGGAGATATATTGCGAGTTCAAACCGTATATATTGCTCCAAGTAGTCGCCATTTGTTAGTTAATCCTGATGGTAGGCTGACGCTATTGCAATCTAAATTAGTTCATTTTGTCAGTCCTTCCACCGATTTATTATTTGAATCGGTAGCCGGAAGCTTTAGGGAAAAGGCGATCGCACTAATACTAACACCCACAAGTAACGATGGAATAATGGGGATGAGGGCGATTAGAGAAACGGGAGGTTATGCGATCGTTGCTCAAGGAGAAGAAAATATGCTTCAAGAATACCTTTCTATTGCCCAAGTGATTCCGGTTACAGAAATTGCTCAAACTTTAATCAATTTAGCAACTAGAGTGGAATAGATGGCAAAAATTAAAAAAAGTTTTGCTTTGAAGTCAAGACTTCAAAGCAAAACTCCAAAATATTTCTTCTCCTTTGCTGTGCGAGCCGTATGAAAAATCTAGAAATAGACCCCGAATTTGAAGCCCTACTCGACTACATTAAAAACAATCGGGGGTTTGATTTTACAGGCTACAAACGCCCTAGCTTAATGCGCCGCGTCCAAATTCGGATGCAGGTAGCCGAAATGGAAACCTATGGCGACTATACCGATTATTTAGAAGTACATCCCGAAGAATTTTTACACCTTTTCGATACAATTTTAATTAATGTCACCTCATTTTTTCGCGATCGCACAGTTTGGGAATATATACAAACAGAAATTATCTCCCAAATTGTGGCGCGAAAAGACTTAAAGCGCGATCGCATCCGTGTATGGAGCGCTGGCTGCGCTTCAGGGCAAGAAGCTTATACTCTAGCTATGGTACTTGCTGAAGTTTTAGGGATTGAGGAGTTTCATCAAAAGGTAAAAATTTACGCTACAAATGTAGACGAAGCCGCCCTCAATCAAGCACGCCAAGCTACTTACAGCCTTAAGGAAGTAGAAGGAATCCCCGAACCATTATTAGAGCGGTACTTTAAGCAAACTAATGGAAATTACACCTTTTGCCAAGATTTGCGCCGCGCCGTAATTTTTGGTCGTCACGACTTGCTACAAGATCCGCCAATTTCTCGCATCGATTTATTATCTTGTCGCAATACATTAATGTATTTCAACGCTGAAACTCAGGCAAAAATTATCTCTCGGTTTCACTTTGCACTCAATTTCAGCAGTTTTTTAGTTTTAGGCAAAGCCGAGCTATTACTCAATCATAGTAATTTTTTTGCACCCATAAACTTAAAACAACGCATATTTACAAAAATCGATCGAGAAAATAGTAAGGAGTATTTTTTGGGCAGCAATTATAGCAAAGAGCGAGAATACAACTACCCAGTTAATAACAACCTCTTACGGGATGCTGCTTTTGATATTAGCTCTATTGCTCAAATAGTTGTAGATATTAAGGGATTGTTGATCTTAGCCAACGAACAGGCGCGACTGTTTTTTAATCTCAGTTCTCAAGATATTAACCGCCCTTTGCAAGACTTGGAAGTTTCCTATCGTCCGGTAGAATTGCGATCGCACATCGACCAAGTTATTAAGGATCTTCGTGCAGTTTATCTCACTAACATTGGTTGGACAATTGCTAATGACGATTTTCACTTTTTTGATATCCAAATTACCCCCCTTTACGATGCTAGCAGAAAATTACTTGGTGTCAGTATTGGCTTTACCGAAGTTAGCCGTTATAAAAAGCTGCAAGAAGAAATCGAACAGGCCAGTCAAGAATTGGAGATGGCTTACGAAGAATTGCAATCTACCAATGAAGAATTAGAGACAACTAATGAAGAATTGCAATCATCCAACGAAGAATTAGAAACAACTAACGAAGAGTTGCAATCTACCAATGAAGAATTAGAAACAATGAACGAAGAATTGCAATCTACCAATGAAGAATTGCAGTCTATCAACTCTGAATTGCGTTTACGCAGTGAAGAACTAAATCAAGCTAATAGCTTTTTAGAAGCAATTTTTAATAGCCTCCAGGGTGGCGTTGCAGTTTTAAATCGAGAATTACTCATTCAAATTTGGAACGAAAAGAACGAAGAATTGTGGGGATTGCGGAGTGAGGAAGTTTTAGGACAACACTTTATGAATTTGGATATTGGTTTACCCGTCGAGCAGTTGCGTCAGCCAATTCGCAATTGTTTAGCTGGAGATATCAACGTCGTAGAAATGACTGTAGCTGCTGTCAATCGTCGAGGTAGACAAATCATGTGCAAAATTACCTGCACTTCGTTAGTAAGCAGACTAGCAGAAAGTCGCGGTGTGATAGTTTTGACCGAAGAAATAGCTTCTCTCGAAGGTTAGAAATATTGTATTTTCCTATTCTTTCCCAAGAATTAAATAACATCTAACCCCTAAAGCAGATTAAGCAACAAGTTATATAAATTAGTATTAACGTAGACTTAGCAAAATTAACGCTAATTGCCACAACACATAACGCTAATTCCTAACAATAAATTTATATTTATTAACAGCAGTGGAAAAAGCAATTGAAGACTTGGGAAACAAGATGCAAAATTTTGTGCAAAAGATCGATGCAGTGCGCGATCGCGCGGCGGAACTTCAACAACGATACAGGGTATCTTGCGATCGCACAGAACAACTAATACCCCAAGCTTTGGCAGAATTAGAGACGGCTTTAGAAGAACTCCACGTCGCCGAAGAAGAAATGCGAGTACAAAACGAGCAGCTAGCGATCGCAAATATCAAAATTCAAACCGAATATCAGCGCTATCAAGAATTGTTTGAATTTGCTCCCGATGGCTACTTAGTAACCGATTGTGCGGGACTTATTCGAGAAATTAATTGCGCGGCGGCAAAGTTAGTTAATGCTCCCCAAGCATATTTAATCGGTAAACCTTTAACTAACTATATTAAATTAGAACAGCGTCAAGCCTTCCGTACCCGCTTAAATCAACTACATAAAACGGATAAATTGACAGAATGGGAAGTGGGTGTTTGTCCGCGCCATGCGCCAACCATTGATGTATCAATAACTGTAGCAATAAGTCGCGATTTTCAAGGTAGACCCACAAGTTTGCGCTGGCTAATGCGCGATATTACAGCGCGAAAACTTGCCGAAGAAACTCTGCGTAAAACTCAGTTGCAAAATTTACAATTACAAGAAAGTGCGCGGCTAAAGTCTCATTTTTTGGCGATTATGTCTCACGAATTACGTACGCCAATGAATGCAATTGTGGGTTTTTCTCAATTGCTACTGCGTCAAAAATGCTCACCCCTTGCCAAAAATCAAGAAAATATGGTGGAGAGAATTTTTAATAACGGCAAGCATCTATTAAAGCTAATCGAAGATATTTTGCAAGCGGCTAAAATAGAAGCAAATAGTTTAGAAGTCGTACCGAAAGAGTTTAATTTGGCAGAAATAATCGAGGAAATTAAAGCCGAATATTGTCTCTTAGTCGAACAAAAAAATTTAACAATCGATGTAAGTCTAAACTTAGATAATCCGATGATTGTTAATGATAGCGATCGCCTCCGGCAAGTATTAGTAAATTTGCTATCAAACGCTATCAAATTTACTGAGATTGGCGGCGTAAAAATAAAAGTATGGGAATTGCCAACAGACAATATAGCAATTGCAGTTAGCGATACGGGTATTGGCATGGAGAAAGAAGATATCAAACTTATTTTTGCCGAATTTCGCCAACTAAACCAAACTATTACCCGTCAGCACGGCGGTACAGGCTTAGGATTAGCAATAAGCGATCGCTTAGTGAAGTTGATGGGAGGGCGAATTAGTGTAACAACCAAACTTCATCGAGGTTCAACTTTTACAATTACCTTACCTCGAAAGCCATTAGTCCAGAATTAAACGCGATCGCTTGAACCTAGAAATTGCCAGCATTAATAACCCAAAATCTAAGCCCACAAGCACTACACAAGCAAAGATAAATATCCTAGTAGTACCGCCAGTTTTAGCCGATAATATCAAACTTTCCTGCAACTGCATGGGGAGCAAACTTAAACCAAATAACGGCAGCCAAGTTAAAGCAATTGAAGCAAAAACTAACTGTTGCGCCGCTTGTTTTACGGTAGCTGCGCGTAAAGAAACAAGTACGCCAATACTGGCAGAAAGTGTTGCAGTTAATAACCCTAAAATTCCCCCACCAACCACAACTCCTACAGGATAAAGAAGTATTCCACTTCCTGCTACAACAATATTTACTGTAATCAAAGCCACAAGTAGCATAATTAGCGCCAGCAGCCAAGCATAACCAACGGCGGCGGCTACTTTTCCAAACAAAATTGCTCGCTCTGATAAAGGACTAGCTAAAAGCGTTTCCAAAGTATGGCGCTCTCTTTCGCCAGCAAACGCATCTGCAATTATCGCCGTAACGGGGAGCATTGAAAGCCAACCCCACAATACCATCGACACGGGAGAATCTACCCAAACGTGCCCAACTTGAGCAGGTAAAAAAACGCCGAATATTAATACTGATGGCAGCAAACTTAATAAAATTGACCGTAAATTGCCGCGACTAAACAGTAATTCTCGCCACTCTTTCCAAATTACCGCCCAAATATCGGCAAATTCTTTATTGAGTCTAATTATCTGCAATACCTACCTTATGATGATGATGTTGGACTTGAATGCGAAGCCCGTAACCGGGCGCGCTTGCGCTATCGCGGTTTTTCTCCACAAACTCCTCTAGTGCTTCTAGGGGAACTTGCAATCTATCCCCATTTTTAAGTTGAACTGTAAACATTTAATTTTTACCTGTAAAGCTACTATAGATTTTAACTATCTGCTTCCATCAAGTTTAAAAAGACTTCTTCTAAACTAGCGCTACCTTTACGGACTTCTTCTATTTGCACTCCTGCGCGCACGAGCAAATTTACCAAGGGCGCGGCGCTGATTAGCTTATGTAAATTAATCGTCAAAACTTCTCCAGCTATATTTACTCCCTCTACCCCTGGTTGAGTTTGTAATAAGCCTTGCAACTGGGATGTGAAGCCACTCCCGACAATTTCAATTCGGGGACTACTCGCTTTATCGCGTAACTCGTTAGGATTTCCCACAGCAATCAATTTACCTTGACGAATTACACCGAGAAGTTGACACAATTTTTCAGCTTCTCCCAAATTGTGAGTGGTCAAAAACACCGTCACCCCTTCTCGCTTTACCATTGCTTGCAACTCTTCCCGTAAAGCTACCGCCGCCACCGGATCTAACCCCGCCGTTGGTTCGTCCAAAAAAATCAATGGTGGATTGTGCAGCATCGCTCTAGCTACCGCTAAACGCTGTTTCATGCCGCGACTCCAAGTTCCTACACTTTCGTTGCGGCGTTCCCATAATCCCAAATTAGATAATAATTCTTTAATGCGCGATCGCCTGTGCAGTGTTGGCAAGCGCCAAGCTCTACCATAAAATTCTAAATTATCAATAGCGCTCAGACGTTCGTACAAGCCAGGATGCTCTAATAATGCCCCCGTGCGACGGCGAATAGAATTAGCTTGCCGTACTGTATCGTAACCCAATACTTCCGCCCGTCCCTGCGATGGCTCTAAAAGCCCCAACAATAGCCGAATTGTAGTAGTTTTTCCCGAACCATTAGCACCCAAAAACCCAAAGACAATTCCCCTCGGTACTTGCAAACATAGATTGTTTACCGCTTGGACTTTATTAAAGCTACGGCTGAGATTTTCAGTAATAATTGCATTTTCGGTCATTGAAAGCTTGATTTAATAGGCATAATCCCTATTTTACGTCGCTTTAACCTTGCTTAAGTGACAATACGCAAAGTGTCACTCCCCCCGATCCCCGCTCCTGATATCCGACCTATATTTGTCTTGTGTGAGGAGCGAACAGAATCGAAAAAGCTCTTGGGGTCGAAACACGGCAAGACTCCCAAGAGTTTTTTTGTGCGAACTTGAGTGCGATCGCCTCTTTAACATTAAGAATTGTGTAACTGATAGCTTAATAGTGAGAATCCTTGTTTATCAATAGATAGACTAGGCAACAGTGCATATGTACTGTTTAAATCAAAGGTAGATGGCGCTTGAATTTGGATGATTCCCGTACAACTAACTTTAAAAAACTTTTTGAGCTACAGCGATGCAACCTTAGACTTTAACGGGTTGCATACAGCTTGTATTTGCGGCGCTAATGGTGCGGGGAAGTCTTCTTTATTAGAGGCAATAACTTGGGCGATTTGGGGAGAAAGTCGCGCATCTACGGAAGATGATGTAATTCAAACGGGAGCTAAAGAAGTTCGAGTTGATTTTACTTTTACTAGCTTCAGTCAAAAATATAAAGTAATTCGTACTCGCTATCGGGGACAAAGTAGTTCTTTAGAGTTTCAAGTGGAGACACCAAGTGGGTTTAAAGCTTTAACCGCTAAAGGTGTCCGCGCCACTCAACAAGAAATATTAACTCATATCAAAATAGACTACGATACTTTTATTAATTCGGCATATCTGCGCCAGGGTAGAGCCGATGAGTTTATGCTCAAGCGTCCCAACGAGCGTAAAGAAATACTAGCAGAATTGCTAAAACTCAATCAATACGACGATTTGGAAGAACGAGCTAAAGATTTATCTCGCTCTTTTAAAGGACAAGCAGAACAAGCCACACGCTCGATTGAATCTATGCAAACTCAGTTGCAGCAACGAATAGAAGTGGCGGCTTTAATCACTCAGTTAGAAGAAAAAGTTAACTATCTGCAACAACAACAAGCTTACGACAATGTAAAAGTACAGAGTTTGCAAGTAGTGCAGCACCAAAGGCAAAATTGGGAGCAACAATTAGGCTTTCTTCGGCAACAACATCTCAACTTAAGTCAAGAAGGAAGTCGTTTAACTCAAGACAAAATCGCTATAGAAGGGCAGCTAGAAGCGGTTAGAGAGCTACTAAGTCAAGAAAAGGCGATCGCATCTGGCTACCAAGAACACCAACGCCTGCAAGCTCAGGAAGAAAGCTTATCTAGTAAGTTTCAAGAGCATTCTCGCGCCACTGTAGAAATGCAGCAATTGCAGCAAGAGAAAGCTGAACAAATTAACTCTATTCAACGCCAATTGCAACACACTGAAGGTCAATTAGTAGCTTTAGAACAGCAAGAGCAAGAAATTAACCAAACTTTAAGTAAAGCTACGGAAGTACAAACCGCTTTAGCACAACTTGCAGAAGCCAAAAATCGCGCTCAACAACTAGACAACTTACAACTGCAAGTATCGCCACTGCTGCAACAACGTACAACCTTACAATTGCAACTAGAAAGATTGCAAGCGCGAATAAGCGCCAAAATAGAAGAACTCCAAGCCTCCGAAAGACAGCTAAACGCTAAACAACAACGTCAACCTCAACTGCAACAAGCGGTAACTGAAATTGGCAAACAGATTGAAGCTTTGGAAAAAAAACGGGTGTATTTAGAAAGAGTGCGGGAAAAAGGACAAGAACGCCGCCACTTTATGGAACGCCTGTTAGCCCACCAAAGCGACTGTGAGAAGCTAATCGGGGAATTAGAGCAAAAAATGCAAATGCTGCAAAATCCCGATGCTAGTTGCCCGTTATGCGATCGCCCATTAGACGAACATCACTGGAATCGCGTAGTCCAAAAAACTCAATCCCAACAACAAGATGTCCAAAACGACTTATGGGTTGGGAAAGAGCAGATGGCAGTCTCAGACCGAGAAATTCAGGTATTGCGCCAGGAATACCGCGAATTAAGCCAACAATTAGCCGATTATGATACTTTACGAGAGCAAAGAGGACAATTAGCTGCTCAATTAACCGCGACAGGGGATGAAAAAGAGCGATTAAACCAAATAGCTATAGAAAAGCAACAGTTAGAAAATGCTCTAGCTACAGGAAATTATGCTCCAGATATCCAAAACGAGTTGCGTCAATTAGACACGCAGTTGCAAAAACTCAATTACAACGAGCAAGATCACGCCCTTGCGCGGAGCGAAATCGAGCGGTGGCGCTGGGCGGAAATTCGTCAAGGGCAAATTAAAGATGCTCAAAAAAGGCAAGCTCAAATCGCCGCCCGTAAGCCAGAAATAGTCGCACAAATTGCCGACTTGCAAGCCCAAATCGCGCAACAACTAACTAATTCACCCATAGCTAGAAAAATTGCTACTTTAGAAAGTTTAATTCAAGAAATTGGCTACAATACAGAGCAACACAACGCTTTACGAGTAGCATTAAAAAATTCTCAAGCTTGGCAATTGCGCTTTCAAGAATTGACTTCGGCTCAAAAACTATATCCCGAACTTCAAGAGCGGGTAAAAGAGCTAACTAAGGCGACAGAATCGAGACTAACAGAAAAGCAACTAATAGCAACCCAAATTGACAGCCTGACTAAGCAACTAGAAACTTCCCCAAATACTATAGGAGAAATTCAAACTTTAGAACAACTGTTGGGGCTGAGGCGGCGGGAACTTGACGAACATTTAAGCAAGCTAGGCGGGTTGCAACAATTGGCGGCGCAACTAGAAACCTTACAAGTTCAGTACGAGCAACAACAACAGCAATTGCAAGCAATTAAGCAGCAATATCGAGTTTATCAAGAATTAGCCCAAGCTTTCGGCAAAAATGGCATTCAAGCATTGATGATTGAAAATATATTGCCGCAACTAGAAGCCGAAACCAATCAATTGTTGGCGCGACTTAGTGCAAACCAATTGCACGTTCAATTTGTCACTCAAAAAGCCGGAAAAGGTAGCAAAGCTGCCAAAAAAACCGCTAAATTGATTGATACGTTGGATATTGTAATTGCTGACGCGCGAGGTACGAGAGCTTACGAGACTTATTCTGGTGGAGAAGCTTTTAGAATCAACTTTGCCATTCGTTTAGCTTTAGCGAAACTTCTTGCTCAAAGATCGGGTGCATCTCTGCAAATGTTGATTATCGATGAAGGCTTTGGTACGCAAGACAAGGAAGGATGCGATCGCCTAATAGCTGCCATAAATGCGATCGCGCCTGATTTTGCCTGTATTCTAGCCGTTACTCATATGCCATACTTTAAGGAAGCCTTCAGTGCGCGGATTGAAGTTTATAAAGCTCAAACTGGCTCTCAAGTTAGACTATCTACATAACCAGCGCGCGATCGTTAACTTTCACCTTCTGTAGGCGCACCTAGCCTTTGTTTAAAAGCTTCCTGTATAATTTCTTCCCCTGCTTTGTCGATAGGCGCTGGATACCACTTCCGATCTAAAGCAACTAATCGAGCAATGTACTTTCCCCAAGCTGCGTCATCATCTCTATGACTCATTACATAGGTTTTTAGCTCTGTCATACTCATTGTTTCAAATTCGTACATTAAATGAACCTCCAAAACCCACTAGGATAAATAACAATTTCTATTTCGTGGCGATCGCTAACTGCCAAAATATAAATGACTTTATTATAAGTATCGTAGCGAAATACTATTATGGGTTGATAAGTTGACATCTAACGGCTGCTTGAGCTTGATGTGTTGTCGGTTTAATACGTGTTCTCCTTTTGGATAATTACTATTTTCAAGGTGAGGGAAGAAAACAAGAAAATGGCATAATTCTAACAACAAGTAAAAAAACTAATAAACCTAACAAATCTACTCGCTTTTCATTTGGTCACAATTTAAGCGATGCCAAACTTATTTGGTTAGCTCAAGAGATTCGAGACTGGTTGCAGTTTCAAAAATCACGGGAAGCGAAGCATTAACTAAGTTTAATAATGGCCCTAGTTGCTCTTGTCCGTTTATTGCTAATTCGCTGTGACATAAGTAAACTCTCTCCTCCACCCGCCCTAATAAATCGCGGATAATTCTTTGCAAACGCTCTTCGTCAGCTTGTTTTGCTTCCTCTACTGTCCAAGGATGCGCAAACCGATGTTGCAAAAATAAATTAGCACCAAATAAAGTCGCCGCTCCACCACTCAACCACAAAGGCGAACCCGCATCTAACCAAAATTGCCAGCGATGACGCTGACGGCTAGAACGATATTGAAAGATAGTTGCTAAAGTAACAGCGCGACTTGCTGCACCAATAGGACGCACGGGGTAAGGATTGGCGGTAATAGTCCCCCGTCGCAGCAAGCCAATAAATTGCGCTATAGTCGCGTTTGCGGGCGCGTCGCCCCCTTCAATTTGCTTCAACCTTATATCAACTTCCCAATAATGCTGTGCCGTCTCTAATAGTTCTCTAAGGGCGGCTACCAGATCGTAAGGAAGCTCGCTACCAAGCCATAAAAAGTCTTGAATTGCTCGATCTAATAAAGAAATTGGACTAGGTAAAAGTCGCATTTCGTATTGAGAGCGCTGTTTTTCTATCCACTCCAACAGGCGATCGTAGGCATTAGTTGCAGTGTAGCCCAATCTATCCCAGCGATCGTAGGCTACGTGAGGCAGCAAGTTAGGGCGATCGGGGTGAGGTTCAAAACAAGCATCGGCAATTAAACCAGCCCTTACAGGATCAATTTTGTAGGTATTTTGGGCGATCGCATCGCCACTGAGTACCACCAACATTTCGGCTACCCCATCCCGATCTACCAATCGTCCCAAACCTGGATAAACTAAAGCTAGCAAGGTTAATAAGCCGCGAATTGCTGGGTAACTATTTAAAGGACGCTGATCGTTAGTTGGGGCGACAGCAATACCTTTTTTTCGCAAAATTTCTACTAAACTATAACGAGCGATCGCATCCAAACCTGGGGCAATTATTGCGATTTCTTGCGGTTGTACTGCTCCCGATTCTACGGCAAGGGCGACTTTTTCCCCTGTTTCTCTCAGCAACTCAGCGCGGGAAATAGTCGAAATTGTCTGTACTGTGCTAGGCAAGCTAACAAGCGTTAGTGGTTGGCTAACAGATTCCGTCATCAAACTAGCAATGTCTCTTAGCGTCTTCACTTGTGGGAAAGTTAAGGTTTCGACTTTTTGGCAACGGGAAGTTAAACCCGCCAAATACTCTGGATCTGAACCTAACCCCAACCTAATCGCACCGTCAGGATTATAACTAAAAGCGCCGACAACGCCTCGATCTAGCAAAAAGTCAAATAAATGCCGTGCAACTCCCGGATAATCATCGACATCATCGGCTAATATATAGCGATAGCGCCGCAATAAGTGCTGTTGGTAATTTGGATCGGGCAATAAGTGTTGGTAGTACAATTCGGTAATTGTGCCGTAGGTTAATAAACCCCTCTCTCCGCACCAACTACGCCAATCTAACAATAGTTGAGCATAATTTATTCCATCTACCTCATTTTCTAAACCTTGTTCTAAAACCGTACCAATTTCTTCGGTTTTTGTGCCGCTATAAGCTGCTAGTTGCAATAAGTCTAGAATCCGCCGCACCAATCGATACTCGTTTACACCTGCCGCACTGATAATGTCTCCATTTAATTTCCACAGCTTAGTAGCTAATTCTTGCTCGGTTTCAGGACGTAGCCTAACTGGAAATTGCGCTTTAAGATTTAATAATCCAATTAGTAAGGGCCAATATAAAGTTATCTCGTCTTGAAAAAAACCTAATGGCGTTTTAGCGCGGATGGGATACTTGCCACCAGTAGCTTTGACAATGCGCTCTACTAAATCTTGACGATTATCATTGTTTGCCGCCAACGCTAATACGGCTGGCGTATGTTGTCGATCTAACTTTGGCGGAATATTCAAAGCTTTTTGCTTCTGTCTGCGGTTAGAGCCTCCCTCGGAGTTTTTGCTCTCTAACTCCATCCACAGACAAAATTGCTCGACTAAGCGAGTAGTTTTACCCGTATTACTCGAACCTGTTATCCAAACAGAATCTAATCGTACCAACTCTTACCTCGTAGATTTGCTAAGATACCTCGTACATTAATGTAAGCTTAAAAACTGCCCAAATAAGGCTGGATAATTTTCTGCGATGAAAAAGTCTAGTTTGCTATCTACTATATTGTCCTATTTACACGCTGCTCATCAACGCTACTTGCGAACTACCGAGCGAAGTCTTGATAGAGCCTATGAAGCTGCTTCCCTGATTAAGGCTATAGAAGATGAGTATTTTGACGGTGAAAAGATACCCGATCGCTCTGATTTGTATGGTAGTAGTGTAATGAATTATCTGCACTCCGAGCTTGATAAGTTTCTTAGAACTGTCCGTATGAGTTTAACAGAATTTAACATTAGTCGTTCGTGGTTCAGTAATTTTAATCAAAAAACTCTCAAGTTAGCAAAAAATAATGGTGTAGGTACAGTTAGTAATACCCTTGACATTCAATCAAAAAACTATGCTACAGAGGTTTTAGACAAACTAACGTTTATCGATCGAGTGGTAGGGAAGTATACAACAGATAATATTGTTAAACCACCTTTAAATGTACCTACTCAGCTTACAAAAATCGAGAGAGTTATTACTAAAAACATTCCCCAAACATCGCCTTTAGCTAAGTCAAGTAAGCAATCAGAAAGTAAGGCAGAAGAAATGAGTGTTTTGCCTCGCTCGATATTAAGCACTCTCAATCGCTTGAAAATTGAATTAGATCCCAAATCTGAAGAGGAAGTTGTCCAAAAATTTCGTTACTCGCAAAAACGCACCTTTGTATCTATAAGATTAGTTTTGTTGCTAGTAATAGTACCTTTTTTGACTTTTCAATTATCAAAGCATATAGTTATTAGTCCTATAGTTGAGAAAGTAAGAAGTCACTCCGCATCAGAAATATTTATTAATTATGAAATGGAGGAAAGAGCTTTAGAAGAAATGCACAAATTTGAGGAAAAACTCAAGTTTGAACAGCTATTGACAGGTAAATCTGAAGTTTCGCCTTTAGTTTTAGAAGAAAAAATTAAAGAGAAAGTAGGCGAGATTGCTAAAATGTATCGGCATGAAAGCACCGATGCGATAGAAAATGTATTTGCAGACTTGTGTGCCTTAGGCGCTTTTACCTGGCTAATTATGGTCAGCAAACGAGAGATAGCGATCCTCAAAGATTTTATAGATCAGGTAGTATATGGCTTAAGCGATAGTGCTAAAGCATTTATTATTATTTTATTTACTGATATGTTTGTTGGCTTCCATTCACCGCACGGCTGGGAAGTAATTTTATCCGGTGTTTCTCGTCATTTAGGAATACCAGAAAATCACGGTTTTATATTCTTATTTATTGCTACTTTCCCGGTAATTTTGGATACTATATTTAAGTATTGGATATTTCGTTATCTCAACAGAATTTCTCCCTCTGCCGTTGCTACTTATCGCAATATGAACGAGTAGATAGTTACATTTGTTTGAGGCGCGTTTCTAAGTTCCGTTTGCGATCGCATAATTGCGTGAGCTTTTCGTAACGTGCGATCGCTAAACTGACACTAGGCAATTGTTCGATCGGGCAAGGATAAGACCACTGTTGACCTGTTTTATCTACACCATTTAAACGATAGCAAGAGCGGGGAGCTTCACAAATTATTTTATCTTTTTCCAAGCTACCCGCCGTCACATACTCTAAAGTAGTGGAATCGTTAACGGTTTCGTCGTTACTTGATGTTGATTCACAAGCATAAGACTCTAGCCAACCATCAACAATTGGTCCTTCTCGATAAAGACTTTCAATTTGCTGTACAACAATTTGAATCTCCTCCATTAATGTTGGCGGCGGCGTAATTGTGACAAAGGCGGTACTAGAATCTAGTGTCTTTTCTTGGTCACTAGAACCAAAGCTAGGTAGAGTAAGGGCTTTACGATGGGGTTGGAGGGGTGGAATTGACGACGTTGAAGATGATGGGGTTACAGCAATATCCGTCACCGAAGAAATATTATCTGCGGTGTTATCTTCCTTTGAAGTGACTAAGGGGCGACTTTTAAAGTTAGGGTTTTGTTCTAACTGTTGCAAAACTGCCAAAATTTTGTTTAAATCTGCTTTCATAATTCAAACTAGCAATAACTTAAGCTTACAATTGGGCAGTCATTCATGTTTTAGTCTAAGCTGAATGTCTGCTTGGTACGTCGGGGTTTTAGTTATTTTACCTTGTTATGCCTTAGACCTTTTGCATGATTTCCCTTGTCTGGGAAAATACTTTAAAATCGGCTGCCTTTGTTCCAATATTGAAGCAGGGTTGGGGAATGAGGGCAAGTTTTTATCTACCCCACAGGTATATCGGTGCTGACGTTAGCTATGACGAGGAAATCAGCCCAAAATATCGGTAAATTTGTACTTTTAATTGCAACGGTATGAGCATTATTTTAGTCACCGGGCCAGCGCGATCGGGAAAAAGTGAATGGGCAGAATCTTTAGCGCTTGAGTCTAGCAATTCGGTTATATATTTAGCTACAGCTTTAATTAATCCCGATGATTTAGATTGGATGCAACGTATCACCAAGCATCGCCAGCGCCGCCCAGAACATTGGTTGACAAGGGAAGTTCCAGAATTACAATTAATCGATGCGATTTCTTCCCCTACTTCTAGCTGCCTATTAGTTGATTCTTTGGGTACTTGGGTGGCAAATTTATTAGCTAAAGACGCTACTCAATGGGAGCAAATTGTTGTTGATTTGCTTTTTGCTTTGCATCAATGTACCCAAGAAGTAATTTTTGTTGCTGAGGAAACAGGTTGGGGTGTAGTACCCGCTTATCCTAGCGGTAGAATATTTCGCGATCGCTTGGGCAATTTAGTCCGACGCATTGGCTCTATTTCCGATCGCGTTTACCTAGTTACGGGCGGTTACGCCCTCGATCTTGCTATCCTTGGCTCTCCTTTACCAAAAATATAGCGCCTCTTTACATCATTTCCCACGCCCCCATTTTATAACCATATTCAAAAATTTCTGGGTGTAATATTTCTGCCAAAATTTCCACCGAATCTACTAATCTAGGGCCAGGACGATTGAAGTAAGAATTACCGTCGGTAACGTACACTCTACCGCTTTTTACTGCCTGGAGATTTTGCCAGTCGGGGAGATGTTTTAATGGCATTGCTTCGCTACGAGTCCGTTCTAAATCGAATCCGCAAGGCATAAATATAATTACATCTGGATTTGTGACAACTAAAGTTTCCCACGTTACTTGGGGCGCATTTTCACCAGCAACGCTAAATAAACATTGTCCTCCCGCAAAAGTTACTAATTCGGGAATCCAATTAGCTGCAATCATTAAGGGGTCTGTCCACTCGATGCACGCAACTGTGGGACGTTCCATTACTGAAAGTTGTTGAGTTTTTTGGGCGCAAATTTTTACTCGTGCTTCCAAGTTTTCAACTAAGCGTCGAGATTCAACTCCCAGTTGGTCGGCTACCCGTTCGATATCTGCCCAAAGATCGGTAATTACGTTTGGTTGCAAAGAAATAATTTTGGGGCGATTTCCACTTATAGTTTCTACAGCTTTTTCTACCTCAGCGACGCTAACAGCACAGACATCGCATTGGTCTTGAGTTATGATGTGAGTTGGTTGTAACTGCTGCAAAACATCAATATTTATTTGATAAATGCTCAAAGCCGCTTGCACGATATTGGTGATATCTTCGTGAATTTTGCCACTAAGATTTTTTGAATCTAAACGTGCTTTGGTACACACTGGGCGATTTTGAATTTCTGGAGGATAGTCGCACTCGTGGCTGCGTCCGACGATCGCTTCTGTTAGTCCTAACGCTGCTACAATCTCTGTAGCGCTGGGGAGTAAGGAAACAATTGTTAGATTTTGATTGTTCATATTTTTTACCTTAAAAGTTTACTCAATCTTGGCTAATTACTTCCTAGAGAATTGCAGCTTTTTTTAATATCAGTAAAATCTTTTATTTATTTTAATCAATTTTTAGGCTTAATCGATCGCCGCAGCCCAGCCAGCTTTATTTTTATTCTAAATATGTTGTTTAGATAACTTTGATTGCTAACAACAAATTAATTAGTTATATTATGTGGCTTAATTTATTTAATCTCAAATAACAAAGATAATGACTTTCCTTGAAATGCTTTGATTAAAAAAAGTTAAGCGATCGCAGTTAATTTTGCCTAAAAAACCAAAAATTATTGTTAAGCTAACATTTAATTAAGAAATAGAGTAAAAATTTAAAATCGAGAGCGATTGAGAGAAGAACCCAATCTTAGCCAGAATTCAAGAAAAGTTAAGTTAATAGTCTTATTTAACGCTAAAAATATCAGGAAAATCAGCGAATATGCCAAAATTTAGCATGGTTTTATTTAATAAAGGTTGATGGTATAGAACGTGACAATCCAAAATATCGCCCCTGAATCGCAAATAGAAGAAAAGCTCAAGTTATACAAACAAATTATTGCTAATGATAACGATGGAATTGCGATCGTCGATCCGCAAGGTTATTATTTAGAACAAAATGCGGCTCATTACTCGTTGCTAGGTTACTCTGACGAAGAACTTAAGAGCAATAAACCGACAATTCATTTAGGGGAAGCAGAATTTACCCTGATAATGGAATCTTTGGAAAAATATGATAATTACCGAAGCGAAGCGTGTAGTGTAGCTAAAAATGGCATAACCGTAAATCTAGATTTATCAGCTTTTGCCGTGCGCGATAATATAAATAAACTACTGTGTTATGTCTTAATTCAAAGAGATATCAGCGATCGCCAGCGTACCGAAGCCATCCAAAGAAATTGCGATCACTTATTAGCCGGGGTAGCTGCCGCCACAAACCATTTACTAACTATTACAGACTTTGATACAGCCATTAACCAAGCCCTTGCAGATTTGGGTAAAGCTTGTGGTGTCGATCGAGTGTATATTTTTGAAAGCAGGCGTAGCAACTTCAATGCCAATCGACCCTCAATTAGCCGAAGTTTTGAGTGGTGTCAGTCTTCAGTCGAAGCTCAAATCGTTTGCGAAAGTAATAACTTACCTTGCGCCAGCTTGTTTGTACAGTGGTGTGAAACTTTAGCAAGTGGTAAGACAATTAGTAACATAGTTCAAAATCTTCCCATTTACGAGCGAGAAATATTAGCAGCACAAGATATCATCTCTGTATTGTTAGTGCCGATTTTAATTGCCGATGAATTTTGGGGATTTATTGGTTTTGATGACTGTCATAGCCAAAGACATTGGACAGCCACCGAACAATCAATCTTAGCTACGGCGGCGGCTAGTATTGGCAATGTAATTGTTCGTCAACGGACAATAAACGCATTACATCAAAGCGAACAAAATTATCGCTCTTTAGTAGATAACCTTAAAGAAGTAATTTTTACTGTAGATGCGACAGGTTGTTGGACATTTTTAAATTCGGCTTGGACGGCAATTACAGGTTTTAGCGTCGAAGAAAGCATTGGCAAAAACCTTTTTAATTATATTTATCCTCAAGATCGCCAAGCAAGTTTAAAAATATTTAACTCGTTAATTGAACTCCAACAAAACTATTGTCACTGCGAACTTCGTTATTTAACAATTGACGGCGGTCACTGTTGGGTAGAATTTTATGCCCGTTCCGTAATTGATTTTGAGGGTAAAGTTATTAGTATTTCTGGTACGCTCAACAACATTACCGAACAAACATCAGCCGCAGAAGCATTAGGAAAAAGCGAAGCAAAAAACCGCGCCTTGTTAGACGCTATTCCCGATCTAATATTTAGATTGGGTAGAGATGGTAAAATTATAGATTTTAAGGCTTCCAAGCATATCGATTTGTACAGTCAACCTAGGGAATTTATAGGCAAAAAAATTTCAGCAGTAATGCCTGTAGAAATAGCCCAAAAAACTATGCTTAGTATAGAGAAAACTCTTGCTACAAAAGAGGCACAGGCGATTGAGTACCAATTATTAATTAAAGGCAAAATGTGCGACTACGAAGCTCGAATTGTTGCTAGTGGAGATGAGGAAGTTATTAGTATTGTTCGCGACATTACCGATCGCAAACAGATAGAAAGCGCTTTACGAGAAAGCAAAGAAGCCGCCGAATCTGGTAGTCGCGCAAAAAGCGAATTTTTAGCTACCATGAGTCACGAATTGCGGACACCCCTAAATGCTATTTTAGGATTGTCGCAACTATTACAGCAAGAAATTTTTGGGGAAGTTAATTCTAAGCAAAAACAATATATAGATTGCATTCATACTAGCGGCGAACACCTTTTAGCCTTAATTAACGACATTCTCGACCTCTCTAAAATAGAAGCAGGAAGGGAAGAATTAACGCGCCTACCCTTGGATGTTAAAGAGTTGAGCGAGGCTTGTTTAGCTTTAATCCGCGATCGCGCTGTAGAGAAAAACCTGCAACTAATTTACCAAATCGATTCGCAAATAACAACTTGCGTTGGTGACGAACGGCGCATCAAGCAAATGCTATTAAATCTACTTTCTAATGCCGTTAAGTTTACGTCTGTTGGTACGGTATCTTTGCGGGTGCAAAAAATACCATCAGGGATAGCTTTTATCGTTACAGATACAGGTATTGGAATCGCTCGATCTCAATTTGAATTTCTGTTCCAACCATTCAAACAACTCGATAGCCGCTTGAATCGCCAATACGAAGGTACGGGTTTAGGTTTGGCATTGACACGCAAATTAGCTCAGTTACACGGTGGCGATGTAACGGTACAGTCAACTTTAGGTAAAGGCAGTCAATTTATTTTATTTTTGCCTACAGAGATTGCCGATTCAAGCTTATTAATTGCTGACACCCTGAACGAACAACAAAAAGTGCTTGTCCAAGCACCCAGGCGGATTTTGATTATTGAAGACGATGACTGTACGGCAATGTTGTTGCAAGACTATTTAGAAGCCATTGGCTATGAAATTCAGTCCACCTCGCAAACCAACAATTTTATAGAGCGAGTCCAAAAATTTCGACCTGATTTAATTTTGTTAGATGTTCAACTGCGAGACGACGTTACGGGGTTAGATTTAGTTAGTTGCTTGCGTCAACAGCCAGACTTACAGCAAGTACCTGTCGTGATGGTAACGGCAATGGCAATGGTAGGCGATCGCGATTTGTGTCTAGAAGCGGGTGCAGATGACTATCTCAGCAAGCCTTTTGGCATTCCTCAACTAGAATCTATTTTAATGCGTCACTTGAACTAAACTGCTGGCTTTGTACTGTTGAAAAAAGTTCCAAGCCGGAAATATTTTAGCCTGCATCAGCGCCGCGATCGCATTAAGGGCATAAAGTTCGGGTAAGTTGGGGTTAAGAGAAGTCGCTTTTTGGAGGACAATTTCAGCTAAATGGGGTTGAAATTTGTAGAGACGCACAAAAGCAAGATAAGCATAAGCGTAAGGATTTTGAGAATCTAGCTGTGTTACTTGTTCTAAAGCTACAATTGCTCCTTTTACGTCTCTTTTCAAAAGTGTTGCTAAAGCTAAAGCATAAGCCCAATGCGGGTCTTTTTGTGGTGTACTTTTCAGCCGATATTGCAGGGCTAACTTAGCGTGTTGCAAGTAGTCTTGAGTAGGATCGTACTGATTAATCCGCGCAACTTCTGCAAAGATATATTCCAACGCCGGAGTTCCTTGAGGCATAGTAGCGGCTAATACTTGCAATTGACTAATTAAATCTAGTTCTGGGGCTGCGGTAGGGGCGCTTAGAGGGTTAATTTCTAAGCTTACAGGCAAAGAAGGCAAAACATAACTTTCCCCCGTTTGCTGGTTCAAATAAGTAGCATTCACAGTATAGATTCCTGGAGGCGTATTTTTTGGCGGTAGCATCGCGCTAGTTTCCGTTACTCTAAAACCGTTGCTACTTGCAATCTGGCTATACAAATTACCCATGCCAATTGCGTGATCGTTTATCCAGCTTATGCGATTAGTATTTATTTGATGCCAACTGAGCAATACTAACCCCGATTTTAACTCTTGCCAATTACCGCTCCACTGATAAGTTACAGGTATGGGAACACCGGGGGGCGAACTTTTGGGTAATATAACTTGCCACTCTACTTTATCTAGCTTTGCTTTTATAGGTTCTACTTTTACTTGTGGCAAGCGGCGATGATAAAGCTGCAAAAGGCTTTTATCTGGTAAGCGCCAACTTTTCTGTCGTTGAAAATCTGGCGAAGTTTCCACTTCATTCACCATCAAAGTTTGAGCCTCAGAAATTGAGCCTTGAATGCCAGTTTTAGTTAAAAACCAATCAAGAGAGCGCCCGTCTTGTTTGATTTGTTGTTTTCTCGTACCCACTTGACGCGCGTAGACTTGAAAATGCTGTAACGCCCCAAAATAATTAAAATTGTGTTGATTAATTTCAGCCGTAGAAGGCAAAACGCCCACCGTAGAGCGCAAAAAAGGTTCTGTTTGAATAATCTGGCTAACTACCTGGCGATGAGGCAATTGAGTATTAAAATTAGCGTAGTGCTGCCCGTAAGGACTCAATACTTCTACCATCCCCACTACTGGAAATAAATTAAACACCATCAACAGCACCGCCAAACCCACCGTACCAAAGCGAATCGGCTTTTGCCAGCGCCCGCGAAAGCTCGTTAACCCATCAGCCAAAAATATTGCTACTACAGGCAAATAAGGTAAAACATAGCGACTATCTTTATTGACATTGACCGAACAAAGTAAATAAGCACCTACCCAAAAAACCGCCAACCACCCAAAGCTGTGTTGTTGTTTTTTACTAAGCCGACAATACATCAGCAAACCCACTATTGGCACAATTAGCAACAACCACGAAACTTGAATCGGTAAAACTTGCCAGTAATAAGTCCATGCGCCAATTGTATTTAAAGCGGGGTCATTTTCGGCGATCGCGCTGTCAATTGTTGCTCGTTTACCCGAAGTCAGCACAAATAGCCAATTAACTCCATACCACCAACCACAAACCAGTAAGGAAGCACTTAACGCTCCTACTAGCTGCAACAACCTACCCCAAAGGCGGCGGCTAATCGTCTCTACTCCTACCCAAATTATTGGCACAAGCAAAAAAAATAAAGTTGTTTGTTTTACTAACAGCGCCACACCCAAAGAAACGCCAAAAGCCGCAGCCCACAGCCAATTGTGCGCCTTTCTACTCCGCCAAACCGTCAAACACCAAAAACTCAACGTTACCGCCGCCGTGAGGGGAAAATCGAGTAAAAAATCTAATCGCAGTTGATACAAAGCTGGGAATACCTGACACAAAAGCGCCGCCCACAACCCAACTTCTACCGAAAACAATTCCACTCCGAGTCCATACACCGCAACGATCGTAATGCCATTAAATAGCACGTTTACGAGCGTAGCCGAGTCTTGCCCCGTGCCAACAATTTGTTGAATAATCGCCGCCGCAATGTAAGTAAAGGGCGGAATTTTACTTGAAAGCAGCCAAAAACTTCGCCACCATTGACTATCTAACCATTGAGGGTGTTGTAAAGCTTGGTAATAGTTCAACGATCCCGTTAAATAATCTGCTCGATCCCAATCGGGAATTGTACGATCGCATTTCAGCCATACCAAGTCTATCAATGCGATCGCTAACCAAATTACCAGCAAAATTCCCCAAATTTGCCAGGGAAAAAGTTTAGTTTTTTGCATATATCGAGATTACTAAAAAATAAGCCCTGCAACTAATTTATAATTGCAGGGCTTATTGATTAATGGCGGGAAGTGGATTTGAACCACTGACCTTCGGGTTATGAGCCCGACGAGCTACCAGGCTGCTCTATCCCGCGTCGCCTTTCCTAATATAACACTATTTATGGTTTTAGCAACTAAAGAATAGATAATTCCCCAATTACTTCTAATCGCTTGAATGAACCTGAAGCCATAAAGCTTTCTGTCAAAATTTCTCCTACACTAGGATCTATCCAGCCCATTTGTTGCAATACATGAATAGCAACGGCATACTTAGCCCGCTTTGCCCCATCCATTACTTTAATTGCCAACCCCATCCCTTCGCCACTCCTACCAATACACTGAATCCCCTCAGCGCCAGATTTACTAACGAGTTCTCCCTCAGTTAATCGCATTAGCTCTGTATCAAATTCTCCTTCTCCCGCTACCATTGTGGGGTGATGAGTCATCGCGCGCACAATTCGCTCCATATCCAAGTTTTTTCCTGAAGCTAGTTGCGCGTACAAAGATGCCATTTGCCCTAACTGCAACAAATATGTTGGCGCGCCGCAATCGTCGTGAGCGTGAATAAACTCGGCGGCGGGCATTTTTAATAATTCAGCAACTTTACCAAAAATTAGCTGCTGTACGGGGTGGTTGTGCTGCAAATAAGTATTCAAAGGCCAATGCCGTTGTTGGCATACCGCCAGCATTCCGGCGTGTTTGCCAGAGCAATTGTATTGTAATCGGCTGCTTTTACCTTCAGGAATTGGACACTGAAGAATAGAAGCATCAATATCTGCTCGCCACAAAATATTGAATACTTGGCGCACTTGTTCGATTGTACCTTTGTGGGAACTACAAATAATAGCCAAATCGCGATCGCTTAATTCGTATCGCTCTAAAGTACCTGTGGCGATCGCGCTTAAAGCCTGAAATGGTTTGAGCGCCGAGCGCGCAAAAGTAGCAGTTTCCGCATTTCCTGCCACCGATAAAACTCGTCCCCGGTCGTCACAGACCACCGCTTGGACTTGATGCCTTGATTCAATAATGCCTTCACGCAGTAACCTGACTTCAAGTTCTGCCGCTTGTGTTCTTTTTCCCCTTGTCATGGGTAAAATGTACCATTTACCAGAGTCATTACAGTTAAATATTTACAAAAAATTCCAAACTACTGTTCCAGCGATTAGTAATAACACTAAACTTATAAAGCTTTGCTGTATTCTTTGTAAAATTGGTTGAATTTGGTAACTCGCAATTAATAGGTCGCGGGATTTAACTTCTGCTGGTTTAGTCCAAGTTTGCCCATCGTACCAGCCCGATTCTTCATAAAATATCGTGGCGGTGGTTAGGCGACTTTTTATATACGACCATCCCAAATACATCCGCACCAATACCAGCAACACGCCCACGCTTGCCCCCGCACTACCGCACAAGATAAATTGCATCAAGTGTTTGTGAGGGGCAAAACTAGCCGCCGCTACTGGGCCAGCAATTAGCCACGATAGCCCCCAAATCCAAACAAGCTGAGTAATATATTGCTGCCAATTTAAGGTACAAGTTTTAAAAAAACCTGCCGCTTTCAATTCCTCGTATTCGTTTAATGGCTGTTGTTCGGTAGGTACGGGGCAAACATAAGGCGAAGACTCAATCATTCTTCTATCTCCCTCCGAGGATTATCAATATTATCGGGCAATTCGACTTTTGGCGCGTGACCCCAAAATGCTTCTAAGTTGTAGTATTCTCTTTCTTTGGGCATCATTATATGCACCATGACATCGCCGTAATCTTTCAATACCCAGCTTCCTTCGGCTTGTCCTTCGGTACGAATGGGGAGGCGATGCAATTGTTCTTCTACTCCATCCTCGATAGATTGAGAAATTGCTCGTACTTGTGCCTTAGAATAACCTGTAACCAAAACAAAATAATCAGCTAAAAAAGATACTTCAGCAACTTTTAGCACTACCATATCGCCAGCTTTGCGATCGGCGGCGGCGGCGATAGACAACAATGCTAGTTCTTCGCTTTCTTCCTGGCGTTGGGCAGCATTGCGGTTACTTGAAGTGACGAGTACAGACTGGGATTGTAGATTAGTTTGAGAATGATCTGTCATTAAACCTCAAAGGCTCAGGGTTTGTAATTGAATCGATAAAAGCAACGAAAAGTTTTCTTTGCATCCTAACAAAAATTAGGCATTTATGCAGTTGTTGGCGGTGTAACCAGTAGTTTCTTTTGGGCTTTTTGCAAAAACCAGTTGCGAGTCGCAAGGGTACGGGGATGAATTAAGCAATGAGTTTCAAGTAGAAACTTGAGCGAGTAGTCGCAAGTTTGCCAGATACCTCGGTCTAAGTTTTGGTAACAAATCTTTCGCAAATTTTCTAATTCTGGAGTGTTACCACGACCGGGTTCTAAGGTATCTGCCAGAAAAACGATGCAACTAAGCTCGTTCATTTTGGATCTACCTAAAGTATGATTTGCGATCGCCTCCAACACATCTTTATCAGTTACTTTAAAAGTATCTCTAGCCACAATGGCGCTAACATCTGCATGTAATAAGTGAGGATGAGCGGCGCTTACGGGGTCGATTTCAACTCCCTCAATTTGTGCCATTTCCAAAAGTTGTTTCGGCTTGAAGTATTTAGCCAAGTCGTGCATCAAGCCAGCTATAGCAGCTTTTTGTTTGTCTAATTGGTGATGAACTGCTAAATCAATTGCCATTTGTTCTACACCCAAAATGTGCTTGATGCGTGATGGGGGAACATTATCAGCTAACCAAGCTAAAACTCGTTCGCGGTCAATGGTACTAAACTCCAAGCTATGGTTGAGAGGTGACACTATAAAAGTTTTTGTAAGATTTATTTCTATTCTAAATGAGTAACAAAACCGCCAGACTTATCGAAGTTTTTTCCGCCATTCAAGGGGAAGGACTCAATGTTGGTACTCGTCAAATATTTATTCGGTTTGCGATATGTGACTTGCGCTGCAATTACTGCGATAGCGCCCATACTTGGGTAGCTCCTTCAGAGTATCGAGTTGAAGCACATCCCGGATTGCGAGATTTTAAAGTGTATTCAAATCCCGTAGAACTAAGTACCTTGTTAGAGTTTGTTGAACGGCAAAACGTCCCCGGTTTGCACGATAGCATTAGTTTGACAGGAGGCGAACCACTTTTACACGCACCGTTTTTAAAAGAGTTTTTGCCAGAAGTGGGAAGTCTTACTAACCTACCAATTTACCTTGAAACTGGCGGACATCGCCCCGAACAATTACTGACAATTTTGCCTTACTTGGACTTGGTAGGGATGGATTTAAAATTGCCTAGTGTAAGCGGCGAAAGTCATTGGCAAGCACACGCCAAGTTTTTGCAGTATTGCTATGACTCAGGAATAAAGGTATTTGTCAAGATAATTATTTCTAGTCAAACAGACGTAGCGGAGTTAGAAAAAGCCGCAAATTTAGTCGCCGCAGTTAACCCAGAAATACTTATATATTTGCAACCAGTAACGCCTTTAGAAGTGAGTGAAAAACCAATGTTTGCGCCAACTCCTGAGCAAGTTTTGACTTGGCAAGCAGTAATGAAAAAGTCGCTTAAGCAAGTCCGGGTTGTACCCCAGACTCATAAAATGTTACAGCAGCTTTAATAGAGCGATCGCGCGTTACAGTTCTCGGCAACTTGGGCATACTATTCGAGGCACAAGTATCTAACAACGGAGAAAGTTGTGAATAATAGTGATCGCTCTCTAAAACTGAATTTCACAATCGCTCTTTTATCAGTTGTTGCAGTTCCTCTGAATTCTCAATGTCTCTACATTTCGTTATATTTTTAAACAAATTGGCGAGGTATGAATCTGGATATTTTTCGTTGGCTCTTTATGGATTCGAGGGAGGTGAAACGAGAAGAATAGTCAGAGAGGTATAATAGGCTAGAGTCGTTACGGAGTCTAAATAAAAGTTCATGAGCAATCCTCTAACGCTCAATCTCCAGACGTT
>JAHHGY010000020.1 GCA_019359635.1 Chroococcus sp. CMT-3BRIN-NPC107
TCCAAAGAAAATATCGTAGGCTTGTTGTTCGATGGGAGCGCATTTCTGCCTGCTTCAACGCTTTTCTTTCTCTAGCTACAATTCACATTTGGATTCATAGAATTTTATTAGTGGGATAGGTTCATCTAGCTATTGGACAGCCGCAACAGGCATTAAAGTTTTTTGAGCAGGCTTTGCTAATAGATCGAAGCCTTAGCGATCGCCTCCAAAGTGCAACGATATTAAATAATCTTGGTGCAGTTTATAGCGAACTTGGGCAAAGCGAACGAGCAATATCCTTTATTAAACAAGCGGTACAAATTCATCAAAAATCGGGAAATCGACCAGGTGAAGCTATATCTCTCAATAATATTGGGGCGATTTACGACCAAATTAAACAATATCAATCGGCAATAGAATATTACAACTCGGCTTTAGCAATCTATAAAGAAGTTGGCAATGTAGGTGGAGAAGCTAATACTGCTAATAATCTTGGCGTTACCTACGTCAGCTTGGGAAAACTCCAGCAAGCCTTGACTTATTACAAATTGGCTTTACCTCTACGGCGAACAGTGAAAGACAAAGCAGGAGAGGCAGCGACTCTAAGTAATATTGGGATAGTTTATCGAGATATTAAACAACCTCAAGAAGCAATTTCTAGTCTAGAGCAGTCGGTAGCAATTACCTTACAGTTGCGGGGTGGATTAGAACGAGCTAATCGTCGTCAGTTTTTGGATAGCAATAGTGGTAGCGCAATCGGGTTAATTGACTTGCTGATCGACCAAAAACAACCTGAACGCGCCTATCAGTGGGTAAACTTAACAACTACTGCCGATCTTGCCGACTACTCTCGCCTAATTAATGCTAAAGTCGCTCAACCTCAAGCACAGCAAGCAATTGAGCGTTGGAATCAAGCCAATCGTCAGTTAGAGGATTTGCGTCAGCAGTTGCAACAAAAGTTTTCGCCCCAACTTTCCGGGCAAATTAATACTTTACAAACGCAGATCAACCAGCAAGCTGAAAACATCACCCGTCAGTTTCCAGAAATTACCGAATTATTTGAAACCAAACCTGCTGACATTGCAGCGTTGCGGGCAAATATCGCCCCCAGAACAGTAATTATTCAACCTGTTCTGCTTACAGAGGTTGGCGGCGTACCAAACACAATTGCTTTATTTGTTTTGAGTAAAGATAAGTTGATAGTCACAAAACAAAAGCTCGATCCAAAGCTATTCGATACTTTAGTTACTCAGTATCGTACTCAACTAACAACTGCAAGCTCCCGCCAATATCAAGCTACCAGCCGCAAGCTTTATGATATTTTGATTCGCCCAATTGAAGCACAACTTCCTCCTACTACAAAGCAATTAAGCATTGTCGCTACAGGCAAGTTGCGCTACATTCCCTTTGAAACGCTAATTGACAGCAAAACTCGCAAGTATTTGATTGAAAAATATCCCATCAACAATCTTACGCGCCTTACCCATCGCTCCCGGCAAGCACCATCAAATAAAAACAAAGATTTAGTTTTGGCTATTGGTAATCCTTTTCCTAGCGATCGCCGCAACTTAGCAGGCGCAGAAGCAGAAGTACGAGACATTGCTGCTATTTTCCCTGGAAGTAAAGCTACCATTGGCAAACAAGCTACTTTACGTAACTTTGAACTCCAAGCGCCTCGTTTTTCTATTCTCCACCTAGCAACTCACGGCTGTTTTAACCCTAAAGGCTGTCCTGAATTGAAGTTAGGCTCGAATACATTGTTATTTAGCGATCGCAATCTCAATATTGCAGATGCGGCTTTATTGGGACTCAAAAATACTGATTTAGTTGTTCTCAGTGCTTGTCAAACGGCGGTACAAGCAGCTTCTAACGGTGAAGAATTTGCCGGACTTGCTTACTTATTTGAACGTGCAGGGGCGAAAAGTGTGATTGCTAGTCTCTGGTTAGCCAAAGATCGGGAGACAAAGCAACTAATGATTGAGTTTTATCAAAATCTCAAACAAGGTAAAACTAAAGGTGAAGCTTTACGTCAAGCCAAATTAAATCTAATTGACAAGCATCCTTTGTATTGGTCGCCGTTTATCTTAATTGGCGATGCTAGTTAGGTGGCGCGATCGCACGCTGAAGATATTTTGATTGATGAGAAGTTAAAAAAGTAGCTCTTTAGCAATAATTGAAAACAAACTCATGTTCAACTTCAATACTCTTATTCGTTGGTGTGGGGTGGTATTTTTAGTTGCAATCATAGCTATCGTAATAAAATCAACGGCGGCGGCACAACCATTTATGACTTCTGTACCTCAGCTATTGAGCGATCCATTTTTGCAGCTACCAACAGAAAATTCCGTTCGGGTTGTGTGGTTTACAGAGTTTGCAGGTTCTGGGCATACCGTTAGTTACGATCAAGATTTTCGTCAACAAGTAATCGCCACAACAACTAAACTCAGCCGCACTCGTGAAGATCGAGAATCTAGAGTAGATATTGAGTACAAACGACCTACTAAACGCGACATTTGGCGACACGAAGCAGAGGTTACTAAGCTCGATTCTAATATCCGCCTACCTTATCGAGTGACCAGCGTTAGAGAAGACGGCAAAAGTATCAGTAGCGGTGAATTTACCTTAGCTGCAAAACCAAAACCCGGCACGCCATTAAAAATTTTGCTGACTTCCGACCATCAGCTTAAACCAATGACGGCGGCTAATCTTCAGAAAGTTGTGGAGAAGGTAGGTAGAGTAGATGGGGTATTTTTTGCTGGCGATTTAATCAACATTGCCGATCGCGCGTCAGAATGGTTTGACGATAATCGAGGCGGGGCGTTTTTTCCCTGTCTCCAAGGTCTGGCTAAGTACGAGTTAAGCAAAGATGGCGTTAAAACAACTTATACTGGTGGCGAAATTATCCAACACGCGCCCTTGTATGCGGCAATCGGCAATCATGAAGTTATGGGACGCTTTGAGAGAACTGGTAGCTTAGGGGATGAATTTAGCGATTCTTATCCTCGTCAATCGGCGATCGCGCAACTACTCAAACAAAAGCGCGATCGCACTGTTAAAGATTATTCGTTTAATACCGATACCTACGAAGAAATTTTTACCTTACCCCAAAGCGATCGCGGTGGCAAAAAATATTATGCTGTTACCTTTGGCGACGTACGTTTAGTGGTGCTGTACGCAACAAATATTTGGCGACCTCCTAGCCTAGATAAATCTGCTAAAGGTAAATATCAAGAACGCGAACAAGATATCAATAACCCGGATGAGTGGGGCTACGGACAGCATATATTTGAAGATATTTCTCGTGGCAGCCCTCAATACAACTGGCTAGAGGCAGAATTAAATAGTTCTCAATTTCAAGAGGCAAAATACAAAGTTGTCATGTTGCATCATCCGCCCCATTCTTTGGGCGATAATATCGTTCCTGCCTATACTAATCCAGTCCAAATAATTGACACCGATAAAAACGGCACTATTTCTGTGCGCTATGAGTACCCAATAGAGCAAGATTATCTTATCCGCGATGTTGTCCCGCTTTTAGAAGCGGCTTCAGTACAGTTGGTATTTTACGGACATTCCCATTTGTGGAATCGCTTTATTAGCAAGGGGATAAATTTTTTAGAAACTTCTAATGTTGGTAACTCTTACGGTGCTGCCATAGGTGAAAAGCGGCGTGACGTTCCTATTAGCAATAATAATTATCAAGTTACAGGCGATCCTAATGGTCTAGAACCTATCGTACCGACAATTGCTCCACTTTTAGGCGAAAACGGTCAAAAGCTACCCTACCTTGCTAGTAACGACATTACAGCCTTCAGTATTTTCGATACGGCTACGGGCAGTGTTAGTAGCTATCGTTTTGATACGCTAAAGCCAGATTCAGAAGTTATAAAATTTGACGAATTTAATTTAAGTATAAAATAAGACATTTATTGTTCGTAACTTAATAGGAGCGATCGCTCCTATCTAATCTAAAATAATTGCAATTAACAATATTTAGAACTAAAACTAATAGTAGTTGGATTTACCAATCAGTTTGTATACATAGTTTTAGAAATAATTAACTTTAAAATAGTAATTTGGCTGCGCGTTGATTGCTTTAGTAGTCTATAATACAAAGCAATTTAATAAAAACATGGCATTTTTGGCAAAACTGTAATTTCCAGTCGGCAAAGATAAATTTAGGCTAGTCTAACAAGATAGTGTGAGGTGGCATAGTATGCGAGTTTTACTGGTTTATCCATTATTTCCCAAAACTTTCTGGTCTTATGAAAAAATCTTGGAATTGGTAAACCGGAAAGTTTTACTTCCACCTTTAGGCTTAGTTACTGTCGCGGCTATCTTACCCCAAGAATGGGAATTTAAGTTGGTAGATCGCAATATTCGCACTGTTACTGAAGCTGAATGGGCGTGGGCGGATATTTGTATTTTTAGCGCGATGATCGTTCAAAAAGATGACTTAGTAGCGCAAATTAAAGCCGCCAAACAACGCGGAAAGTTAGTAGCAGTAGGTGGCCCTTATTCAACTTCTGTACCTGATGACGCATTGAAGGCAGGGGCAGACTTTTTAATTTTAGATGAAGGGGAAATTACCTTGCCGATGTTTGTGGAAGCGATCGCCCGCGGAGAAAAAAGCGGCATTTTCCGCACTCAAGAAAAGCCGGATGTAACAAGTACCCCCGTTCCCCGCTTTGATTTATTAGAACTTAAAGCTTACGACATGATGTCGGTGCAGTTTTCGCGCGGTTGCCCATTTCAATGCGAATTTTGCGACATTATTGTACTTTACGGGCGCAAACCCCGGACTAAAACCCCTGCCCAACTACTGGCAGAGTTAGATTATCTCTACCAATTAGGCTGGCGGCGCGGCGTTTTCATGGTAGATGACAACTTTATTGGCAACAAACGCAATGTTAAGTTGTTGCTGCAAGAATTGAAATTATGGATGCAAAAACATCAATATCCTTATAGATTTGATACCGAAGCTTCCATTGACTTAGCCCAAGATCCAGAATTGATGGAATTGATGGTAGAGTGCGGTTTTGCGGCAGTATTTTTAGGGATTGAAACCCCAGACGAAGACAGTTTGCAACTAACTAAAAAGTTTCAAAATACCCGCAGTTCTCTAACAGAGTCCGTCGAAGCTATTATTCGGGCTGGGTTGCGCCCAATGGCAGGATTTATTATTGGGTTTGATGGCGAAAAATCCGGCGCAGGAAGTCGCATTGTGCGTTTTGCCGAACTTGCAGCAATTCCTTCTACTACTTTTGCCATGCTGCAAGCATTGCCTAATACTGCCCTGTGGCATCGTTTAAGTAAAGAGGGCAGGCTTAGAGAAAACAAGGACGGTAATATTAATCAAACAACTTTGATGAATTTTACTCCTACTCGTCCTTTAGAAGATATTGCTCGTGAATATATTGAAGCTTTTTGTGCATTGTACGACCCCGAAAAGTACCTAGATCGTACTTATCGTTGCTTTTTAAGCATGGGTGCGCCAACATGGAAAGCGCCTTTTAAGTTACCAGAATTAGTAGTAGTTAAAGCGCTTTTAATTGTCATCTGGCGACAAGGAATTAAACGCAGTACGCGCTGGAAGTTCTGGCATCACTTGTTTAGCATGATTAGGCGCAATCCAGGCGTTGCGGAACATTACCTGGCTACTTGCGCTCATATTGAGCATTTTATGGAGTACCGCCAAATAGTGCGCGATCAAATTGAAAGTCAGTTAGAGGAGTTTCTGACTCAAGAGGCGCAGGTGCTGCCAAAATCTGCTGCACCAAGCAAAACCGCCGCCTTGCAGCACTAAAACCTCTGCAATAACGTCGTTAAAAAGATGGAAAACGTTTTAGACTATTTCCCAAAACGCTCTAGGTTGCTTAAACAAAGAGCAAACCAGTTTTAAAAACAAAATTTGAGGTTAAATATTTCGTGAAAGTTTTACTTTTATATCCCCTTTTTCCTAAAAGCTTTTGGTCTTTTGAAAAAACTTTAGAATTGCTAGGGCGTAAAGCGATGTTACCGCCCTTGGGATTAGTTACAGTAGCGGCAATTTTGCCTCAAGAGTGGGAATACAAGTTAGTTGATCGCAATGTTAGTAAAGTAACCGAAGAAGAATGGCTTTGGGCAGATTTAGTAATTCTTTCGGCGATGATCGTTCAAAAAAAAGACTTACTTTCTCAAGTTCAAGAAGCCAAAAAACGCGGTAAATTAGTAGCGGTGGGTGGCCCTTACCCCACAGCTTTACCTCTTGAAGCCCAAGGCGCGGGGGCAGACTTTTTAATTTTGGATGAAGGGGAAATTACCCTTCCCATGTTTGTCAGTGCGATCGCGCGAGGAGAAAAAAGCGGCACTTTTCGGGCTGTCAATGGCGAAAAACCCGATGTCAGCAATACTCCAACTCCCCGCTTTGACTTGTTAAAGTTTGACGCTTATTCGGAAATGTCGGTGCAGTTTTCGCGCGGTTGTCCCTTTCAATGCGAGTTTTGCGACATTATTGTGCTTTACGGGCGCAAACCTCGGACTAAAACCCCGGCGCAAATTATCGCCGAATTAGAATGTCTTTATAATCTTGGCTGGCGACGCAGCATTTTTATGGTAGACGACAACTTTATTGGCAATAAACGCAATGTAAAGTTGTTTCTCAAAGACCTAAAACCCTGGATGGTAGAAAAACGCTATCCTTTCTCTTTTGCTACTGAAGCATCGATTGATTTAGCAAAAGACCAAGAATTGATGGATATGATGGTTGATTGTAACTTTGGTTCGGTGTTTTTAGGCATTGAAACCCCGGACGAAGAAAGTTTGACTTTGACGCAAAAGTTTCAAAATACCCGCGATTCCTTAACAGATTCGGTTCATGCGATTACTCGCACGGGACTACGAGTAATGGCAGGGTTTATTATTGGTTTTGATGGCGAAAAATCGGGCGCAGGCGATCGCGTTGTTAAGTTTGTCGAAAAAACCTCTATTCCTACAGCTATATTTAGTATGCTCCAAGCATTGCCAGATACAGCTTTAACGATTCGTTTAGAAAAAGAAGGCAGACTGCGATCGAAAGATGCCAACATTAACCAAACTACGTTGATGAACTACGTTCCGACTCGTCCTTTGGAAGAAATCGCCCGCGAATACGTTGCGGCTTTTTGGGAATTGTACGATCCAGAGAAGTTTTTAGATCGTACCTATCGCCACTTCCGCATTTTAGGGGAAGCCAAATATCCTGATAAAGGCAATTCTTCTAAAACAGGAGTCGATTTAAAGGTAATTCAGGCATTTTTGACTATTTGCTGGCGACAAGGTGTAGTTCGCAAAACTCGTTATGCTTTCTGGCGCAATTTGGTTAATATGTATCGCTACAATCGCGGTGGTATTAGCAGTTACTTGTCAACTTGCGCCCAAATTGAGCATTTTTTAGAGTACCGAGAAATTGTCAAAGCTGAAATTGAAAATCAGTTAGCCGAGTTTTTGGTAGAAGAAGCCAAAATAAAAGCTCAAACTCCCCAAGTAAACGTTACAGCTTTGGTTAGCTAACTTTGAAATGGGCGCATTCTACCTATGCGCCCAAACCCTTGCAATTACAGCAACTTAACCGCACGTAAACCGAAAAGCAACCCCACAGCCAGGGCAAAAAATCCACCTAACAGCAATACGTAAGAAATAGCTCCAAACATTTGTGTTTCTCCATTATCAGTTATAAAGAATATTGAAACATTAGTTGCAGTAACTTGCAGCTTAGAGTCGCCGATTGAAGTATTTGCTATGCCTGTTATTAGTGTAAATCTACCTTCCGAGTCTTACGACATTGCGATCGCACCAGGCAATTTAGATTTGCTGGGCGAAAAAATGGCTACCCTGAAGCTAGGTAAAAAAGTTTTATTAGTTTCAAATCCCGTAGTTTTTGGTCATTACGGGGAAAGAGCAACTTCTTCGCTCAAAAATGCTAGTTTTGAGGTCACAACTTGTACTCTCAACGATGGCGAACAATACAAAAACTTAACTTCTATCCAACAAATCTATGACAAAGCCATAGAAAACCGTCTAGAACGCTCCTCAACGATGGTTGCTTTGGGTGGGGGCGTAATTGGCGATATGACGGGCTTCGCGGCGGCTACATGGCTAAGGGGGATTAATTTTATCCAAGTACCCACAACGCTGTTGTCAATGGTGGATGCTTCTATTGGGGGTAAAACGGGCGTAAATCATCCCCAGGGTAAAAACTTAATTGGCGCATTTCATCAACCGCGATTAGTACTAATCGATCCGCAGGTATTGAATACTTTACCTGTGCGAGAATTGCGTTCTGGGATGGCGGAAGTAATTAAATACGGAATAATTTGGGACTTAGACTTGTTTGAACAAATGGAAAAGTGCGATCGCTTGGACGAAATGCCTTACCTTTCCCAAAGCTTGCTACAAACTATTTTGGCGCGTTCTTGTCAAGCTAAAGCCGATGTTGTCAGTAAAGATGAAAAAGAAGCAGGATTAAGAGCTATTCTCAACTACGGTCACACTATCGGTCATGCGGTAGAGAGTCTTACAGGCTATCGTTTAGTCAATCATGGCGAAGCTGTAGCGATTGGGATGGTAGCGGCGGGAGAACTAGCTGTAGGGCTGAATTTGTGGAATGCAGAATCTCAAGCACGGCATATTAAACTAATTCAAAAAGCTGGACTGACAACTAAATTGCCATCAGGAATAAATGTTGATGCGATCGTAGATGCTTTACAAACTGATAAAAAAGTTAAAGCTGGTAAGGTTCGATTTGTGCTACCTACTCAAATTGGTGTAGTAGAAATAACTGACCAAGTACCAACAGATTTAATTGCTCAAGTTCTACAAGAAATGCAATAATTTTTTAAACTTCTATTATTGGTTAGATAAGTTGTCTGTTTATATTAACACTTACTTTGTTACTTGTTGCCGTTGAAAGCTTATTTAAAGAAAAACTAATAATTGAAATTAGTAATCAAGTATTAGTTAAAAACGATTTCTTCTAAACTCCCTGCAAATAAGAGTTTTATCTACAAATAATCAATTCTTGGGGTTGGCAAGCTCAATTAAGTAAGTCTTGTCAATTTAGTTTATTTTTGTATTAGTTAATACAAAATAGTTGTTGTGTTTTTGCTTTTATTGAACGTAAGTAATTTTTTGGCATTTAAAAAATAGTTTTTTAAACATTTAAACTAACTATATTTTTTAGTTGCTAACTAATAACAGTTCTAAGAAAATTTGAGTAAAAAACTTAATTTTCTTAAAAAACATAACTTTCTATAGATAGGTAAAGAGGAGAAAATTATGCCAGAAGTGCTGTTTAAAGTTGACTTGAATAAGCCAATGACGGAACAAGATGCGGTAGGACATAATCGTTGGCATCCTGATATTCCGGCAGTAGCTTCTGTTAATCCTGGGACAGTATTTCGGATCGAATGCAAAGATTGGACGGATGGACAAATTCACAACAATGATAGTCCTGAAGATATCCGCACGGTGAATTTAACTATTCCCCACGTTTTAAGCGGGCCGATTCACGTTAATGGTGCAGAACCTGGCGACTTGCTAGTTGTAGATATTTTAGATGTGGGTACTTTACCAACCTATGAGTGGGGTTTTACAGGGATTTTTGCTAAAGAAAATGGCGGCGGATTTCTTACAGAACATTATCCAGTAGCTCAAAAAGCTATTTGGGATTTACAAGGAATTTATGCCCGCAGTCGTCACATTCCCGATGTAAAGTTTGCTGGAATTCCCCACCCTGGATTAATTGGTTGCGCTCCTTCCCACGAGTTACTAGCTACTTGGAATAAGCGCGAAGCGGAGTTAGTCTCAACAGATCCCGATCGTGTACCAGCATTAGCATTACTCCCAACTCCAACAGATGCAATTTTGGGTACTCTCAAAGGCGCGGAATTTGACCGTGTAGCTAAAGAAGCTTGTCGGACAATTCCCCCCCGCGAACACGGCGGAAATTGCGACATCAAAAACTTATCTAAAGGTTCAAAGGTTTACTTCCCCGTTTATGTTGAAGGGGCAAAACTTTCAATGGGAGACATTCATTTTTCCCAAGGTGACGGAGAAATTACTTTTTGCGGCGCGATCGAAATGGCTGGCTATCTCGACTTGAACGTAGAAATAATCAAAGGTGGCGTAGAAAAATACGGGCTAATTAACCCGATATTTAAGCCAGGCCCAGTTCAACCTCAATACTCAGAATTTTTGGTATTTGAAGGCATTTCGGTAGATGAATTTTCTGGCAAGCAATATTATTTAGATGCTCACGTTGCCTATCGTCGCGCCTGCTTAAATGCGATCGCCTATCTCAAAAAGTTTGGTTACACTGGCGAACAAGCTTATTTAATTTTAGGTTCTGCACCCGTAGAAGGAAGAATTAGCGGCATTGTAGACATTCCCAACGCTTGCTGCACGATTGCTGTACCCACAGCAATTTTTGAGCGCAACATCCTACCTACCTAAGTAAAAAGAGCAACGCCGCAAATATTAGGGGGGGATCGTCTCCCCTAACATTAATTCCTCCCATGTCACGAATAGCTAATCAAGGAGATAGTAAGTAATGCCATTGTACGATTTTCGCTGTGAAACTTGCGGCCTATTTGAGCAAAGCCGAAGCATTCAGCAAGCAAGCGATCCGATGTTTTGTCCAACTTGCCAAAGTGCAGCCAAACGATTGATCTCGGCAGTAGGCGTACTCAAAACCCCAACCAAACTAAGCAAGCGAATTGAACAAAGTGCCGAACCGCGAATAGTGCAGCGCACAACACAACACAACCATTCAACCCACCAACACAACCATCATCGCGGAAGACCTTGGACGGTCGGTCATTAATAAAATCGCCAATTCCCCATTACCAATTCCCAATTTCCAATTACCTGTTAAGATAAATCTCTGCCCGTACATCCCGGTCTGTTGCTGGCAGACGTTGACTTGCTTATATAAGCCATCCAACTAAATTACATAACTCTCGCTCTTAGACTGGTCTCAAACATTTTATTTGGGTAGGGGCATTACTAGGAGCGCGATTATCAATGACATTTTCTCACCTCGGACTTTCGAGCGAATTGCTACGCGCGATCGCCGACCAAAAATACACCGAGCCTACCCCGATTCAACAGCAAGCAATTCCAGCTATTTTACAAGGCAAAGATGTTTTTGCCAGCGCCCAAACGGGAACGGGTAAAACGGCGGGTTTTACTTTACCTTTATTGCAACTCCTCAACAACACAAAAAGAGAGTATCGCACCCCTCGCGCCCTAATCCTCATTCCCACCCGCGAACTCGCCCAACAAGTCAGCGATAGCGTTAGAACCTACGGAAAATACCTATCTCTGCGTTCGGCGGTAGTTTATGGTGGAATTGGACTTAGACCGCAAATTCAAACTCTGCGCCAAGGTGTTGATATTGTAGTTGCTACTCCCGGTCGCTTACTCGACCACATGGAACAAAGAAACATCGATCTTTCCCACATAGAAATACTCGTGCTGGATGAATGCGATCGCATGTTAGATATGGGATTCATCCACGATATCCGCAAAATTTTGGCAAAATTGCCCCAATCTCGGCAAACATTGATGTTTTCCGCTACCTTCTCGAAAACAATTCAACAGCTTGCAGGTACGCTGCTTAAGTCTCCTACTTTAATTGAAGTTGCTGCCCGTAATACTGCTTCAGAGCAAGTAGAACAGGTGGTTCATCCCGTAGAGCGCGATCGTAAGCGAGAATTACTGGCTTATCTGATTAGTTTCCACAATTGGAAACAAGTATTGGTTTTTACCCGCACGAAACACGGTGCTAGTCGTTTAGCCGAACAACTTGCAAAAGATGGTTTAAAAACTGCTGCAATTCATGGCAACAAAAGCCAAGCCGCCCGGACAAAAGCTTTAAATGATTTTAAGCAGGGCAGAGTAAGAATATTAGTTGCCACTGATGTAGCCTCGCGGGGACTAGATATTGAAAAGCTCCCTCATGTTGTAAATTTTGAATTGCCCAATGTCCCTGAAGATTACGTACATCGTATTGGGCGTACAGGACGCGCTGGGAAAGAAGGACGAGCGGTTTCTTTAGTCTGCAAAGATGAATATCCATTTTTGGAGAGTATCGAAAAACTGCTTAATCAGTCCATTCCTAAAGAAGTAATTCCAGGATACGAGCCAAGTTATTTACCAGTAGTGGCAACACAACCGCAGGCTAAACGCTCTAAGCAACGTCGTAGCGGTTGGGCAAAGTCTTCAACCTCAGCTAAACCTAGTCCTGATAAAAAACCTAATTTGACGAGTAGTCGCACTCCAAAAAGATTGCATAGTATTTAAAAGTTCTCTGCTTGGCAGACAGATTTACATCCCTAAACTTCACTAATTAAACAGTTAAGTATCGCCTTACTAAGGAATCGGTAAGATCGCTCGTATTACCTTTAGCGGCGATCGCACCTTTTTCCATAATAAAAAACTTTTGCGCTAGTTGTTTGGCAAAATCAATTTTTTGTTCTACCACCAATAATGTTATCCCTTTCTCTCGATTTATCCGTTTGAGGGTTGCATCTATTTCTTGCACAATAGAGGGCTGGATGCCTTCAGTTGGCTCGTCTAGTAGCATGATTTGCGGGTCGCACATTAACCCCCGCGCGATCGCTAGTTGCTGTTGTTGTCCGCCACTCAATAGTCCCCCTTGGCGCTTGAGATGCTGCTTTAACATCGGGAAAAACTCAAAGATTTCATCGGGTATTTTCTTCAGTTTTTTCTTACTTGCAGCTAATCCGAGTTTTAAGTTATCTAAAACCGATAGATAAGGGATAATTTCGCGTCCTTGGGGAATAAAAGCAATCCCATAACGCGATCGCTTGTAAGTCGGAACATTAGTTATATTGTCCGCATCAAAAACTATATCTCCTTTGATAACTTTATTTAAGCCGATAATGCTTCGCAAAAGGGTAGTTTTGCCCATGCCATTACGACCTAATATGCAAGCAATATCTCCTTTCTCTACCACCATATCAACGTTAACTAAAACAGGAGTTTGACCGTAACCTGCTGATACATCTGTAAGCTTAAGCAGCGACATCGATTCGTTCACGACCTAAATAAACCTCGATAACTTGTGCATTATTTTGAACTTCTTGAACTGAACCTTCAATTAGTTTTTCACCTTGATGTAAAACTACGAGCTTTTGAGCAATTTGTTTGACAAATTCCATATCATGCTCAATTACTATTACGGAATGATCTTCAGCAATAGATTTAATAATTTCCCCAGTCAAATGAGTTTCATCGGCAGTCATTCCCGCCGTTGGTTCGTCTAACAATACCACCGTTGGATCTTGAGCAATTACCATGCCAATTTCTACCCATTGCTTCTGTCCGTGAGACAGGGATAAAACTTTGGTATGAGCTTTATCTAGTAAACCAATTCTCTCTAAAACTGCTTCGATTTTCGCTTTTTTTACTCTCGTTAACTTCGATTTAATTGAAGCAATAACGGAATGAGTTCCTTTGAGTGCTAGTAAAATATTGTCAAATACTGTTAAATCGTTATAAACATTTGGATTTTGAAACTTGCGTCCAATTCCCATCCGCGCAATTTCATAACGATTTTTATTAGTAATTTCTTTACCGCGAAAATATACGTGACCAGAAGCTACTGGAGACTTGCCCACAATTGCATCTAAAAGCGTGCTTTTCCCCGCACCATTAGGACCAATAATTGTGACAATTTCTCGTTCTCCTACTTCTAAATTGATTCCTTTGAGAGCTTGAAATCCTGAAAAGACAACTTTTAAGTCTTTAACTGCTAGTATTGCGCTCATTTCTATTCCTTTTTTTACCTAAATTACCACTAATTAAATTTGGTGATTGTTGTAATTGTTACATCCTAGTAGCACTATTTTTATTGGTTACTTCGAGCGTTTGTTAAGTTGAATTTTTTGGGGATTAAGCTCATTAATCCATCCGGTACAAATAGTACGACAACTAGCAACAAAATTCCGACAATCAATTGCCAATCTTGGGTCACTCTTTCGGCGTAATTTTGAACTTGACCGAGTAAAATGGCAGCAATTATTGGGCCAATTAAAGTTCCTCTGCCACCAATTGCGACCCAAATTACTACTTGCGTACCAAAAGCTACAGCTAAATATACTGGAGAAATAAATCTATTTAGCGGTACAAATAACCCTCCAGCTAAACCTGCCATACCCGCCGATAGCGTCCAAATAAAAATCTTGAAACTGGCGACATCGTAACCTAAATAAGAAATTCTTTGCTCGTTTTCTTTAATCGATCGCAAAATTAAGCCAAAGTTAGATTGAGTCAATAGCCAACTACCAAACAGAATTAAAGTAGCAAAACCAAGAATGATGTAATACAAACCCAGCAAGGGAATATCTATACCAAAAAAGCTGAGACGCGAAACATCAGTAATTCCATTAGTCCCACCCGTAAAAGCTTGCTGGCTGATGAAAAATGTAGTTAATGCCGATGCGATCGCTAAAGTAATAATAGTGATATAAACTCCGCTAACTTTAGAGCGAAAAATAAACCACCCGATAATATAAGCAAAAGCTGCGGGTACAGCAATTGTAGCAATGGCGGCGATGGGAAAAAACTTTAACGGTGCAATAAACCAAGGCAATTCTTTTAACCCATTCCACACCATAAAGTCCGGCAATTCTCCGCCGTAAGTATTTGCCGTCGATGACAAATTAAGTTTCAAATAATAGGCCATCGCATAGCCACCAAGGGTAAAGAAAACCCCGTGAGCAAAACTTAGAATTCCTGTAAATCCCCAAACTAAATCTAGAGAAATACCCAAAATTCCAAACAATAACAGCTTTGCCATCAAAGCCGTTTGAAATTCTCCCAACACCAAGGGCAAAACTATAAATAGTAAAAGAATAATTCCTGTTGCCGTTAATAACTTAACTGGAACAGTAGCCCTTTGTACGCCACCTAATACATCAGTCATTTGTTTGTATGCTCTATATTTTACAAATTAAGCTCGTTTTTGCACCGTAAACAAGCCTTCAGGACGATAGCGAATCAAGATAATCACCGCCGCTAAGACTATTACCCGCGCCGCCGGATCGTTCAGCAAAAATGCGATCGCTGCGTTCGATTCGCCAATTAAAAATGCCCCCGCCAAAACCCCAACTAACTTATCTACACCGCCCGTCACAACTACCATCCAAGCATCGACTAAATAATCTTGTCCCATTGGTGGCGCGACGCTTTTTAGCGAAGAAAGTACAGCACCAGCAACCCCCGCTAATCCGCAACCGTAGGCAAATGTCACCATATCAACGAAACTTGTATTGATGCCTAAACACTTAGACATATCTCGATTTTGAGTCACAGCGCGAATTTGTCGCCCTAAAGCCGTACCGTAAAGTAAGTAAGCTGTCAGTGCTAATAATCCCAGTGCGATCGCGACAATAAACAAACGGTAGTAGGAAATTGTAATACTCGATCCACCATCAGCGCTAGTAAATACGTTTAAGTTTCCTGATATATAACGAGGGGCTTTTACATACTTTAACTGCGCGGTAAAAATTAATTTAACTACACCTTGCAGCACAATACTTAAGCCCCAAGTAGCAAGTAAAGTTTCTAAAGGGCGACCGTAAAGCCTTCTAATTATGGTTAGTTCTACAATTGCCCCGATAATTGCTGTGGATAAAAAAGCAAAAGGAATAGTAAGAACCAAATCCATCTTGAAAATGGATTGCATTAAAAATGTAGTATATGCGCCTAGCATGATAAATTCACCATGAGCTAGGTTAATTATTCGCATCACGCCAAAAGTAATCGCCAAACCCAAACCCGTTAACAATAAAACACCAACAATACCAACTCCGTTTAGCAATTGGTTAGTAAATGTCACTAAATCTAAGCTTTTAGCAGTAGGATCTTGTGCTAGTAAGTCAATTATGGATAAATACATTACAAATTATTACCCGATTAAATTAGTAAAAATCTCTAACCTGTTTAAAGATTAGAGATTTCAAGTTAGTCTAAATACTTAAATTTTCAAATATTCAGTCTTTAAGTCTGCACCCGTTTCTTTAATCGAGTTGGTACGCGCATCAGGAACTCCATGAACGCAAGTCCGACCTTTATACAGCGCTTGACTCCAAGGAATCGGCTTCACCGCCGCCGGAGTTGCAAATACAATCTCGGCTTGACCGTCAGCTTTCCACTTACCGATTCTGGAATACAAGTAAGTATGGTAATTATCAGGATCGCTCTTTACTGTACCTTGGGGTGCATTGAAAACTTGACCGCGAGTTGCTTCTCGTAAGTTATCTGGAGTAATTTCTTTACCTTCATTTAGCAACTTTTCCATTGCTTGCGCCATAAAGAAAGTTTGCAAGTAAGCCGCTTCCATAACGCCGTTAGTAACGCGATCTTGACCAAACTTTGCCTTAAACTGCTCTACAAACGCCTTGTTTTCTGGTGTATCTACACTCTGAAAGTAATTGAAACTACTGTAGTGACCTTCCGCGTATTCTGGCCCCATCGCTACAATTTCTTCTTCTGTTGTGGGGTAAGCCATGATTGGAACTTGGGCTGATGTAATACCAGCATCTTTATATTGCCGATAAAAAGCTGGAATACTATCGCCTACTAAATTGCTGAGAACAAAATCTGGCTTTGCTTGCTTAATTTTATTAATAATGGTGATAAATTCAGTAGTTCCCAAAGCCGCGTACTCGTCCCCAACAACTTCACCACCAGCTTTGACTAATTCTGCTTTAGCAATGCGGTTGCTTTCTTTGGGATAAATATAATCCGAACCGATGAAAAAGCCTTTTTTACCGAAGTTTTTAGCAGCGTAAGGAATAGAATCGGTAATTTGTTGGTTAGGTGCAGCACCCGTATAAAAAACATTAGAACTGCATTCGTTACCTTCGTAGTAAACTGGATAATAGAGGATAGCGTTTTTTTCTTCAAAAACTGGTAATACTGATTTACGACTTGCGGAAGTATAACAACCAAGAACGCAAGCAACTTTATCTTCATCAATCAAGCGTTTGGACATTTGGTTGTACAAATCCCAGTTAGAATCAGGATTAACTACAACTCGTTGCAACTGCTTACCCTTGATACCTTTACCACCTTTCCAAGGACCTGTACCTTCATTAATTTGATCGATCGCTAAAAAAGTAGCATCTTGCAAAGATTTTTCCACAATGGCGATCGTTCCAGTTGTAGAATACATCACTCCAATTTTGATCCCATCGCCCCCAGCAGCAGCAGGACTAGCATCACTACCAGAGTTTTGGGCTGAAGGCTCTCCGCCACCCGAACAGGCTGCAAGTACGCTACTACCAATAGCTAACGAGCCATACTTGATAAATTTACGGCGATTGATGCCACCAACGATAATTAGGGGTTCGCGCGATGTCATTAAATTAAACTCTCCTTTATCTGCCTTCGCTTGGCTTTACAAAATAGGTGTTACAGCTAATTTTTCGTGGGTCGTCGTGTCAACTAATTCTTTGGATATATTTTAGTTACGTAAGGTTAAAATGCAAGGGTTTGAGTTAAGTCTCAAATACAAAGCAAATTTTTAACATCGCACCAAGTATACTCAACGACCCAGATACTGCAAGGACTTTTTATAGTCTTAACCTAGGTTTGCCATAACGCTTATTCAACTTAATTGTAAGGATTACCATAAATTTTTTTATATGTGTTGTTACTTTAGATACATTTTATTAACCATTTGGTCTATTCTGAGCGAGAATCTCTAGGTAAGTTGAGGTATAGAGAACTTATAATAGTTGTGCTAACCAAAAACAAACAGCTAAAAGGGTTGTAGGTTGGGCTAAAAACGCGCCACCTACAACCCTCCTATATAAATACGCTATATTTTTAGGCTAAACATCCTGATTGAGAGCGTGGAGTTTTGTCACTACCTTTATTTCTAATAATGAATTTTAGAAACTGCTTTTGCGAGTATTCTTACACGCATCTCTCAAGACTTTATTGACAAAACCTCTCGTGGAACGCTAAATAAACAGCAACTAAATCCAATTTACGTTACGCAGCCAAGGCCAAACACCAGTACTTCTCCTAACTTGTATTCCTTCACTACAATCGTTAATCACCTCGCGCAGTTCTTCGGTGGTGAAGGTATAACCTAATTGACGAGAAATATTTAAAAACTCTTCAGCATCAGTTGCTTTCTGTAGAGTTTCTCTTAAAGTTCTATTTTGGGCTGCGTCAGCCAGAAATTGATTAACATTTTTCTTACTCATTTTATTAGTCCTTTTTTAAGACGTTTTTTACTAAGTGACCAAACTTAGAGTACCCAAAATGATGTAATAAAATTACACTCAGTTTTTGGCTCTGTGTAAATACTTGCACCTATGTATTTTGCTAAATGTTGATCGCAATAGAACAGATATCAAGTTTTTGGCTAGTAAAGCATCCAGGAGAAAGTGCAGCGCTAGGGGCAGCAAGCCTTTGGGCGGTATCTTCGGTAATTTATGGGAATATGGGACGAGAAATTTCTCCCATGTACCTAAACTTATTTAAAGGTGCGATCGCAATTACTTTATTGGGGTTAACTTTATTAGTACGTGGCGAGTTATTTCCGACGATGACGTTGACTAACTTAGGCTTACTATTACTAAGCGGTAGTATAGGAATTGGCTTAGGAGATACAGCATTTTTTGCAGCGTTAAATTGCTTAGGGGCGCGTCGTGCTTTACTGATGGAAACTTTAGCCCCGCCCATTACAGCTATTTTGGCACTAATTTTTCTACAAGAACGTTTAAAAGCTAGTGTTTGGGGGGGTATCTTATTAACAGTTGTCGGAGTTGCTTGGGTTGTAACCGAACGTACTCCAGCTACCGAAGGTCGCCCCATATATCTGCGTAAAGGAATTATATTTGGCATAATTGCCGCGATTTCTTTAGCAATTGGTGGGATTTTAGCGCGGGCGGCCCTGGCAAATACCAGTATTTCCCCTTTATGGGCGGCATTACTGCGAATAAGTGCGGCAGTTGTTAGTTTATTACCGTTTTTACGCCTTCAGCAAAATTACTTTACGTGCAAGTTAACGCCACGAGTTTTTGCGGGGATTGGACTAGCTGCTTTTATGGGAACTTATTTAGGAATTTGGTTGCAGCAAACAGCAATCAAATTTACGGAAGTAGGAATTGCTTTAACTTTAACCAATACCGCACCAATATTTATCTTGCCAATTTCCGCCTTTATTGGAGAAAAACCAAGTATTAGAGCAATTTTTGGGGCAGGAATAGCGATTTTTGGCATTGCGACTATATTTTATTTAGGTTGAGCAGCTTTTTTTATAGTGCGATTCGCACTTCACAAATGCTTCGCCAACTCTGGAGCCAATCTTTCGGCATAGTACAGAAATTACTTTAAAATTTCAAACAAAAATCTCCCTATACTCCTACTATCTGTAGTGATAAGCAGCAAATTATTGGGAACACTTTGTATATGGATAAGTTTTAGCTGTATATAAGGACAGATATGGGTTTCTCAGAAGATATTGCAAAGCTTTCAGAACAAGTGCGTAAGCGCGTTGAGCAGGTTGTTGGTGAAGAAGCTACTAAAATGGCTCTAATTCAGCCTTTTTTAAGTGTTCTTGGCTATGATGTTTACGATCCTACAGAAGTTATGCCTGAATACGTGGCAGACTTTGCTGATAAAAAAAGGTCAGGTCAGTTTGAAAAAGTAGATTATGCTTTAGCTATCAATGGCACTATTGTCATGTTAGTAGAAGCAAAAGCACGCGGACAGAAAGCTGAAGCACATGACGGACAACTAAGCCGTTACTTTAATGGGCTACTTAAAACAAAAGTTGCTATTGTGACTAATGGTATCGAGTACCGCTTTTTTACCGACTTGCGCGACAAAAATCGTATGGACAAAGAGCCTTTTTTCAGCTTCAATGTCCTTGAATATAACTCCAAAGAAATTGAGAATCTAAAGTTTTTCCACCGCGCTCACTTTGATGCCACAGCTATTAGCAGACAGGCGGAGGAAATGGTATATCTAAAAGGTATGACTTATCTTGTTGGTAATCTTTTACGCTCTCCTTCGGAGAATTTTGTTCGTTTCTTAGTAACAGAGCTAGGCAAAGTTTCTATTGGCTATGAAGTTCAAGGTAAAATTACAAATAAAGTGATTGAGAAGTTTGAGCCGATTGTTAAAAAATCGATTCAGAGTAGTTTGTTAGAATTAATGACCCGTTCTCTCAGTCAAGAAATGGCGCAGGCTGTTGAAATTGGTAAGGATTACAACGCACTATTAGAAGCAGAAGATATTGAAGAAGAACAAGAATTAGAGGACTCAAAAATAATTACAACAGAAGAAGAAATTAAAGCTTTTAAAAAAATCAAAGCGATCGTTGAAACATCTCCTAAATTTAACTTAGAAGTTCAGTATAAAGACACTGTTAACTATTTTGGGTTAAATCTTGGTAAAACTAATTGGTGGTTTCTGCGACTTCATCTATCTTCTCAAAAGAAAAGTTTTATTACTAGGATGTTTGTAGATGAAGCTCAATCACTTGCCCCAGGTTTTGAAGTTCAAGACTTATCATCGTCCTCAGGAGACGTAGCATCAAAAGTAATTATTTCTGATGTAAATGATTTAGATGATCTTGCCCCACTCATTCTCCGGTGTTATGAAATGGAGGCAGCAAAACACTAATAATTCTAAATTGATAACTAGATTTATTACTAAAGATAGATACTGAATATAAATGAAGGTTAAGGAAATATAATTTTTAATTTTCCTTTAATCTCCATTTGTATTTAGTAAAAATTAAGTAGTTCATAATTTTCTATTTCCTGCTGGAAGTCATTTAACTGACTTTCTAAAGCTGACTTCTTAACTTCCCACAACAGATAGTTTTTTGGCTTAGTGTCCTCTAATTTCTTCGCTATTTTTATTAATGATTGCTCAAATTTGCGCGCTAAAGTTTTAGTAATAATGTACTGTTGCTCATTCTCGATCATATTTCTACCCCATAATAGATAATTTTTTAGCAAAGTACCGAATAGTATTTTGCCTAGATTGCCTACCAAGCCGCATATTACTACTTTAAGGCATCCACTCTAAGCCAATTCCCACGCGATTATCTTTACTTTGCTGAGAATTTTGCTTTTGAATATCTGTAGATAATCGCAAGTTTCGAGTAACAGCATAACCAAAAGAAAGCGTAGTTAATCCTACTTCTGCCGCCGTACCGGGAGCAACCCAGCTTTGAGTTAAACTAATATCTGCACCGCCGCCGCGAGATAAAACTAATAGCAGCCTCGCACCAATATTAACGCCATCTGTTAAGTATTTGTTGGTTTGCAAATGCCGATAGCCTACAAGCGGCGCAATATTTACATAGCTACCCAAAGGACGCAAGTAGTAATGTAAATCGCCACCATAGCTAGTATTATCCTCTCTAAAAGCCTGCTGATACTCTCCACTTACTGTTAGCCTGCTTTGCCCGATAAAAACATCTTCTACGCCAATATTTACGCCGTTTCCGGTAGCAAAACGATTGTAACCTAGCCGCAAACGAGTCCGAAAACTAGGATCGTTTTTAATGTCTTCTAAAACATTTGGTACTTGACGCTGCCAACGTTGAAAAACTGGGCTGTCTTCAATACTTAAATCTTTAGCAGTATTTGTAATTGTTGGTAGTGGCGCACTTTTAGCAGCTACAGGCAAGCAAATACTTGTATAAATTAAGGCAAATAAGTAATAATTTATCACTTGGCGTAAATTCCCAAAAAAAGTGACTCCGCTTGAAGTGGAGCCACCTATAGAGCCAAACGGTCAAAATTTATCGAACTTTGCCTTGAAGGGAAACCATGTCAATGGGCTTCATTAAGTACAGACGCACAAATTGCCAACCATTAGAAATGTATAGAGGCATTTTTTGAAATAGTTGTAAAAACTTGGGCGTAGAGGAACTAGCGATCGCACTCAATAAATCATTATTCTTAGTACAAGTTTCTAGGCGATCGTAAAATTCTGGCTTCTTAACGTCCAAAATTATCGGAAACACTCGCCCCGCCGTTTCGTTAGTTTTTTCAATTACTTGCTTGTCGTATTCTCGCGCATCTAAGCCAATGGAAGCATAAAACTTAGAGCGCTGGATGTCGTTAAGATACATTGTTCCAAATACTGACAGCAAGAAGAAACGACACCACAACCTAGCTTTCCAATCGTTCAGCATTTGGGGTTGAGACTTCATCATTGCGTCAAAAAAGTCGCCATGCCGATTTTCGTCTTGACACCAATTTTCAAAAAAGCGGAATATAGGATAAATCCGATTTTCAGGATGAGCAGCTAAATGACGGTAAATCAAGATATATCGCCAATAACCAATCTTTTCAGATAAGTAAGTTGCGTAGAAAATAAACTTGGGCTTAAAGAAGGTATATTTGCGGCTTTTAGTTAAAAAGCCCAAATCTAACGACAAATTAAAGTCTGATAGCGCCTTATTTAAGAAGCCAGCATGACGCGCTTCATCCCGCGACATGAGGTTAAAACACTCCGCTAGTAGAGGATTTTTGTCTTTCAAACGACGACTGAGTTCTTTGTAAAGTAAAAAGCCCGAAAACTCCGCCGTACAGGAGCGTTCTAAAAATTCTACAAATACTTGGCGAGTTTCGCCGTCTATATGTTCCCAAGATTGCTCGAATTCAGCATCGCGGGTAAAGTGGTTGCGATTGTAATCGGTACGAAATTCTTCTACTAGCGCTCTTAGCTCGGCTTCATTTACCGAGAGATCCATTTGCGCCATTTCTTCAAAGTCGGTGGTGTAAAACCGAGGTGTAAGTAAGGTTTCCTTGGAGGGGACTTTTACCCCTGGACGCATTTCTTCAAAGCTCGGTTTTTTGAGGGAATCTACCATGTCTTTTTTTAATCTCTTTTGACGAAAGGTAGCGTGCTAATGCTGTATTTACGCTCTTTATGGAATTTAGTTTAACAATCCTGAAGGCGAAGTCTCTCAGTTATTACGTTAAGAGTTGCAACATTAAGGCGAATTTTGTGACTAATCTTTAACTGATTTTTGTAAATTATACGGAACTATAGCCCAAGTAGTTGTTGTCACTAAGGAAGAAGTAGCGCGAAAATATATCTATCAAGCGCTAATTTTAGGCAGCCAAATGATGAACCACGAACCACCAACACCGCCAGAAACTAAAGTATCCAGCGCTTATTTTCTCTGGCTGGCTTGCTTGTTACAGTTACACGGATTGCATCGGTTGTATAATGGCAAAGTCTTTACAGGTTTGTTGTGGCTCTGCACTTTTGGTCTATTGGGTGTAGGACAAGTAATAGATTTAGTATTAATTCCCAATATGGTAGAAGAGCATAATACTAAGCTTAGAGCCAGATTAGGAGTATCGGAAGTTGGGATTCCGTTATATCAGACTGTAGTAGCGAGTAGCGTTATTAGCCCCAAACAAACGCGATCGCAATTAATGGTGAAATTGCTCAAAGCGGCGGAAAATCGGGGTGGAAGTCTTTCGGTTACGCAAGCTGTAATGGATACTGGAGCAAGCTTTGCCGAAGTAGAAACAACTTTAAGAGAAATGCTGAAAACTGGCTACATAGCAATTGATAACCACCCCGATACTGGAGTGGTTATTTATCGCTTTTTAGAATTGTAGACTCGATTTAATTGCGAGTCAGCCATTTTTGCCCATTTAGGCGCTGAATTACGCCAAATACTAGCAAGTCTAAAGTTACTTTGCGTTCGTCAATTAAAAACGATTCTAGAGTGCTTGGTTTAGAGCCTTCGTTACAGGAAAAAGCTCTTTGTCCTTGGATATCTTCTTGCGGAAAATAGACGTTAAATTGACGTAAACCGTTGTTCAAGCTGCCTTTGACTTGCCAACACTCATTAGCATCGTAGCCAGAAATCGCTACTTTTTGCTTGGCAAATTCTAAATTTGCCTCTGGTACTCCTTGGGTGGCGAAGGCTTTTTGCAATGCTGGGAGGTAGTGTTGCTGCATAAATTCCGCAAAAGGCTTGCCTTCAACGGCTGGAGCTTTTTCTTTTTTAGCGGCGGGTTTATCGGCTGTATCTGCGGCGCTCTTTTTAGGTGGTTTGGCTTTGGAGGCGGTTTCGTCAGGAGTGGAAGCTTCTGTTGTTGGTTTTTCTTTGGTGGCGTTAGGGTTAACTTCAGGATCTACCGCCGCAGGATCGGGCGCATTCGCCGTAGGAATATCGGTAGCCTCCGCCTCAGAGGTACTATGAAGATGCTCTTTAACGATGCTAGGAGCTTGTTCTTCAACGGTACTTGGGGGGGCATTTTCTCCCGCAGTTTTCCCAATAGGTGCTTGTTCTTCAGGGGAATTATTTGGAGTATTGTCTGCCATGATTGGGGTTTAGGAAGGAATTACTTTACAGTCATTTTGACACAGCACCGCTCTTGCTATAGCTACAACTAAAGAGATTATTTCTAGGCTACCCACAAGTGTTGTGCAAAGCGTAAAGAGTAGAGAATAAGTAAAAGGGCAAAAAAAGCGCTAACTATATATCCATAGCGAGGATAGCGAGATAATAAAATCCCTAGAGAAACCGCAACAGTGACAATTCCATAAACATAACGCTCGGCGGAAGTTGCTCTCCCAGTACTAAAAATTAAAGCATAGCTACAAACGCCGTAAGTAATTAGTGTGTTGCTAAGTGAGAAACGAAAATACCATAACAAATAAATGCCACCAAACGCGATCGCGCTATTAATTAAAGGATTACCTGCAACTAACCATAAAACAAAGGCGCTAAAGCACAAACCATAGCCGCGTAGCTTAAAATCTGACTTCCACAATAAATAACTACTGACACAAATAACTAAAAATATTAAGGGATGCCAAACATCAACAATTGTCCCCCGTTGCCAGTTTCTCGTACCTACAGCGACCTGCATTACCATTTTTAGCCAATCTTGTCCAAAAAAATCCTGTGCGGGTTGCCAAGCTTTTTGGACGCGAATAAAAGCTAAAGCATCTTGAAAATAAATTTGACAATACAAGCTGTAGCAAAATATACCTAAACCAGTAGCTAAACTAGCAAAATAGGCGACTTCTCCTCGACGTTCTCGCCAAGATACAATTAAAAATGCTGGAATTAAAGCCATTGCTGTTGGACGAGTGAAAGTAGCCAGCGCTCCCCCTAAAACAACCCACCGATAACGCTTTTGCTCAAAGGCACGTAATGCTACAGAACTAAGTAATAAATATAATCCTTCTGAGTAAATAACCGTGCCAAAAATAGAAAGCGGAAACAAAGCTAAAACAACAACTGTCCATCTGGCAACGTTTTGACTATAACTGCTGGCTGCCCAGTTGTAGATAAAGATTAATGCCGCTAAAAAAGCTAAGTTATTAACTAAAGTACCTGCTACTACAAAGGGCAAACCTAAAGCCACTACACCCCGAACTAAGAGCGGATATAAAGGAAAAAAAGCTACAGAATGAGGATTATTGTAGCCAAAAGTAGCAATCTTTTCGTAAAAGTCGCTATCCCAAGCTGCAAAAACATCCCAGCCAACAGTTGCCGCAATTCCTCCTGGTGGTGCAGGTAATAGGGGTGCGAAGTTTAGCATGGCGATACAAATAACTAAGCGGCTAAATAACCACACCCTAAGCGGAAATAATAACCGATATTTCCAGCTTTTTTGCAGTTTAACCATTTATTTTCGTGAATAGATAAACATCGTCTCGCTGATATTTCAAGCTAAATTCTGGGGCTTTTTGCAATCTATCTATTAAAGTTTTGGCAAATTCACGATTACTCAACCATCCAGGATGACGCACGTTGAGAAGAAAGTAATCAAACTCCTGGAGATTGGCAGGTGGAACATCAACATTAGTAAACTTAATTAATTGCCTAGATGATAAATGCGGGGCAATTTCTGCCGTTGTCATTACGCCGCCTTGGGTTTGAATTTGAGAAATTGCTTGGTTTGTAGCTTGCCAAGTATCGGTATACTCTAGATATTTGCCGCCAAAATAAGTAAACTTTGCTAGTAATAAAAATGTCACCAATGACCATAAAATAATGGCTCGTTTGTTGTGCAACCATCCCTTACCTACTGCCAAACTAGAAATGACCGCTAAGAGCAAAAAAGGCAAGGCTGGCAAAGAGTATTGATGGACTAAATCTTTTTGTGGTTGATAATCAGCAAGCATATTCAGCGCAATGCAAGGTATAGCGCCAATTAAGGGTTTGAGGCTAGAAAGGGAAAGTCCCCAAGCTATAGGTATAAATAGCAAAACTAAATATCCTAAGTTGTCTAACGATAAAATTTTCCCAAAAACAACTCCTGGATTTAATAAGAGATTTTGAGCAATGTCTTTAACCGAATTACCTAAATAGCTGTAACGTCCTACGGCGGCGGCTTCTTGTCCGCTAAAAAAAGGGATAATTACTTGAGTGCTAACTAAAAACCAGTTAATACCAGCAAAAATCGCGATCGCACCGCACCAACGCTTTTTTTCAAAGATCAACAGCCAAAATCCCATCGCTACAACAGTTAACGATAAAACTGCTTTACAACTCAAAACTATTAATATAGCCAAACAAAACCAGCCAACTTGTCCCAATTGTGCTGCTAAAATTGCCCCCAAAAGTGCGGGTACAGCAATAACTTCTGGGTGAAAATCAAATAAATTAACATTAAAAACTAAAGGATATAGCAGATAAACACTAGATATAGCGATCTCCATATCTGCTTTTACCCCCCGATAACGGGCAATATACCAAGTAAACAAAGCCCCTGATGCTAAACCTAACCCCTGGACTGCAAACAACCAATAAACGCTGGGATAAAGTTTGTATAGTAGAGCCAAGGGATAAAAAATAAAAGCTGCATGATCCCCCAAAATATGAAAGTCCATTAGCGAGGAAATCGGCGTGTTTCCTTGACTAATCAAATAAATAGCTTGGTCAAAAATTCCTAAGTCAAAAGCCGTAGAACGAAACAATATATGGCGTAAAGTGCTGCATATAAATAAAATCAGGGCGGAAGCGCAAGTTATAACAATTAAAGTTTTATTCTGCTGGATGGTAGGGACTTGGGCGATCGCTCGATTAGCGGTATTTTGGGATTTCATCAGGTTTTTCTTACCCTTCAGCACAAATATATTACATAATACTCTTGCCATAGCCAATACAAAATAAGTTTTGAATCTAATAGTTTATTGCAGTTATTCCCGTAATTTTTGCTGCAATAGACTCAAGTTTTCGGGGGTGAGGTTAACCTTAACTTCAATATGCTGGATGGTATCTCGTAAATTTAGAAGATAGTTGCCGTTACTAATCTGCTTGCATTCGGCTTCTGGGTTGGTAATTTCTACCGTTTCGTAGGAAACCTCTGGTAATCCGACGCGAATAATTAGCTGATTTTGGGATTTGGGAAATATATACAACTGCTGACGGCGAGTATCGAGTACAAGCTGGTAAGGCAAAGTATTGCGTTCGAGGTCCGCCGAATTTAATTTGCACCAATAAACCGTAATCCCGCGAATTTGGGGATTTATTATGGTGAAAGATTCATCAAAACGCTGTTCTTCCCAATTAATTTGGTCTAACGCACCATTGTCGGGAATTAATCTTTGGGCTAAAGTTACGTTTTTATTAGCTAAACTAGACCACCATTGACTAATAAAAGCTAGGTTCTCGGTATTATCAGGTTGTTGGCTATTTTGCTTCCAAATAAGTTTAGTTTGCATGGATAAGATTTAGCTAAGAGCGATTTTAAAACCAGCATAATTGGAAATAGAGCGGAAATTGCGGCGATTTTTCACGCAAAAACCGAACTTGACGCTGCTTTAAGCTTTGATAGGTTAAGCTCAAAGACTATAACTGACGTGAAGGTTTTAGCAAATTTACTCAACAAATCAATATTTTAGAGAGAATACAATGGGGACTATAGGAGGCTAGTAGATGGCTGCAACCGACTTCAAAGATTATTACAGCATTTTAGGCGTAAACAAAACTGCCAGCAATGAAGAAATTAAACAAGCTTTTCGCAAACTAGCTCGTAAATATCATCCAGATGTTAACCCAGGAAATAAGGAAGCAGAAGCCCGGTTTAAAGAAGTAAGTGAGGCTTACGAGGTATTGTCAGATAAAGAAAAGCGGCAAAAGTACGACCAATTTGGTCAATACTGGCGACAAGCTGGACAAACTCCTTGGGCTTCTAGAAGCACTAAGGCTAATTCTGACTTTAATGAAGTGGAATTTGGTAAGTATACAAATTTTGACGAATTTATCAACGACTTACTAGGACGCTTCAACGAGCCTAGTAGCAAAGGTTCTGGCAGTAGACAGTCTTATAGTTATCGCCCTACGCCGGGAGCAACGGGGTTTGGGGGCTTTGATAATTTTGGCGATTTTGCAGGTTTTGATAATGCTACAGCTAAAACTGCTCAAGATACAGAAGCAGCTATTTCTCTAAGTTTTGGAGAGGCGTTTAATGGCGTACAAAAACGCTTGAGTTTGCGAGAGGAAACGATTGAAGTTCGCATTCCTGCGGGAGTTAAATCCGGTAATCGGGTACGAGTACGCGGTAAAGGTCAAGTTAACCCTACAAACCAACAACGAGGGGATTTATACCTCAAAATAGATGTACTTCCCCATTCATTTTTTCAATTTGATGGAGATAACTTAAGTTGTGAAGTCTCAATTACACCTGATGAAGCTGTACTTGGCGCATCAATCGATGTTCCAACACCCGACGGAGCGGTAAAAGTAAATATTCCGGCGGGGATTCGTTCGGGTCAATCTTTGCGGCTTAAGGGTAAGGGGTGGCGTTTAGCCAAAGATGGACGCAGCGATCAATTGGTCAAAATTGCGATCGCATCTCCCAAAGAAATTAGCCCCCAAGAGCGCGAGTATTATGAAAAAATCCGCGATATTCGTACCTTTAACCCCCGCAGTCATTTACAGCAAGTTAAGTTGTAGATTGTTATTACTGGACGGGGGTAAACTTCCTCCGTCCAAGTTTCTAATAAAAGTTTTGGTTGTGGACTCTTAGCTGCGATCGTTAGTTCCCTCTATAGCTTCTTGCATCCGTTCTTCGCTCCAGTCTTCCGGTTCAATTACGGCAATTGGTGGGCGTTCGTGCATCCGGTCTACATACGCATAAAAAGCTGATTGGTCTTTTCTGTGAGCAAGGACGTAAGCTCTTAAGTCTGTATCAGACATACTTGAAAAGTCTGGACGTTTTTGGGAATCGTCTCCCAATGTCATAAATCCTAAATTACTCATCGAATCTCTCTCCTACCATTGTGGCTAATTTCTATCTCGATTGATTCCTCTGCTAAAATCACTAGCTTATTGGTGCGCTCGTCCATACGCACCAAATGAATGCTTTTTAACGCATCACTTAAAAATACTGAATCTTGAAATAAAGCTAATAGCTGTTGTGGCGTTGGCTTTATCAAGCTATTTCCTTGTTCATTACAGCTTACTTGCTCCCTCTAACCATCTACTCAAGATAGTACAAATAATCTCGCCACAATTCTAACCCAGCCACAAAACTACCTTTGGTTTACGGTCAATGTATCTTTTTTAGCAAGGTTTCTATACTAGCGTTGTGAGAAAGAAAGGAAAACAGATGTTTGTAACGTAACAAGCCTTCTTTATCTGTAACAAATTGCCCTGGTAACGGCGCTCCTAAAGCTTGACCTAGTTTATATGAGTGAAACACTCGACAAGTAGGATCGCTAAGTAAAGGCATTTTCAGCTTTAAATCTTTAATAACTGTTTTACTTTGTTGTTCGTCGGTACTGGCAATTAATAAAACTTCTACACCCTGGCTTGTAAACTTTTCGTAGTTTTCATTTAAAGCTTTAATATGGGGAAAGCAAAGCGGACAATACTGCTTTTCGGTAAAAATGCGCGTAAAAGCAAGCAATACAGGCTGCTTATTTCGGTATTCAGAAAACCTCACCGTGCGACTATTAGTAATATCTGGCAAGGTAAAACCCGGTGCTAGTTCGCCTATAGTCAAATCGTTAGTGGCGGGAATCGGCAAAAGATTGCGAAAAAAACGCTCATTTAATAAACCGCTAAAATCGTTAGAAGTCAGCATAAATAGTTATCTCCTGATAATAATAAAGCCCCAATAAGCTGCGGATATTAAATCTCATAGCATTGGGGCGTTTCTTCAGTTTAATTGTTACTTAACGAGACTTACACCGAAGCAAAAAATACTTTTGACTTGACAGGATCGGGAACCATTGTTTGGTCGCCGGGTCGCCAACCTGCGGGACAAACTTCGTCAGGATGAGATTGCACGTACTGAATTGCTTGCAATGTCCGCAATGTCTCATCTACACTCCGTCCAAAGGACAAGTTATTGATGGTAGCGTGTTGAATTACTCCGTCTTTGTCGATGATAAACAAACCACGCAAAGCAACCCCTGCTTCAGGATCGAGGACGTTGTAAGCGGCGCTAATTTCTTTTTTGATATCCGAGACTAGAGGATAATTTAAGTCGCCCACACCGCCGGATTTGCGATCGCTCTGAATCCATGCTAAGTGTGAAAATTCGCTATCTACCGAAACTCCCAAAACTTCTGTACCAATGGCTTTGAATTCGTCAAAGCGATCGCTAAAAGCTGTAATTTCTGTAGGGCAAACAAAGGTAAAGTCTAGGGGATAGAAGAACAAAATGACGTATTTGCCACGATAGTCAGATAGCTTGATTGTCTTAAATTCTTGGTCAAATACGGCGGTGGCGGTAAAATCTGGCGCTGTTTGACCAACTCTCAAGCATCCTTCGGCTGCGTAACTTAGAGGCATTAAATTAGTTCTCCTTAATAACTTATACGTTTTTTCAATCTGTTTGCGGGCAATAATTAGCTAAATTTTACCCGGACGTGAAATAATTGATTATTTACGAACTGTTACAACTATATCATAGTCATAACGATTTTGAGTAGCAAATGGGCGATTTAGATACAAGAGAATGGCTGCTAACCAATGGGCTAGGAAGTTTTGCTAGTGGAACGGTAAGCGATGCTAGAACGCGGACTTATCACGGTTGGTTAGTAGCAGCGCTTAATCCCCCAAGAAGTCGCACCTTATTATTTTCCCATTTAGAAGCAAGCTTAGAAGTAAATGGGGAAACGAGGGGATTAGGGACAAATTTTTGGGGAAGTGGGATAGTAGAACCCTTGGGCTACAAGCTGTTGCGCTCTTTTACCATTGAACCAATACCAACTTGGGTATGGGGTGAAGATGATTGGCAATTGACTAGACAAATCATCATGCCTCACGAAGCAGAAATTGCCGAAAAATATTTGCATCGAGTCTTAATTCAATACCGCTACGAAGGAAAAGAAGCCGCAATTTTACGGTTGCGATTGATGGTTAGCGATCGCAATTTTCACCACCAGCAACGCGCCGAACCTAATTTACAATTTTCTCAATTAGTCAAACAAAATCAGCTTTATTTGCAAGCAATTAGACCAGGACAAATTGGCACTCTTTGGCAATTGCAGTGGACGAAAGGAGAGTATCAAGCTTACCCCTTATGGTATTGGGATTACAAACTAATTGAAGAAACTAAACGGGGATTAGGCGAAGTCGAAGACTTGCATAGTCCAGGCTACCTGACCGTAAAATTATTACCAGGAGAAAGCTTAACTATCGAAGCAAACTTAGGCTCTCGCGACGCGCCATTACTTAAAGAGCGAGACTTTGATGACGCATTAGTTGCCCAACAAAACAGATTTAAGCAATTGTTTTGCGCAACCTCTGAATTGCTGCCATTACTAAAAGCTGGAGATAGTTTTATAGTTTATCGTCAGTCAATTAAAGGATTTAGTGTGATCGCTGGCTATCATTGGTTTAACGATTGGGGACGCGATACGCTCATTGCCCTACCAGGACTTGCTTTAACTACCAAGCGGTTTGATTTAGCCAAAGGATTACTGCAAACTTTTGGACGTTATTGCCAAGATGGTTTGATACCTAACGCTTTTCCCGATACCAATAGCGAACCATTTTATAACAGTCTGGATGCAACGCTGTGGTGGATTGAAGCGTTAGGTTTGTATCTAGAAGCTACTCAAGATTGGGATTTTTTAGTTGAACAATATCCCACCGTTCGGCAAATTTATAAAGCCTTTACTGCTGGCACAAAATACAATATCCAAGTAGATGCAACTGATGGCCTGCTCTGTTGGGATGCGCCGGATGTAGCTTTAACATGGATGGATGCCGTGATTGACGGTCAGCCAGTAACTCCAAGGCGCGGTAAGCCTGTAGAAATTAATGCCCTATGGTATTCGGCGTTATGTTGGTCTAGCCATTGGGCAAAGCGGTTATTTGAGATTGAACAAAGCGATCGCTATCTTAGGCAATCTCAGTATTACACCACCCAAGCCCAACAAGTAAAAGATTCTTTGCAAAAGTTCTGGAATCCAGTTAACGGTTACTTATACGATTTAATTGCGCCAGACGATCGCCCTAATGCCCAAATCCGTCCTAATGCAGTTTTAGCGCTATCTCTGCATCACTGTGGATTTAGTGAAACCCAAGGAAAAAGCATTATAGAAGTAGCAAAAAATCGCCTACTTACGCCCTATGGTTTACGCAGCCTTGACCCCGTCGACCCTGAATATATAGGTAACTATGCGGGAAATTCTTACCATCGCGATCTTGCTTATCATCAAGGTACGGTTTGGATGTGGTTAATTGGCGCTTTTATCCGTGCATGGCAGCGTTTTTACCCACTAAAAACACTTCCGTTAAGCAAGCAACCCTTTTTAGAGCATCTGCACAATTCTGGTTGTATTGGCTCAATTTCCGAGATTTTTGATGGTAATCCGCCTCATGCGCCTCAAGGTGCGGTTTCTCAAGCTTGGTCTGTTGCCGAATTAATCCGCCACTGGCATGATATTCAATTTTGAGGGAAAGCGATCGCAACTTATTTAGAAACAGGAGTTTAGCTATAATGTCAAATTTAACAGCAGGTTTAGCTGCTTTTGAAGCTAAAAATTATCATCATGCCTTTAAATTATTAAAACCGATTGCCGAGCGGGGAGACGCTGAAGCACAATGTGTAGTCGCCAATATCTATCACTTAGGTCTTGGTTTAGAGAGGAATGTTTTAGAGGCAGTTAATTGGTATAAAAAATCAGCCGCTCAGGGCTATGGCGTAGCATCAAACAACTTAGGAACAATTTTAACAATCGGGGAGCCAGGTCTATCTGTAGATCGAATAGAAGCTGAAAGATGGTATCAAAAAGCAAGAAAGCAGGATTTTTACACAGTCTCAAACAATCGAGTTGTTGAGCCTCCTATAACCCTAAGAGAGGATGCTCTAGTTTTTACTTTGATTTTTATCTGAATTTTTATGGCTCAGGGTGGATTTGAACCGCCGACCTCAGGCTTATGAGTCCCGCGCTCTAACCAACTGAGCTACTGAGCCATTTATTTTAACCTTTGTTACTTTAGCATAGAAATTACTGCAATTGCAACTAAAGATTTTGTTCTCGATCGTATTTTGATGGCGGGCGATCGCTACTCCAAGCCCACCACACAAAACCACAGTGACATTGATAAAATTCTTGCCATTTACGGCGATAGTTGTCAGTCATTACCGGAGAACGTCGATTTAGCCAGACTTGTTCGGCTTCTCGGCTACTTGAAAGGCAATTGGGACAGCAAAATTGATGAGCGTGAGTGGCGGTAGCCGTCCATTCTGGCGGAGTTGGCGCAAAAGCATCCATGCGTTGAAGTTTATCGTTTACTTTTCACTTTAAACGGTTTTATAATTTTCCTCAATAAAAATCTGTCATTTATTAAGTTTGGGGGTTGTCTTCTGCAAAAAATCCGTCTTCTTCCTCAATAGAACCCTCTATCAAATTAGTTGCTTTAGGGATAATAATTTCTTTATCAGTGTAGTTAATGTCTAAAACTTCTAAAGCAGCTCGGATATGAGTGCGTACAGGTTGGTTGCCGATATGCTCGATTAAATTAACAACGTCCAATTGAGCGTCCCAATCATAAGCAACTTGATGAAGTTTTACCAAACTTTCTAGTAATTTACTCAGTTCATCTTGAGATAAAGGTTCAGTAGTTAGGCATTGCTTGCTAATAGCGAGGTCGAAAAAATTATTCATCTCTGCTTCCTCTTGCTGCCCAAACTTTTGACCAGCCAACTCTGGGATTTGAGTGCGATCGCTCTTAGCACTCTGAACGCGGTCGCTACTAAACCATACATCGTTCCTGAGACTTGATGCCACCACACCCACTGTATAAATTGGATAAGACATTTTATTAGACCAATTCAGCAGCCAATTTAAGTTTTGATAAGCATCAAGCCGCCCAACTTTACCCAAGCGCCCAATTAGTTCTACCTCGTCAATTAAAATTACCCAGCCTTTGTAACCGCACCATTGGAAGACATCTGCCATCACCCCGAAGTACGCACTACCATGTTTTTTGACTCCAAAGGTTAACTCAAATTTAGGTAACGTTTCTTCTCGACAAGCACGGTGAATTCGTTTCAATTCTGGCGTAGCTAACCGAGTTCCCATCAAGTCGCCGTAAAGCAAATCTTGCTCCTCGCCAGTAGTATAAAAGTAATCTTCAAGGATAATGGCAGGTAGGGGATGGATATAGCGGTTACGATCTTGAATTTTACTACTGGGTAAGTCTCCCGAAGCTTTTTTATTGAGAAGTCGCCCAATGCCAAGTATCTGCGAGTTTGGGGTACGAATTGTTGAAGCTACCCGCCCATAGAAGTTAAATAAATGGTAGCACGATACTTCACGACTAAGGGAAACCCGACTGACGGCAAATCCAGCGTCCAGGGCTAAATGTTCGATAGTAGTTAGGGCATGAGTTTTTCCTTGGCCATAAGCGCCCCAGATTAACCTACCTTTGGGAATATTATCTTGAGCGAGTTTTGCTAAATCTTGTTTAATCGGTTCGGTTAAGGATGGTCGTAAGTCTGCTAATTCTTTAGTAGAAGCACGACTTGGAATACCAGACCTTAAAGATTCTACTACGGAAATCGCCCTCCGGCGGCGGTCATCATACTTTTGCATTATTTAAACTCCCTTTGGAATCATTGTGCCAACTTCCATTACTCTTTTGCGTAAATTGCTATGTTGGCTTAAATCGTCCGGGAAACCATGATATTGCAGTTGTACACCCATCTCTATCAATAGCTGACGTAATTGAGTTTGAACGCGATCGGGAAAATTTTGACCATTAACCTCTACGTGAGCGTCCATATCTACCATATCTGCAAGACGATTAAACTTTTTTTGCACTAATCCCGTTTGCAACCGCATCCACAAAGCGTCATAGCTGACAAAGCCGCGTTTTTCATCCTCAATTATTTCTCGTCGTCCTGCTAGTATCAGCAGAAAGTTGTTGAGCAATTCCGCATCATCAATTAGTTGACGAAAAAGCTCGCAAACATCTTTAATTGCATTAGGCGAGTAGATAAATTTGCCTGTTTCTTGAGAACGTTCGGTCATTACTTCCAAGTCGTCAATTGCTACTACTAAACCCGTCATTCCAGCAATTTTTAAGAGCCGAATGAGAGAATTTAACCAATATCTAGCATTGACTCTTTGCAGTTGTTCAAATAAAAGTAAATCTTTTTTTTCATAACGTTCTAACTTATGCCCACTTAGCCACTTTAAAGCTAAATCAACATCTTTTTCATTGCCCTTAATCATGTGATTGTCAATAATGCGGTAGGCAAAGGCTGTAAAAGACGAGCCAAAATCTACATCGCCAAAAACCTCCGAAGCTGCCCTTTCAATCTTTTTTATCGCTTCATTACGGGGGAGTTTTGTGTCGTCAATTAAAAGATGTAAAAATAAGGTTGTACCGTCATACTTATCTGTGGCGTAGCCTAATTGTTTAGCAACACTGCAACAAAGTCCTCTGACAATTTTTTCTTTATCAATTTGTTGAACTATAGCGCGATACAAACCAGGTAGATTATTGAGGCGATAGTCATCATAATCTCGTGCTGAAAGGTATACGGTTTCGTAGTTTAAGGTTTTAGCATTTTGTCGAATGCAGTGAATTAAATGGGTTTTGCCGCTACCAGCACTACCTACTAAAACTTTAATTTTACTACCTCCACTAGCAATATAATTAGCAAGATAATATTCTTGAAATCGCTCTAACCATAGCTCGCTCCCTAGAGTCATCGCTGTCAAGAATTGAGGGTTTAAGGGTGGCTGACCAGAGCGGATAGCTTCAATATCGAATTCATCAATTTGCATATATCTAAACAATTATAATTTAGCGATCGCTCTTGTCGTGGATGGCTAGGCTACCAATTCTGCTTTCTTGTCCCTTGCTACTAACTAAAAGTAATCCGCTAGATTGATTGCGAGAAGGTACAAATTCAAATCTATAACCGTTGTGGGAAACGTCAAACTGCTCTTTTAATCGGGCTAAATCGTAAGAAAAAAGTGCTTCAGGGTAGTCTTGTTTTGCTGAAGTTTTTAAAGTTAATAATTTGTATATTTCTTTGATTTCAATGGGATGTCCCCAGACTACACAGCTTTTAGTTAGATTTTGTCTATTGAGTATTTCATAAGCAGTAAATAATTCTTGACCAAATTGTTCAGCATTAAACTTGCTGTGAACTATTCGTTGATATTCTTTTGCTACCCATAATGCGATCGCCTTTGGTGCTAAAGCCTTGTTTTGTTGGGATTTTCGTCCCATACCAAGCTTGACGTAACCACTATCGAGAAAAAATGTCAGCTTAAATGGAGAAAATTCATAGCTAGGGAATTCACCTTTTATTGGAATTCCTACATCCCTCAAAGCTTGCTCTACTTGTGGTGCGTAGTCTTTTGATAGCACAAAATTCTGCTCGATTTGGATAGCAGTTTTAATAGTTGGTTGACACTCATCCCAACTGATTGATAGTTGTTTAATATTTTCATTCACTCCCCCAAGGGATTGATTCACTGTCTTAAAATTTAAATCAATTCTTGCTTTTTTTAAACTTGTCCAGCGACTTGTTAATTGTTTAAGCACTGCGTCAATAGATGCGATCGCAGTTTCTTCTGACAAACGCTCTGAATCATCCATATAATGAAATATTGAAATAAAGAAGGAATGCAAGGCAGACTTACATCTTAACTACTGTAAATTGAGGTGTCGAGCATCTTCTAACGAAGGTTGTCAGGGCGCAATGTCTTGCGTCACTACAAGAATTTATAATACATTAAGCTCCCTTGAGGTATAAACAATGTCGTCGTCCGCCCTTGCGCCAGAGTGTTTCGATCTTGCTTCGCTTCCTAGCCTCCTTTTAGCTGATAAAGCTAAACTGCCAAGTTGTGCGGGAGTTTATTTTGCGCTGTCATCCCAAGGTAGAGTTTTGTATATAGGTAGATCGATTAATATTCAAGATCACTTGAAAGGTCATCACAGGCTTCCGGTACTGAAAGCTTTTGGCGATGTCAAGATTGCTTGGCTGACTGAAAGGGATTCTTTGGCGTTGCGACGGATTGAAACAATTTTGATTAACTATCTTAATCCACCCTTAAACAAAATTCCGTCTTATTTAAAAGACGAAGACACGGAAAAGCTAGTTAAATATTTAACTTTAAGCGATCGCATTCCCAAAAGTAATGTCATACCTATAAACAAATTTTTAACCTCCCCAAGCCAAGCTAAGGACTTTCCCAGCCAATTAGAAACGGAATCTGGTTTAAAAGAAGTAATTTTAGAGCAAGCAAACAGAATTAATCAATTAGCAGATAAAATCGCTGACCTACAGTCAATGTTTCAAGAGCAGATGCAAGTCCATCGTCAACTAGCAGACACTTTAATTGAACAAGCAAAGACTATTAGCGAATTATCTCGCACTCAGGCACAAACCAATAGCCAACTTGTTGAAGTTACGGTAGAACAGGCGCAAACAATTAGTAAACTATCTAGCGCTTTGTAACTGTTTGCTCCCAAAGCAAAGCCTCAAAAGGGTGTAGGGTGTTAAGTATGGAGATATTAATTAGCTTGCGATCGCACAAAAACTATTTATTATGGAGCAAAACGCTGAAATTCGCCGCCTATTAGATTTGATGCCTGCTTCGGGGCGAATGATTACCAAAATTGTTAGTAAACCAGAGCAAAGGCAGATAATTGACACTCCTTTACCGCTTCCTTGGCAGCAGCAACGGCAAGTATATATTAATTTTGACCTGTGGCGGCGATTGTCTAAACCCCAACGAGATTTGTTGCTATTAAGTAGTATTAGCTGGCTTACAGGGATTAAATGGTTTAAACCAGATGTTTATCAAGGGGTGGGATTAGCTGGGCTATTGGGGGCAACGGTAGAATTAGTGCAAGGCGATCCGGTGGGTGTGGTTATTGGTATAGGATTAAGTGCTTTTTCTGTAGCTCAAATTTGGCGCAATAGTAGTAGTGCTAAAGTAGAATTAGCAGCCGATGAAGCAGCCATCAAGGTAGCCCAAAGGCGCGGTTATTCAGAAACAGAGGCGGCAGAACATTTGTTGTCAGCCATAGAAGTTGTGGCACAAATTGAAAAGCGTTCGGGTTTAAACTTTGTTGATTTGATTCGCTGCCAAAATCTCCGTGCGATCGCTGGTTTGTCTCCAGTCAGCGTTCCCCAATCTGAAAGAACAAATTTTTTGCAAAAATAGAAAATTATGTCCTAACTACTTATGCTGACAGTGATAAAGCTGGTAATTGTAGCCATCTACAGGAACTTCTAAGTTATTTTCTAGATTACTATCAGTATCTGTATAGCACCTATTGATTGCTTCTACGGGGGCATAAAAGTTCACTAACCATAAGTCAAAAGGTAGTGGTTTCTGACTTATAGTATTTTGCAACGCAGTTGTAGAAGTATAAGGATTAAGAGATTGATGAGCTAAAAGAAACTGCGGATTAGTTTGGATTTTAGCAAGTTTAAATTCTCTAGCAATTCCCATCATTTCGCCTGTTTGGACGTGGGTTTTATGAGTTGTAGCAATCAAAACTGGTACAGAAGAACTGTTTTTTTGCACTAACTGCACAAATAAATCGGGGCGATAATACTTCTGATAGCCCAAATTATAAACAACGCTAATTGCACTAACTAATCCTAGCAGCCAAATTAAAGCTATGGCGGTTTTGCCAGAAAATAAATTATTTAATTTGCGTTTATTTATTTTTGCCGGATGCCAACAAACCGCTAGACTAGCTGCAACTAAAACTATAACCGCTGGGAAGTAAACAAAGTTGTATCGAGCGCCACGAGTAAGGTCTATACCTAAAATGTAGGTGAAAAACAAAAATATGGCGATCGCACTGCCGACAATTCCGGCAAATACCTTAGTAATTACACGAGTTTTTGGTTGGCGCAAATTAGTGATAAAGCCGCGTTTGAGTAAGGGAACAGCCCAAATTAAGAAAATTAGCATCCCTAAACCCGAAGCAATAACTACTGATATTGCCGAAGCTTCGATAGGTAGCAACAACAGCATCGGAATCCAAGCACCTATTAGTTGAAAAATGGGATTGAATAGCGCCAAAATGTTCGAGTTTTCACCATTTTCAATCCATTCAGTCAACTTGCTATTATTTTGTAAAAATATTGGCAGCCAAACTATCCCGCCGATAGCCGTACTCGCTGCAACAGCGTAAATTTGCCCCCAGGGAGAGCTAAAAGCTTTATTCTTTTGGCGGTATTGCCAAATAAGCAATACCAAACCTTCCGCCGCCAGAGTTAATACAAAAAAGTAATGGGTAGCAATGCCCAAAATATTGACTACTATCCAGGTTATAGCCGTATAAAAAGGTAATGTCGTTTGATATTGAATATGTCTTGTAGCAGCAACTAAGCAACCGAAAGAAGCGATCGCCCACAAAATAGCTAAAGTGTAATGACGAGCTTCTTGAGCTAAAAAAATGCCATAGGGAGAAACCGCCATCATCGCCGCCGCAAGTTGTCCAACTAAAGAAGATCGAAAAGCAAAAGCACTTAGTAAATAAATTGCTGGAACAGACAACGCACCGAATATAGCACTAATACTTCTAGCTACCCACAAGGAAACTAAACCGCTATCGGCAGACCATAATTTCATCCACCAATGAGCCAACATAAAGTAAAGCGGTGGATGGTTGCTTTCAGTAAGTAAGTTGTGAATAACTTGATTAATACCAGCATAGGGATTGATCTGTAATGGTTGTAATAGTTCGTCAACAGAAATCGCGCTGTCTAAAGGAACAGTGCGATAACTATTACCCAAACTAAACACCAAAGTCGAAAATTCATCCGTCCAAGGCGACTTAACTGTAAGTTGAAGCAAACGCAAACCCAGGGCTATAGTTGTCCACAGTAGCAGCAGCAAACAAGTTTTAAGTTTCACGCCTCACCATTTTTTCGGTAAATTATCTGACCTATTCAATTAGCAATATAGTCTGATTGACTGCGGAGGCATTTTACCAACATTTACCTGCGGCGGATATTTCTGACAAAATTAGAGATAGAGCAGAAGTTATTTATTGGATGCCTCGTGACGACTAAAACTATTGAGTCAATTCTTGAAAATACCCTGAATGGAGCCAATTTGTCAGCCCAAGAAGGAGTAATGTTATTAAAGCAGACCGATCTTGGGGTAAAGTCTGCAATCAAATACACCGCCGACAAGCTTCGTCATCGTCAAGCAGGCGATACTGTCACTTACGTAATCAACCGCAATATTAACTATACAAATATCTGCGAACAACATTGTAGTTTCTGTGCCTTCAGGCGCGATGCTAACGCTGAGGGTTCTTACTGGTTAGATTGGGAACAAATTTTAGCCAAAGCCACTGATGCTGTAGAGCGCAATGCTACAGAAATTTGCATGCAGGGAGGATTAAACCCAGCAGCTAAAATCAACGGGCAAAGTTTAAATTATTATTTACGTTTAGTTGCAACTATCAAGGGCAAGTATCCTCAACTCCACGTTCACGCTTTTTCTCCGCAAGAAGTTCAATTTATTGCTAAAGAGGATAAGCTTAGTTACGCCTATGTTATTGCTGCCCTCAAAGACGCGGGTGTAGATTCCATGCCCGGTACGGCGGCGGAAGTATTAAACGATGAAGTGCGGCGCATTTTATGCCCAGAAAAAACCGATACAGCCACTTGGCTAGAAATTGTCAGTACCGCTCATCAACTAGGTTTACCCACAACTAGCACTATGCTCTCTGGGCATATTGAAACCCCCGAACAGCAAATAGAGCATTTAGAAAAATTGCGAAGTCTGCAACAATCCGCCTTAGAAAAAGACTACCCTGCCAGCATCAGCGAATTTATTTTGCTACCTTTTGTCGGACAAGAAGCCCCTAAGCCTCTACGTAAGCGGGTAGGACGGGATCAACCAATTATAGAGGATGCTTTATTACTCACAGCAGTAGCGCGAATTATGCTGGGCAATTGGATTCCCAACCATCAACCAAGCTGGGTAAAACTAGGATTAAATGGGGCAATAGAAGCGCTCAACTGGGGCTGTAACGATATCGGTGGTACGTTGATGGAAGAACATATCACAACAATGGCCGGCGCGGTAGGTGGTACGTGCATGGAAGTAGAAACTCTCCAAAAGGCAATTTCTGCCCTGAATAATCGCCCATATCAGCAAAGAGATACTCTTTATCATCCAATTAAAACTATCAAACCTGGGTGTTGCTGAATTTGAATATAATTTTATGTCCTCTTTCTGCAATCCTTTCCTGCCTCCTAACTCGCAAACACCTAAAATTCTCACTTCCTCCCTAGGACAAAACGATCACCACTGCACCAATCACTGATAGGATAGACGTTGATTTAACATCTACTTACTTAAAAACTTATGAAGCGCTACTGGTCGCGTCTGATTGCCTTGGTTTTAGTTGCAGTCATTGGCTTAATAGGCTGTTCTAGTAATAGCTCTACTTCCTTAAGCGGAGATTATCGCCAAGATACTTTAAGCGTAGTAAATACTCTGAGAACCGCCCTAGATTTGTCGGAAGACGATCCAGAAAAAGCTCAGTCTCAAGCCGTAGCGCGAGAAAAAATTAATGAATTCTCTGCCCGCTATCAGAGAGATACATCCGTTGCGGTCCTCAATTCTTTTACTACTATGCGGACAGCATTAAATTCTTTAGCTGGACATTATAGTTCTTATCCCAACCGCCCCGTACCCCAAAAACTCAAGCAACGGCTGCAACAAGAATTTAAGCAAGTAGAAACAAGTCTTTCTAGAGGTGGCTAGTTTAGTTTTATGAATTCCAGAAACTTAGACTAGGTTGTAACAGTCAGTAAAATGCAGATGAAAACTTACCAATTGCTGACTACTGACTGACGGATAAATTTTGTTCTAGAGCAAGCAGTTATTATTCAATGACTGTAAATGTTAATTCTAGGCAATTTATTTAAATAAAGGCAGTTGGCATAGTTTAATAAGCAACCTTGGGTTAAAGTGAGCTTAATTAAATTAAGACTTTAATACATCCTTTATTTATGCTTTTGGGCATGATTAATCATTCTGTGAAACAAAAAAAAACTATACTTCCTTGGCGAAATGCGATCGCTACAATTGTTACAAGTAGTCTAATTACGACTAATTTTGGATTCTACCCAGCAAAAGCTCAAACTACTGCCTACTGCCAGTTAGCAGAATCAGCAAAGCAAGAAAAACAAAATTTACTTCAAGCCTCGCTAAAGGGCGATAGGGAAGCTCTAAGTCGCTATCAAGGGCTGGTAAATCAACACTCCCAGCAACTCCAACAATGTCGCAATCAATCTTGGCCTGAAATTCAAGCAATTTGGCTGCGGTTATATCCTTGCGATTTACAACCAGGCAGACTAGACGAAATTATGGATCGGATTATCAACCGAGGCTATAACCAAGTTTACGTTGAAGTGTTTGCCGACGGACAAGTATTGCTACCGATGGGAGCCAATAGTACAGCTTGGCCTTCAGTTGTGCGTACCCCCGGCAGCGAAAAAGTGGATTTACTGGCTCAAGCCATTCAAAAAGGTCGCGAGCGGGGCTTAAAAGTTTACGCTTGGATGTTTATGATGAATTTTGGCTATTCTTACGGCCAAAGAAGCGATCGCCAGTCGGTATTAGCTCGTAATGGCAAAGGGCAAACAAGCTTATATTTCGTTGATAATGAAAGTCAAGTTTTTATCGATCCTTACAATTTGCAGGCAAAAAGAGACTATTACCAGTTAGTCAACGAAGTTGCTCGTCGTCGCCCCGATGGAGTGTTGTTTGATTACGTCCGCTATCCACGCGGCTTAGGGGCTAATTCTGTAATTACTAAAGTCCAAGACTTATGGATTTATGGCGATGCAGCCCAACAAGCTTTATCCAAACGGGCGCTAAATTCCAAAGGCGCAGAACTAATTGGGCGCTATGCCAAAAAAGGCTCTATATCTGTAGCCGATGTAGCCGCCGTAGACCAACGGTATCCTACTGAAGGCGAACCATTGTGGCAAGGACGCACCCCCCCCGCTCTACCGCCCGTCATAGCTTCACCAAAAGAAGATATACCATCGTTGCCAACCCCAAAGACGATCGTTTTACCTAGTGCCGCCCAAAGGCAGCCGCGCCTGCAATGGGAGTTGTGGCAGTTGAGCGTAGCCCATGCAATTCAAGGAATTTTAGACTTTTTAGCCGTCGCCGCTTGGCCCGTACAGCGCCAAGGAATCAAGGCAGGAGCGGTATTTTTCCCCGATGCCAATCAAACCGTGGGTCAAGGTTACGACTCGCGCTTGCAACCTTGGCATCGGTTTCCCACAACTTTAGAGTGGCACGCCATGGCTTACGCTAACTGCGGTAACGCGGCTTGTATTGCAGCTTTAGTGCAGAAAGTTACAAAGCAGACTCCCGAAGCTAATGTCATTCCGGCGATCGCTGGAGTTTGGGGTAAATCAATTTCTAACCGCCCGTCTTTAGAAGCGCAAATGCAAGCAATTCGCACCATTGCACCCCAAGTGCGCGGTGTTAGTCATTTTGCCTTTTCCTGGCAAGAACCCCAACTAGACCGCGAGCGGAAGTCTTGCCAAGTACGCCGAATTTAGATTGCCGACTCTGGCTGGGTAGCGATCGCACAAGATAGGTGCTTAGAAATAACTGATAGTACGCTTTCAGATTTTATCGGTTTACTTAAATAATCAGAGCAGCCTACTACCGTTGCTCGGACGCGATCGATAATATTGCTAGTCAAAATTACAATTGGCGTATCGCTAAAGGTAGGAATCTTGCGTAAACGAGCGCAAATTTCATAACCATTAAGGTTAGGCATTACTAAGTCTAAAAAGATTAAATCTGGTTTGCGACTAAGCAGCGTTGCTAAAGCTCGGAGCGGGTCATCTATGGCTACAAACTGATAGCCTGATTGAGTTAAAATCTTCTCCATTGTCTGACAAACCAACCGACTGTCATCAATACAGGCGATCAAAAACTGGGGCGATGAAGTTGCGTCTAGACTAGAAGAATCTGGAGGTGTGGTCGCACTTAAAATCGGCACATCGGTAGTATCGGTCAACTCTACTACGCCAGACTGAATGTAGGGCAGCAAAGAAGAAGTCACTTCCACAACTTGACGCTTCCTTTGTAAAGCCAAGTCTCGCAAACTACGCTGTCCGTTGAGTAAAACTGTTAGCTGTCGATAGGCAGCTACCGAAACTTTTTGCTTTAATTATTCTAGTCGGTTAATAATTGGTGCTTGATTGGGAGATATTTCGCTAAAATTGGCGCTTTGCCAGATTTGCCAACTTTGCCTCGCTGCCGCCGTCGCTGCGTCGGCATCAATTAATAATAGTTGCGCTGGAAACAAATTTTCTTTTGGTTCGATTTGATAGCTTAATTGTTTTGCCTGCATACTATCAAACAATATTTCTTAGACGATCGCTCGAATTACTTGGGCTACTTGCTCTCTACTAATTTGTTGGCGATCGAGCCATAAATTCAATAATTGATATTCTGCGGGCGAATCTGCATCTATCGGCATATTTTCTTGATAACGCTCGATTTGCGGGCAGTAAGTTGATATATTTCGCTGCCAACGCCGCATGGGATGAGTTCCACCTGTGGCATACAAAAGCCTTCCCAAGTAAAGGTAAAATATCCACTGCTGCTCTCCGCCTCCCTCTGCTTTAACCGATAGCTGCCCAGTAAACTGAGACTGCTTGAGGGCGGCAAACTCGTTATCAAAAACTGCCGTGCTGGTATATTTTGGCTTATTGGTAAGGCTTTTACGCAATTCTTCTAATTTTTTCTCCGATTGCCTAACTGTCGCTGCTTTGCGTTCTAACCGCACGGCGATCGCTCCTAACAAGTCAGCGCTAGTAAAGGGTTTAGTTATATAATCATCTGCTCCTAGCTGCATTCCTTGACGAAAATCGCTTTTATCGGCTTTGGCTGTAAGAAAAATAAACGGAATTGTGGCAGTAACGGGTTCTTTGTGGAGTAGCTTCAAAACTTCGTAACCATCAAGTTCTGGCATCATCACATCGCAAATAATTAAATCGGGTGTGCAATCCCATGCCCAAGTTACCCCTACATGACCATTTTCGGCTCCAATGCCATCAAAACCTTCAGCTTCTAGCAAGTCTAAAATATTTTCTCTAACTAACTGCTCGTCTTCAATTACTAAAATTTTTGTCATAAGTGTATAGGATTTGATTTAACAGGAGTGTAACTGTAAACGTCGTACCCACATCAATTTCACTTTCTACAGCAATTAAGCCGCCCTGCAAGTCTACAGAGTTCTTGACAATGGCTTGCCCTAATCCGGTACCGGAAATTGTGCCGACATTACTGGCTCGATAAAAAGAGTCAAATAAGCTGGCTTGCTCTGAAAGTGAAATGCCAATTTCTGAACCTTGGACGCGAAAAATTGCCGACTGGGTTGTACAAATCAACTCAAAATGAACGATGCCACCTTGAGGAGAATACTCGATCGCATTTGTAAGTAAATTACTCAAAATTTGTCGCAGCAGTTTTTCATCTAAGCAAGCAGTTATCGGGTTATTTTCGCTATTCCAGACTATTGTGTGTTTCAGGGTACTAATTTGCATTTCATCTATTAAGTCGCGGCAAAATTGGTTTAAATCAATTTCGTGGGGCTTAAACTATAGTCTTCCCACTTCTGCCTGACGAATTAACAATATGTCATTTAATAATTGCGTCCTGTGTTTGACGCTAGATTAAATTCATAGCAGATGTTGGATTTTTTTCTCCTGTGTCTACTTAAAACCGTACTTGTCAATTAATTCTGCCGAAGACAATATCGTAGTTAGGGGGCTGCGAAATTCATGGGATGCCATGGTGACAAAACGCGACTTTAACAAGTTTAATTCTTTTTCTTTTTCTAAATTAATACGCATATCGGCTTCAGCTTGTTTGCGCTCGGTTATAGCTCGTAAAATTGCTACATATTCAGGAAATCTTTGGGGTGAGGGACTAGAAATACTTACATTTAAAATGCGCGTCTGCTGGCGAACTTGAACTATTTGTTCGCTTCTATTTGCCCACTACGGCGGTTTACCGACTAAATTTGGCAAAAATTGATGCAGATGTTGCCCGATTAAATGCTGAATTTGAGTATCAAATATTTCTTCTCCTGGCGGGTTGACTTGGCGAATAATGCCATTCTCTGATAGCCCTAAAATCGAATCGGGAAAGGTATCTAAAGCAGCACTCAAGAGATTTTTTGCTTGCTTGTGGGCATCGAGGGCGACAATTTGAGGTAAAGTCGTCCAGCAAGCGATCGCGATCAATATAAACGATAGCGTCACCAATAGTATGACCAACAAATTGGCGCTTTGGTGGCTAAAACTGTGATGCAAATGTCTGCCAATTGCCCAACCGCTAGTAGTAGCGCCACAAACTAATAAAATTAAAATAACTACTTAAGCGATAACAAAATCTTTAAAGTTGCTTTATCTATACTGGTGACGCTGAAGCCACCATTGGAGATGAAAGGGAGCAAGAGTAGTCCGCCTTATGCTGCATATACAAATATAGTTACAATCCCAATTGCAAGTCCTCCGACTAAATCTTGCCAACTCCACAGCGTACCGCCGACTACCAAAACCACAGCTTCAACTAGCAAAAAAAACTAGAGACAGCCTACCCCAGCGCACTTCTGGAGCATCTCGACGCAACCATAGCCCTAGGTGCAGACCCATGATTGCTAATAAATAAGCTGTTCCCGCTATGGCGATAATTTGAGCTACATCTCCCCAAGCTAAACACAGGCAACTAATAAAAAAGGTAAGTATTAAAGCAGGTTCTAAAACACCTTGAGGAGACACCACTGCAAAGACTAGCGATAATTGTTTGTCTAAAGCTAGTTGGTACAAAATGCGCGGCGAGTTGGCAACGCCAGTAGTACAACTGAGCAGACAAGAAAAAGATATTAATAAAGTGACAACAAAAGAAGCCGAATTACCCCAAAAGTGTTGAGATGCGGTTGATAGATTTAAAAATGTATCGCTGCCATAGGTAGAATTAGGAGCTAAAGTCAGCAATACCCAAGAGCCACCTAAAAACACTACCGGAATTAGCCAAGCAGCTACAGTTAAAAACTGCAAAGTTCGCGCCGGACTTCTGCTATCACCAACAAAAGAGGAAGTAGTTTCGCAATACAACTATTCTCGGTTCTAGAAACGGTCATTCTAGTTTAATTTTGTGGTACGCCTTAAAAACTAGAGGTCGTGTTGGTTTTACTACCGAAGCTGAAACTTGCATTTTAAATGCTCAATACCTTTATCAGCAATTACAGTTAAGACAGTATACCTGTGTACTTAATGCTTTTTCTAATACTGTAGTATTTGCCAAACCATCAAAGAGGGCGATCACCAAGTGGCATTTGGCAGTGCTGGACGATTGGGCGCATATTGTGGTCATGCAAAACATCACTAAGCAAAAACTAGATGCTTTTTTAGAGGAGCTTGATTTTTCTTTTAGCCTTCAGGCAGTGTAGCTACTTCTATTTTGTTGTCAAGTTAATTTGCGCGAACTAGCAATAACTCTATCTATGGCGCTATCATCAGGCACAGAAGGCATATTTTATTAGAGTTATGGGCGAATCAAAACGGCGTAAGACAGCACTGAAAGAAAAATACGGGCAAGAAGAACGATTTTTCCCTTGGCTACCAATTAGCAAAGGCAAAGCACAACAATTTGTAGACTGGAGTACTCGTGGTGCTTGGCTTGGAATCGGTTTATTAGTTGCGTGGTGGCTGACGGTGTTATTTTTGGGCCCAGCTTTGGGCTGGTGGCAAGTAAACTAGCTAGTAAGGTTAAAGAATTTAGACAAGGGGAAAACAGCCTCTTGTCTTTTTTAAACTTCTTCACACCCCTCGACTTGTTTTGAAATCCATTGGAGATAAGATGGAGAGCCAGCAATTAAGGGAATAGCAATAATTTCTGGAACTTCGTAAGAATGTATTTCTTGAACTTTAGCGGTAATTTCAGCAAATAATGTTTGCTTGGTTTTAATTATTAATTGCCATTCTTGGTCTTGATGTAGCTGTTCGTGCCAAGTGTAAATAGAAGTAATCGGCAGGAAACTAACGCAAGCCGCTAGTTGAGATTTTACTAAAACTATAGCGAGTTCTTCGGCTTGGGCTTGCGAACTAGCGCTGACTAAGACTACACAATAACTAGCACTAGAAAGAAGTTGAGAATTATTGTTCATGCAAAATTTATAACCAATAGTTGCCTAACTTGGATGCAGGGAATAAACTTGACCATCAACCAATAGCCTTGTAATTCCTTTCGCTTGGAGGTGAGGACAGGTTTTTTGCAGCATTTTACTATCAGGAACTTTGATCACGCGATCGCGTTTGGTAGAAAAACGCCGCGCTACACGATGATTGTCAAATATTGGCAAAGTTTTTTGATTGGTTTCGTGCGCCGGAATTTGTCCCAAATCGCCGAATTCTTTGAGGGGACGAGTAATCAATTCTGATAGGCGATCGATTACTAAATAACAAGTTTTCGGTAAATTGGCTTCTGATAGCGGTAATACTTGAATTAAAACATTGCTTGACGAGCGCCTTTTGACTATTCTTGTAAGTTCATCCTCTTCATCATCTAAATCATCTAAATCTTCCAAGCCCTCGCTATCTTCCGCCTCCGTTAACATATCTTCGCCGAGCATTTCTGCAACTATAGCGTTAGTTTCTTCGTCAATCGGAAAATTTAAATTTTTAGTTTCTAGTTGTTCTGGGGAGGAAGTTACCTTAAAGTTAATCTCAGAATTTTGAGTAATTAAAGTTGGGCGATCACTTTTGGCAGTTAATTGGGCGCGATCGTCTGCGAGAGTTGAAATAGTCTCTAATTGGCTAGAATCGTCTACAGCTACAGGTAATTTTTCCTCGCGGCTAATAATACTGCGGCGCTTAATAATTGGTGTGGGGTTTGTACTTGGTTCCTCTAGTTGTAGGCTTGGTTTAAGTTCTATGGGTACTTCTGCAATTGTTTCTGTTTGGGTTGGCGAACTAGCCAGTAGTTGTTTAGCGCCCTCAGTTCCAGGTACTCTCGCTGCCCGTTTAGAAGCAATTAATACTTCATACTCTTGTTCTGGCAAGGTATTTTTCAACATCCGGCTAATAGTTGAATTGCTCACGCCGTAGCGTTCTGCCAAAGTTGAAGTTGTTTCCCCTGTATGCTTATACAAGTGAATAATGTCGTTTTTTATAGATTCAGAAATTTTTTTTCCAGTCATAATCCAGTTTTATTTTAAGCCCGCTTCCGTCCGCGCTTTTCACGCCGAGAACCAATTGATACTTCATATTCGACCGTAGCGCCAATGGTAAATAGCACGCCACTAAATACCCAAAATACTTCTAGCAGCGCTCCACCTTGGTAGTTTTCAATGTGATTTTGAGCATAAATAAGCCACACATCGCCAATGTAGAGCGAGAACACTGCTGCTGCTATCATTTTCCACGATTGTGAGAAACGACCGCCCCAAAAAGTCAGCATTACTATTGTAGCGATAATTAGCAGTAGGACATCGGCAACGATGTAGAACAATAATAAAGAATTTTCAATTGCTGCTGACGACCAAATTGGTGTAGTAGTTTCATTAGGTACAGAAATAGAAGTTGCTGGATTAGCAACAAAAATTGCTATAGCAATACCTACTGTAGCAATCACTGCGACTATTCCCCATTGCCAGCGTTCTAGATTCACTCTTCTAGCACTCAAGGCTGAAATTGTGCCTCCACCCAAAAATAAGTAAGCACCGACAAAAAATAAATCTGCTGGCGATACATTAGTGGGTTCTTGCTGAAGCACTAGCTCCCAGTAGCCTAAAATTAAATTGCCGATTAGGTAAGACAGCAGCCCAAACCCAATTCCTAACCAAACACTGCGCCCGCTAATTATTGTTGGAGCGAGCGTATTTCTAAAGCACAACACCACCGCGCTTAAGTAAGCAACATATTGAAATATATAGGTAGTAACTATATACCACTGGGCGCGTGGTTCTGAAGGACTAAAGAATAAAGCTAACAAAAGTGCCAAAAAGCCCCAAAAAGTTGCAATTAAAACAATTGTTTGCAGAGATATTAAGGATTTTGAGCTATTTACTCTATTTGGGGGCTGGTGCATAAAAACTCCTGAGACAAAGGCAGCCGCGACAAAGGTTATAAGTTGATACTAAGGTCATTTATATTTTTTGTTATTTGAAATTTTGAAGATATAGTTGCAATTTTTTACTTGTATATTTTTATTAGCTGTCAACCTACATAATTAATCGCCGCTCGCGCTTACTTTCTTTTGTTACTGCCACAGCTTACCAAGGCTTGATTGTTTTAGCCACTGTATAAACCCTGATTGTTCGTCTGCTGACATATCTGCCAAGCTTTCGAGGGCATTAGTTGTAAAGTCAGAGTCACCGAAGTATCTTTTTCCCAAACGATGAATTTCTTGTAACAAGTTGAGTATTTGGGCTTCTTGCCAAGTAGGTAATTGTTCGGCACTTAGCGGATCGATTGCTAGTAAATAATTAACGGCTTCGGGTGATTTTTCAGTTAAATCTACTTTTTCGAGAAATTTTTTAAAATCTTTTTGAAATAATTTTGCTTGTCTAGCTCCTAAAAGGTCTTCAATATCTGTATAAACTGCTTGCAATAGTAATAAACTACCTTTGACTAAAGATTTTAAAGAGACTTCGCCAACTTTACTATTGATATTTAGTTGTTCTGGTTTAATTTTCCCCCAAAGAGTGTAGCGATCGGGTTCTTCAAGTAAAATGCAAGCTTTGCCCTTATTATCTGTCAAATCTCGCCATAGGGCTAAAGCCTCTTGTACTTGATTAAGAGGAAATACTTGCAGCAATCGAAAAGTTTGCCTTTGATAATTAATAATGGGAATAAGTTGGTCGAGGGTGGGGTGTTTGATGTTGAAGATTTCTACATCTTGTCTTTTGAGAATAAACATAATATCAATATTTAGCAGCCTAGAGCCTATGGGTTGTAGAAGTTACTAAACCATGAAAAATTAGCTGTGCATGGCTTAGTAATTATTTTTAGCACTGTTTTATTAGTTAAGTTTAATTTTTTGACAAGTTTGCCGGAAAATAGCAAAACTATTTTATGGAGAATAGGAGACTCGAACCCCTGACCTCTGCGGTGCGATCGCAGCACTCTACCAACTGAGCTAATTCCCCGTTTATTCAATTTTTTAGTTTAGCATTTGTCCAAGCAAGGCAACAAATAAAGCTTATTTTTTCTCTCTTAATACTTTCTGCACTCGTTCTATTTCTAAGTCGTGGAGATAGTCTACTGTCCAATTTGCTTGGCGTTGAAGCATATGAAAGGGATAGGTATTAGCCACTCCAACAACAGCAATTCCGGCACTCTTGGCGGCTTGGATGCCTGCGGGGGTGTCTTCAATTGCCAAACAGTCGGCAGGCTGTAAATTAGTATTGGGATAAAGTTCTTTAAGGCGTTCTACAGCTAAAAGATAACCATCGGGGGCGGGTTTGCTAGTAGTTATATCATCTCCTGCCACGATCGCATTAAAATATTTAGCTAAAGATGTACTACCCAAGACGAGTTCTACTTCTTGGCGATTAGCGCCTGTAACTATCGCTAACTTGATGTTACGCGAAGTTAGTTGATAGACCAATTCTTCTAAACCCGGATAAATTGGCAATTGGTCGGGTTTTTCGTGCCAAAGTTTTTGATAAGCTTGGGCTTTGCGATTAATGAGTTCGGTTAAATAGCTGTCGCTAACTACTCTGCCGCGATTGGTGAGTAATTCTCGCAAACAAATGCGCTCGCTTCTTCCTAGACAAACTTTTCTAAATTCCCCTGGTTGGGGGCGCAAATTTTCTCCTAGCAAAATTTGCTCTATTAGTTGCTCGTGTAGGGGTTCATCATTAATAATGACACCGTTAAAATCAAATAAAACTGCCTTCAAACTCATAACTATTTAGTAACCGGGTGCAGGCATCCAAGCCGCATCAACAGCATACTCTTTTGTCTGTGCTAATGGTTTGACGGCGCGCGTTACTTGGTGAATAAGCCACCAGTCTTGAGTTTGCACCGCAGCAAATCCGGCTTTATTCATCCAATTATCAATGCTGGCGGCGGCATAATCGCGGATATACGGTTCTTCAAAGATGTTACTTAACCACTCTAAATTGCGTATGGTTTTCTGATTGCCATCTAAGATTGCCACTTCTCCTCCTGATGGTAATAAACGGAAGCATTCATGCAGAATTGTTTGAGATACTGTTGTGGGCGTTTCATGAAACAACAAGGAAGCAGTAACTAAATCGAAACTCGCGTCTTTAAACCCTGTTTGTTCGGCGTTTCCTTGTATCCACTCAATGTCTAAACCTGCTGCTTTTGCTTTATGATTTGCCCGAACTAGCATATAAGGGGATAAGTCTAAACCTATTACTTCTGCTTGCGGAAAAGCCTGTTTGAGCATTAAAGTTGTTGAACCCGTACCGCAACCCAAGTCTAAAATTCGCCTCGGTTTACATTGAATAGAATCAACGAGAAATTGGCGGACTATGGTTTCGCCGGGAGGTAGTACATATTGGGTAATTGGATCGTAGGAAACAGCCGCGCCAGCAGTTAGATAACCGCCCTCAATGCCATGAAAGTTCTGGCTGCTGTAATAGTCGGGAATTGTGACATTGGTTTGAAAAGCTGCGCCTTCAGACTCCCAATCTATACTTTTGTAGTAGCGATGCAATTCTTCTTCATTAATAAAGGAGCGAACTATAGGAGATAAAAAGCGTTCCCAGATTGTGTCTTGACGTGCCATAGAGTTTAGTTGCGCTTACAAATGTAGAAACTGGAGACTCTGCTCCTTTTACAAATTTTAATATATTGCTTGGGATGAAGGAGTATGCGATCGCGCATTACTCGATCAACTAAAACAAAATCGGACTGATTCGGCGTAATACTTCTGCAAATAACTCCTGCGGGCACTCGCTAATAAACGCCGCACCTCTAGCCCGATAATCTAGCGATCTAAGTTGATCTGCCATAATTACCCCGGTTAGGGGTTCTCCTTCAGGAATTTGAACATAAAACGGATTACGCCGTTGGGTATTACTAATAGGGCAGACCAAAACAAAGCCCATTTTGCGATTGAATTTGGTATGACTCATTACTAGCGCTGGTCTAGTTCCTTTTTGCTCGTGACCAAATTGGGGGTCAAAATTGAGGTAAATAAAACATCCTCACTCTGGAATATAATCTACCAAACCTCTTGACCTTCTGATTTGCCCCAGAAAATTTCCTCACTCTCATCAATCTCAAAGTCTAAAAGCTCGTCCAATGTGTACTCTTTGACTTGTAGAATTGGCTTTAAAACTAGCTTTCCGTCTTCAATGCTACATTGAACGGCATCATTAGGTTTTAAATTCAACTGTTTAGCAAAGTTTTTGGGAATGCGAAAGGCTAAGGAGTTCCCCCACTGACCGATCTGCAATTTCATAAGTTTATCTATTTTTTTAGATATACAAAGTATATTTTACAATTAACTAACATTTCCCAAATAGACTATAGAACCCATTTGGGATCTTGATTAAATAGTATGCTCAGGGAAAATGCCATACTCAAGCAGTTTGACCGACAAAGAGTGGGAAATTATTGAACCCCTGTTACCTAAAAAGAAAAGAACTAAAC
>JAHHGY010000021.1 GCA_019359635.1 Chroococcus sp. CMT-3BRIN-NPC107
AATGAGGTCGCAATCTCTCTCGAAGTAAAGTAACCTGGTTCATAGGGGTTTCTTGCTTTAGGAATGTGGTAATTCTTATGAAACCTCTTCCCATCAATCATTTGCAAGCTTTTGTCCTGTACTTAGGTCAATACATCAAAGAAGTTAAATAAAATTTTTGTCCTGTTCTTCACTATACTTCCCGTGCCACCATAGAAAGAGCGATCGCAATTTTTAAGGTTGACTAACATAAGTGCAGATTACATTTTTAGGAACAAGTTCCGGCGTACCAACTCGTTCGCGTAATGTTTCGAGCGTGGCTTTGCGTTTACCCCAACGGGGCGAGTTGTGGTTGTTTGACTGTGGTGAAGGAACCCAGCACCAAGTTATGCGTAGTGACTTAAAAATTAGTCAACTAACGCGCATTTTTATTACTCATCTACATGGCGATCATATTTTTGGTTTAATGGGGCTTTTGGCTACCTGCGGTTTAGCAGGTAATACTAGCCATGTTGATATTTATGGCCCACCCAACCTTAACGAATATCTCCAAGCTTGTCGGCGTTATTCTGGTACTCATTTTTCCTACCCCGTCCAAGTTCATACGGTGCAGCCGGGAATAGTATACGAAGATGACGAATTTACTGTAAGTTGCGATTTGCTTACCCATCGCGTTACTACTTTTGGCTACCGCGTCACCGAAAAAGACCGTCCTGGACGCTTTGATATTGATAAAGCTAAAGCTCTAGACATTCCGCCTGGGAGAATTTACGGGCAACTCAAGCGCGGGGAAACGGTAACTTTGCTTGATGGTAGAATAATTGATGGTAAAGATTTATGTGGAGAAACAGAGGTAGGACGGAAGATTGCCTACTGTACCGATACAGTTTTTTGTGAAAATGCTGTTTCTTTAGCGACCGATGCGGACGTACTAATTCACGAAGCAACTTTTGCTCATGTGGATGCGGATCTTGCTTTTCAACGCTTACATTCTACTTCAACAATGGCAGCGCAGACAGCTTTAGCTGCGGGAGTAAAGCAGTTGATTATGACCCACTTTAGTCCGCGTTATGCTCCGGGTAATCCTATCGAATTTAAGGATTTGTTAGCTGAAGCTCGTGCTATTTTTCCTAATACTCAAATGGCGTACGACTTTTTTAGCTATGAAGTACCGCGTAGGAGAGAGCAGGAGCTAGTTTCAGCTTAGTTGCTAACTTCCCCAAGTTCGATTCTCTACGCGATCGCAAATTCCGATTAACCCCGCTTGACTATTAACAGGCGATCGCGGTGCGGGTAATTCTGAATTAGGCCAATTACTTAAATCGTTGCAGGGACAAGTTAATGATGGTATGCCCACATTTAGCATAGGTACAGGCATAGTACAACGAGCGCAGGGCATTACTTGCCATGGGTCGGTTAATAGTTCGCTAATGGTTTCAGGAGTGCCTTCTAAATGGCTATCCCTTGCTTCGGGTGAGGTAATAAGCTGCCAGCATTTTTCAAATTCCTGGCTATAAACTCCGCCCTGCATTATTGATTGTGGTATTAAAGCTTTACCACTTCCACCAATTATTACTTTCTTGCCTAGTTGAAACCAGTAGGCAAGATACTGTTTGACTACTTGCTCTGATGCCATGACTGAAAATCTTGCTTGTTTGCATTTCTTAGCTTTAACTACATAGTAACGCTTCACTAAGTCTGCTGCTTAAACTCCAGGTTGTTTAGAGCAAGTTCTATAATTGCAGGAATAGCACCTATTTAATTATGCCTGAAGAACTCCAGCAAATTGTCCCCGCACCGCGATCGCCAATTATTCAAGAAACCTTTGCGGCGATTTCTTCTACCAGCCAGTTTTATCAAGAAGTCAAGTCCCGCGAAGCTTTGAAGGTTTACTGCGACTGGTATTACACCGTAGCTCAAAAACATCGTCAAGAACTAGAGCAGATGCGAGGCGAACTAAATATACTGAGTTGGTTTCGCTTAAGACGGCGTTAAGATATTACTTCTAATTCATCTTCTTTTAGATGCGCCTTAAATTTTTTACTAAACTGGACGTAAATTGGCAAATTAGCACTGACAGGTCTACCATGCCATTCGGTGACAATCCCAATAACTTCTCCTTCCGTGCCTTTGAGGTCAAAAGCTTGACTGCGATGCTCTGGGTGATGGTAAACAATGATTGATTTAATAATCCGAACTTTATCGCCAACTTTCATAAACCTGTAACCTAGTAGTTCTCCACCAAATCTGCAATAGCTGCCAGTTTTTAGTAAAAATGCCAATTGAACAATCTTTCTATTTTTGCATAAGTTTGTCCTCACTCTACTTTTGGCTTGATTATTCTCAGCAAATCTTGCCAGCCAAAATTTCTCGGCTAAAATGGACTCAAGTTTTACCGGGTAGTAAGAGCGATTGCTTTTATTGCCAAGTATGAGCGCAATGAATCTTTAAACCAATGCCAAAATGTTCGTAACTTATACATTGGTATGGCTAATAGCTGGAGCGGTTTTGTGTTTATTAGAACTGCTACTTCCCACAGCTTTTGTTGCCTTCATGATGGGAATTAGCGCCTTTATAGTAGCGCTGGTATCGCTATTGATTCCTAATAATTTAGGTTTACAAATTGTTCTGTGGTTGGGACTCTCCACAGGTTTTATATTGCTATCGCGGCGATTTGTACCCACTAAAAAAAGCCGCTCTATTCAAGATGCGGTGGTAGCAGAAACCTTGACAGCCATTGCTCCAGGGAAAGAAGGCAGAGTAATATACGAGGGCAATTCTTGGCGAGCGCGGTGTGAAGATAAGGAAAATGCGATCGCGCCTTACGAAAAAGTGTATGTAGTGAGACGAGAAGGAACGCTTTTAATTGTCATTCCTGAAAATTTATTAGATTCCTAAAATAGGGTCAAAACAATGGAACAGTTTTTTTTATTAATATTTTTAGCTTTGGGTGGCTCGGCTTTGGCGGGTACAGTAAAAGTAATCAATCAAAGTAACGAAGCTTTGGTTGAACGATTGGGTAGTTATAACAAAAAGCTGACCCCAGGACTAAATTTTGTTGCGCCTTTTATCGATAAGGTGGTTTATCGAGAAACCATTAGAGAAAAAGTTTTAGATATTCCTCCCCAGCAATGTATTACCCGCGATAATGTCTCAATTACCGTCGATGCCGTGGTTTACTGGCGGATTGTAGATATGGAGAGAGCTTATTACAAGGTAGAAAATCTTAAATCGGCAATGGTGAATTTGGTACTAACTCAAATTCGCTCCGAAATGGGACAACTAGAATTAGACCAAACTTTTTCCGCCAGAAGTCAAATAAATGAGCTTCTGCTCACAGAATTAGATATATCTACCGAACCTTGGGGAGTAAAAGTAACAAGGGTAGAATTGCGAGATTTAATTCCGTCTAAAGCCGTACAAGAATCGATGGAATTGCAAATGTCTGCCGAAAGGCGCAAACGTGCCTCAATTTTGACTTCCGAAGGCGATCGCGAATCTGCGGTTAATAGTGCTAGAGGTAAAGCCGAGGCACAACTATTAGACGCGGAAGCTAGGCAAAAATCGACCATTTTGCAAGCTGAAGCTCAACAAAAAACTATCGTTCTCCAAGCTCAAGCAGAGCGCCAACAGCAAGTATTGAAGGCGCAAGCTACCGCCGAAGCTTTGCAAATTATCTCCCAAACTTTGAAAACCGAGCCTAGCGCTCGTGAAGCCTTGCAATTTTTACTTGCACAGCATTATCTAGATATGGGAATAAAAATTGGTAGCAGCGACAGTAGTAAGGTGATGTTTATCGATCCGCGCAGTATTCCTGCAGCTTTAGAAGGAATGAAAAGTATTGTTTCCGAAGGAGTTAAGCCAGAAAAACATCTAACTTAACCCATCAAAATTACTGTATCTATAACGTGAATTACGCCATTATCTGCTTCAATATCGGCAGCAAGTACAGTGGCGTTTTTGACTTCAAAGCCCTCAGAGCAATCTATAGAAATGGGCGAACCTTCTACAGAAGTAACAGTTCCAAGCTTTGCTAAGTCTGCTTGCATCAATTTACCAGGTACGACGTGAAAAGTTAAAATCCTTGAGAGTTGCGGAATATTTTGGACTAAAGTATGTATTGTTCCTGGTGGGAGTTTAGCAAAAGCGTCATCGTTAGGAGCAAAAACTGTAAACGGACCGGGACTTTTGAGGGTTTCTACTAAGTTAGCTAGTTGTACCGCCGTTACTAGAGTTGTAAAAGAGCCAGCACCAACAGCAATATCTACAATATCGGGCATTATTTTCACCAAAAATAGTTTGACGGCGTTGCCTAATAGGTAATGGGATAAAAAAGGTAAAACCAGAAATCCTGTCTTTTTCATCAACCAACCATTGAAAATCATCACACTTTTAGCAACGCCAGTTTAACAAACAGTGCGATCGCGCTTAGAGATTTTTTACTAGCATTTTTTGAAGGATCTCTAATAAAAGGCTTTCTTTTTTACCGATAATCCTGGCTTTGAATATCTCTTAACCGTGCTTCTGGGCGCTTGAATCTATCTATTTGACTCTCAAAAAAAGCCCGATTTGCCTGTAAATGTCTAGGATTAGGATCGTCTAAAGGATAAAGTAACGCGGCTCGCAATGCCTGAATTACCGCCGAAGTCACGCAGTACATCGAGCGCTGGAAACTAACCCCTAGTTGAATTAAGGTATCTTGTTCGCCGCGACAGTAATTTTTGTAATACTCCACCAAATAAGGGGGTAAAAAATGCAACATATCTTGCATTAGCAATGTGGGAGGAATTCCCGCCGTCCCTACCGGAAAGACATCGGCGTATAAAATACCGTAGTGAAAATCTTTTTGATCTTCGGGTACTTGCTTTGCTTGAGCGTTGTAAGACTTTGTACCGCGAAAGGGTGCAGTTCGGTAAAAAACCGCCTCTACATAGGGTAAAGCCGCCTCGTACAGCCAGGTAAAACCGCAAGATTTAGGAATAATTTCGTACATTTCCCCGCGAATGTAGACGTGATGGTAAATTGGACGACCTGCAACGGCAAAAATCCCATTTACAAGGAAATTCATTGCTTCCGGGACGCTAGTGATTTTACCCTCGTCGTACAAATCGCTCATTTCAAAAAAAACTGGAGCCATTACTTCCCAAAACAAGCCTAAATTGCTGTAATAAGATAGTTGGCGCACTTGTTCGATGAACATTTGGGGAAATAGCTTATACATTCCTAGCATAACGGGGTTGCCTTGGAAATAAGCCTTAATTGCGTGATCGCACGCTGCAATATATTCAGGTGTATCTAAGTAACCTTCAAACTTTCCTCCCATACCGCGATGCCACAGCATTGCCTGCATACAAGCTTCGGCAAATTCCATGTTAATGCGATCGTGCCATAAATGATGCAATAACTTGGGCATTTTGATAGTTTCGCCCTTCTCCATAAATGCCAATAGTTCGGGATGGGCGGTAGCTGCGCCTTTTTGCCAAATTTTTAAATCCGCATCTTCTCCCGCATAGTGATTGTGCAAATCTAAATACTCTTGAGGTAAGAAGTATTTGAATGCAGGTAAGGGGTTTAAAAATACGCGCTCGGCGATATAAAGTAAGTCGCGCCAGTAAAAATCCATCGGTACAGCATAGGCTTTGTACAAGCCGATAATCTGCATTAAATTCTCTGGCGTATCTGGAAGCATTGCGCCGCCAGCTTCTAAGCGGTGAATGACATGGGCAAATTCGTGGGTTGAAGGCGGGAGTTTGGTTGCTGTTGCAGTAGTCATAGTTTTAGTTAGAGATAGAGGGAATTTTTGAAAGTATTACTTTTGCTGGAGTTTTTACTGTTTGCAATTGCGTACTTACGGGAGTTGCAACCATCATGGTTGCTGTAGTTTCGCTCCAACGCACGAGCCAATTGGGTTGTACTCCCAACACCAGTACGAGGGCGGCTAATACAAAAGCTGGGACGCGCTCAGACCACGATACTATTGGGTAATAAGCTTTGTAGTTGTCTAGTTTGCCGAAACAGGTACGGTTGAGCAGAATTACAAAATATACGGCTGTTAAACCCGTACCTACTACAGCCAGTAGCGTTAGTAATGGAAAGACTGGGTAGCTACCTTGAAATACCATAAATTCCGAGATAAAACCTACCATTCCCGGAATCCCCGCACTAGCCATTCCGGCATAAACTAATAAAATGCTGACTACAGGTAAACCGCGTAAAGGATTCATCAAACCATTGAGAACATCCAACTCCCGCGTCCCGACTTTGTTTTCCACAACTCCGACTAAGTGAAAGAGTAGCGCCAAAATTAAGCCGTGAGCAATCATTTGGGAAACTACGCCCACTAAACTTAGAGAATTAGCGGCGGCTGCGCCTAGTAGAACATAGCCCATATGACCGATGGAACTGTAGGCAACCATACGTTTGATGTCTTTTTGCGCGATCGCACTAAAAGATCCATACAACACACCTATCGTCCCTAAAATCGCTAGTCCCGGCGCTACAATTGTCCACGTCTGGGGAAATAAACCCAAACCAAAGCGCAATAAGCCATAAGTGCCTAATTTAGCTAATATTCCGCCTAAAAGAATTGCCACAGGCGGCGAAGCTTCAACATAAGCATCGGGCAACCATGTATGTAAAGGAACTAAGGGAATTTTGATGCCAAAACCAATCAATAGCACTGTGAGCAAAATTAGCTGGCTTTGCAAAGATAAGTTTTGAGTATCGAGCGCGTCATAGTTAAACGAAGTCGAACCACTCAGCCAAGTAGTACCTAAAAAGCCTGCCAGAATTAAAATGCCGGAAACCGCCGTATAGATAAGAAACTTGGTTGCTGCGTAGCCGCGCTTAGAACCGCCCCAAATATTAATTAGTAAATACAAGGGGATGAGTTCTAACTCGTAAAATAAGAAAAATAACAGCAAGTTTTGAGCAACAAAAGCCCCAGCTATACCCGCATTGACTAGCAAAATCAAAGCGTAATACAAGCGCGGACGTTCTACAGTCTTACTACTGCTGTAAATAGCAATCCAACTTAGCAGGGCATTTAAAACTATAAGCGGGAAAGATAAACCATCTACACCTAGCTTGTAGTCCAAACCCAAAGTTTCAATCCAAGGTAAAAACTCCTGAAACTGATAGCTTATATCAGTGGTGCTAAAAGAAGTTGCTAAATAAAGCGTCCATAAAAATACACCAAAAGAAATAGCCAGGGCAACTGACCGTAGCCGAGTTGCAGTAAAGTTTCCCGGCAAAAAGCCAACGATCGCCGCACCTAATATAGGTATCCAAATTAAGGTACTGAGCATGAAAAATGCGTTCCTTTATTTATTGTTGATATTTAGAGGAAGAATCCATTTGTTTGCTAACTAACTACACTGACTATTCCTGTATCCAAGTCGTAATAACCACCGACAATTTTTAGTTTTTTCTCGGTAATTAACTGAGATAAAACTGGAGAAGTTTTTAATTTCTCGATTTGGACTAAAACATTGGCTTTACAAGCATTCTCTAAGCGATCGCCTTTTTGTTCGGCAGACTTTTCTACGGCGGGTCTAATTGCTGCGAGTAACGAACCTATTTGTCCTGGAACTTCAGCGCCTTTAATTGTTGCGGCTACTGCACCGCAGCGTTTATGACCCATAACCATAATTACTTTTGAACCTAAAATCAAAGTGCCAAATTCAAGGCTGCCAATTTCTTCGGGCGTTGCAACATTACCCGCAACGCGACAAACAAATAGATCGCCAAATCCTTGATCGAAAATAATTTCTGAAGGAACTCTAGAATCAGCACAACCAAGAATCGCCGCAAAAGGTTTTTGTGTTTTAGCAACTTCAGACAACCGGGCTAAATCTTGACGGGGGTTTGTGCGTTTTCTTTGCACAAAGCGTTTATTGCCATTTAGTAATTCTTGGATAGTTTGATCGGGGGTTGTCGGTTCGTTAATTGAAGTCGCGCGACTTCCTGTACCTATTCCTACAGCTATCCCTGTTCCTACAACTCCTGTACCAAACTTTAGTGCTGTTCTTCTAGAAATGTTGCCTAACTTCTTTACGTTCATTGTTATACTCCTCACAAATTATAGATAATCTTAAAGTCCGAAATTAAAAATTTGGTTGTAAGCCGACCAGTGGGGAAAACTTAAGAAAGCGCCCAAAATACTAATTCCAATCAAAATTGTCAGCGCGTAAAACTGAGATTGACCGGAAGTGCTGTACTTCAAGCTTTCTCCACTTAAAAGCGAAACTAACCCCACCAAATTCACCGCGCCGTCTACAATAAAACGGTCAACCCAAGCGGTAATTTTAGAAACTCGATCCACCGCAAACACAATAGTTAGACGATAGAGATTGGGGGTATAAAAGTCATAGGCAAATAAGTTTTGCAAAGCTTTCGATGGTAGTTGTATGGGCTTGGGTAAAGTGTTTCCTAGATAAATTACGCCGCCAAGAGTGCAACCAAAAACACTCGACCAAAACAGCAGCATTGCTACATCTTTGTTTAAATTGCTCCAATTAGGTAGCAAAGAGGCATTTTCTAAAACTAAAGGTAAATGCAACGTAAAGCCTAGCAGTAGCATCATTGGTATTACTAACAGCCACAAAGCTTCGGGCGATCGCGTTGTCATCTGTTTTGGCTTCCCACCAAAAATTAGCGCAAACATCCTGACTAAACTAAAAGCTGTCAAAGCATTGACAAGTAAAACTATTCCCACTAACCAAGGCTGAGTTATCCATAAAGTATCGGCTAAATTCAACAGCGCCCAAAAACTACCAAAAGGAGGACAGCCAATTAAAGCCGCCGTACCGCCTAAAAAAGCTAAACCTGATATCGGACGACGCGACCACAACCCGCCCATTTGTGTCAAATCCTGGGTAATGTTGTTCCAAATAATGCCGCCGATGACCATAATCAATAAGCCCATCGCTACGGCGTGAGTTAGTACAAGTAACAGTGCTGCATCGTTTTGTCCCGTACCAACGGCAATAAATACAAGACCCATGTAAGCGCTGACCGAATAGGATAAAGCGCGTTTAATGTCAATTTGAGCGATCGCAATGCAAGAACCACCCACCGCCGTTACTGTCCCAATCAGCACTAACGCAGACATGGTTATAGGAGATAAGCTTAGGATAGGTTCGAGCTTTATTAGTACCCACGCTCCCGTTGATACTACTACTGAATTGCGTAATATCGTGCTAGGAAGCGGGCCTTCCATTGCTTCATCTAGCCACAGATGCAAGGGAAATTGAGCGCATTTACCCATTGGTCCAGCAATTAATGCCAAGCTAATTAAAGTAATTACTTTCGGGTCTGGATGCGCCGTAGCTGCCCAATCGCTTAATTCCCAATAGTTCCAAGTCCCAGTTAAAGATAATAAGGCAATTACTCCCATTAGTAATATTAAGTCGCCTACCCGCTTAGTCAAAAAGGCATCTCTAGCCCCCGTAACTACCAAAGGTTGACTAAACCACAGCCCGACTAAAAGGTAAGTTCCCAAAGTTAGTATTTCTAGAATTACATAGCTAAAAAACAAAGAATTACACAACGCTAAAGCACACATACCGCATTCAAAAAGTGCCAATAGCGCATAAAATCGCGCCCATCCCCAGTCCATTTCCATGTATCCAACGGCATAAATCTGGGCGAGTAGATTCATTCCAGTTACAAGTACCGTTGCACCGACAGTAATTGCCGAAATTTCTATCGGCAATGAAATATCTAAGTTAGCAACTTGTAGCCAGGGAATAATTATTTGTTGTGGTGGCTGATTCCAAGTCGCTTGCAGCGCAATTACACCATGCGCTAAAGCAATAAATGTCATTACTAAATTGATATAACCCGCAGGTCTTGGTCCCGTGCGCCGGATGATTCCTGGCGACCAAGGTATGGTCAAAACTGCCCCCATTAAGGCATACAAAGGCACAAACCAAATGGTTTGGAGAAAAAATTGCGCCATCGGTACTAACTCTATATTGATTTAAGACAAATTAACTTTTTAGGACAAATTCGCACTCGTCGCATGTAACTAGCAACCTTTAAGCCTCAAGCAAATTTATATTTGTTTAAGGTTTAATATAATTAGAAGCTTACCTTGTAATGGTTTTATAAGTAAATTATTAATTTAACGTAACTGGCAATAATATTGATTAACTTTGCTTATGTATGTATTTTTACTCATTGATATTATCAATGAGTATTATTGGTAATTTTTATGATTACTTTTTAATAAAAACAAAGCTTGCCGCTCTAGACCTAGCAGCTGTTAAAGTCAATGTATAGCAAGCAATCAGCGTTGTTTACTTTGATGAATAGATAAGGGAAAGACCATAGAAATAATCAATAGTTTCCCTATTATCAAATAGTAATCCGTAAAATAAGTTCTAAAAATTAGCTGGTAAATTGAACAAGCTCAACTTTCATCTATAGTAATGATTCAAATATCCTATGTACTTCTATTATCGGTTTGAATTAGTTGGCATTGGTGGCACAAACCAAAAAATTCTAAAGTATGATAAAAAATCTTGAATTTATGAAAGTTGTGTAGCTGTGTTTCTAATTCATGTACGGGGCATTCGTCAATTAGGATAGACTGACCGCATTGCAAGCAAGTAAGATGGTGTTTATCTTGCTGCACCAAACTATAAAGCGATTCCCCCGAAGCGAGAGTTCGCACTTGTACAATACCTTCAAGTTTTAAAGCTTCCAAGGCGCGATAAATAGTCGCTAAACCTATATTTTGGCTAGTACGCAGTTTTACGTAGATATCTTGAGCAGAAATAGCCCGGTTTAGGGTTTTGAGGAGTTTAAGAATTCGCTCTTGGCTGCGGGTGCGTTCAGTTTTCATAATGAATTGGTTGCGAAAATTTTTGCCATGCTAATTTTAGTTTTCCTCTTGCCTACTACCAGAACTACAATTTGGGGGTAGGATAACGTTTGTTGCTTTCCTCACTGCTACTTTATGAATCAACAGTATCAAGCTAATATCTATATTACTCTGCGCCCCTCCGTACTCGATCCAGCAGGAACTGCTGTGCAATCGGGATTAAAGCATATGGGCTACGAACAAGTAGAACAAGTTAGAATTGGTAAGTATATCGAACTTCGGTTCTCATCAACGGATGAAACTACTGCACGGCAACAGTTAGATAAAATGTGCGAACAGCTATTAGCAAACACAGTAATTGAAAATTATCGCTTTGATTTAGTAGAAGTAGCCGTAGAAATCGGAGCATAGAGAATGAAGTTTGGAGTTATAGTTTTTCCTGGCTCAAATTGCGATCGCGATGTGGCTTATGTAACGCGCGATATCCTCAAGCAACCTACGCGCATGGTATGGCATCAAGAAACAGATATCAGCGATATAGATGTGGTAATAGTCCCTGGAGGCTTTAGTTACGGCGATTATTTGCGTTGTGGAGCGATCGCGCGTTTTTCAAAAGTCATGCAGCAAGTCGTCTCCCATGCCCAACAGGGTAAGTTTGTGTTAGGGATCTGCAATGGTTTTCAGGTACTAACGGAGGCGGGATTGTTACCGGGGGCCTTGATGCGAAACCGAGATATGTTGTTTGTGTGCGATCGCGCTGCTATTAAAGTAGAACGCAATAACTTACCCTGGACGCAAGCTTACAACCAAAATCAAATCATTACTTTACCTATTGCTCATGGAGAAGGACAGTTTTACGCCGATAGTGAAGTTTTAGCACAGCTAGAAGACAACGGACAGGTTTTATTTCGTTATGAGGGCGAAAACCCCAACGGATCGGTAAATAATATTGCTGGAATCTGTAACATTGCTGGTAATGTATTGGGAATGATGCCCCATCCCGAAAGAGCTTCCGATCCTATGCTTGGCGGTACAGATGGTTTGAAATTGTTTAAAGGATTAATCGCAAAAGTGAAAGCCTTAGCTTAAGACAGCGCTAATATCTAGTACAAATCCTGGCAATACATCTTCTCCTCTCAAAATTACTGGATTAGAGAGTAATTCTACATCTTGACTAGGGCGATATATTTCCACTCGTCGGTTTTTTGAATCTATTAACCAACCCAAACGCGCCCCATTAGCTATATATTCCTGCATTTTTAGCTGAGTTTGCTTAAGGGAATCTGTAGGAGAAAGTAACTCAACCACAAAATCGGGACACAAGGGCAAAAATTTCTCTCTCTGTTGTGGTGTAAGAGCTTTCCATCGCTCTAACTTCAACCAAGATACGTCGGGGGCGCGGACTGAACCATTAGGCAGCGTAAAGCCTCCACTAGAGTCAAAGCCTTTACCTAACTTAGTTTGTCTATTCCAAATTCCTAGCTGCACCGCAATTTCAAAGTTTTGGTTTCCTGTTTCTCCTCCAGTGGGCGGCATAATTATTATTTCTCCTGAAGCGGTGCGCTCAAATCTTAAGTCGCGGTTATTTTGACATAGCTGGAAAAACTGCTCGTCTGTCAAATTAAGACTTAATTGCAATGTTGGAGGTAAACTAACTGTTGCCGCATCCATAGCTTTATCTTAGTAAAGTCATATTTATATAATTTAGCTACTTTTATCGCTTAATTAGGCGACAGAATTTGAGCCATATTTAATACAAATCCTGGCAATACATCTTCTCCTCTCAACGTTACTGGATTAGAGAGTAATTCTACATCTTCTTGACTAGAGCGAGTTCTCTTTATTGATCAAATCTTTAGATTAGTTACATAATCACAACTCCCGCCTCAGGGGTTTTTAGCCCTTATCAAGTTTTTGCAATACAACCGTTAGTTAATTGTTCCTGCAAATACCCGCTCTTGCGCCCCAGTCATGTAGAGCCTTTGGTCGGGTTCTGACCATTCAATTAGCAAATCGCCGCCGGTAAGTTCTACTGTCGCTGTGCGATCGCACTTAAGAGTAAGTACGCCAGCTACTAGCGCCGCACAAGCGCCTGTTCCGCAAGCTAAAGTTATACCTGCGCCTCGTTCCCAAACGCGCATTTTTAGGCGATCGCGTCCCATAACTTGAATAAACTCCGTATTAGTTTTTTGCGGGAAAGCTGGATGATGCTCGAATTGAGCGCCAATTTTTTCTAAATCTATCCCAGCGACATCTTCAACAAAGGTTATGCAGTGAGGGTTTCCCATGCTTACACAAGTCACTAACCAAGTTTTTCCCGCTACTTCTAGGGATTCATTAATTACTTTTTGTTCTGGAGAACTTAAGGTAGTAGGAATTTCTTTTGCTAGGAGTTTTGGTAAACCCATATCAACTTTTACTTGACCATCTGCTAATATTTGGGGAGAAATAACACCAGCTAGAGTATGAATGCGATATTGGATGTTTTTGGCATGATTTCCTTCTAATTGGCTAATAAATCCGGCTAAACACCGCATCCCGTTACCACACATTTCGGGTTCTGAACCATCGGAATTGATGATTCTCATTGTGTAATCCGTGCCTTCAAGACCTGGAAGCGCGAAAATTACCCCATCTGCACCAATACCAAAATGGCGATCGCAGAGTTTGATTGCTTGCTCTGGAGATACTATAAGTTCTGACGACAAGCGATTATCAATTAAGATAAAATCGTTTCCTAGTCCTTGATATTTAACAAACTCGATAGACACGATTTTTAGTCCTCCCGGAAGTAGCTGAAAATACTATAGTTGTATGATGTTTCTCTATTTTTACTCAACCGATCGCAGTGTTTGCTAGGAATTAATTGATGAAAAGTGATTTTGATGTAGCTTCACCCAGCATAAAGCAAGTACAGATGCTGATCAAAGAAGCTAAACCCGTAGAAGTAAAGTTGCTGAGTGGCGATTTACTTAGTGGCAAGCTACTGTGGCAAGATCAAACCTGTGTATGTATGGTTGATAACAGCGAACAGAATATTACTATTTGGCGACAGGCGATCGCATTTATTAAAACCAAAAGTTAATTTCTTGCCAAAATCTGCTCTAAAATTGTCGGATCTTTAATTTCCCGATCTTTTGCTAGTAATAGCACTTTGGAGATAACTTCGGCGGTTTTGGGATCGTTGTCAGCAAAAGGTAAAAATACTCGTCCGCGATGCTGAGAATGGACGGGGACAATACACAAATATCCTCCGGGTTGGCGGTGAACTCCAGCACTACCCAAATGTACGGAATAACTACCTAAATGACCTTCTATTAAGGCGTGGGAGTTTTCTAACTTTACATTAGATATTTGTAGCAAACGGCAGGTTTCCCGAATTAAAGCCGATCGCATTTCAACAGTGGAAGCAGTGGCTTCGGGGTCTACTCCGCCTTGGTGCGCCACGCTGACAACTAAATCTAAGTCGCGCATTACTTCACTAAAAACTAGCGGCGAAACTTGAGAAAGTTCTAAAGGCTTCCATTCTCCGCGTCTGGTAAATTCCACGCCTTCGAGAGTTAAGCCTTCAACTTCTGTCGGGGAAAAGTAGCCATCAACAAAAGTTAGCCAAACCGAAAGATTCTCCTCGTGAAAAGTGCGTCTAATACCTTCTTCTGGCTGACTTATCCAACCTCTTTGACCCAATAGCGCCAAAGCCTGCCTAGAATTAACTTGGTGTCCGGCGTAACGATGGGAAACCGTGCGATCGCTTCTTTCGGTAGTAGTTAGTACGTACAATTCTCTAAATACTTGCTTAAACGGCTGCTGGCGTTGGGTTTGAAAACAATCTTGCTGCCACAAATGCCATAAATTAGTCCCTAATAAATCGTAAGGATGAGCAATGCGTAAACTAATATTGCCTGTAGGTGTAATTGAGCGATCGTAAGACTTCAAAAATCGCCCTTGTTCTACAGGATAGCCAATAGCACTTTCGCCAATAAAGACTAATTTTTCTAGCATCGGTGCTAGTACGGGATGGGTACAAAGTTGCTGCAATTGTTCCGCCGTAAAGCGATCGCCGCGACACATGGCTTGTTCTAGAGATAGTCGCATTCTTGAAGCTTGACGAGTAATATCTTGTTTGCGTTCTTGCAATTGGACGATGCTATGCTCTTTTTTGTACTTGGCGGGAATAGCTTTTAAAGGTTTTGAGTTGTTTGTGATGGTTATTTTTGGTTCGCCGTACTCAATCGCTAAAGCCACTACTAAAGTGTCAATTGTCACTGTTTGGGGTTGTTTGACCAAATCGGCTACGGCTTGCTTCCATCGCCCACTGGAGGCGCATGGGGTCTGTATAACCAGCATTTCGGGCTAAGTTTTCTAAGGCGATACTAACGGCTAGTTTTTCGCTTGCTTGTCTTTGCGACCCAAATTGGCGGCTAGTACGTAGAAATTCTTGAATAATTTGGTAACGTTCTAATAAATCGCGATCGCGCTTTTTCCTTTTTGCCAGTGGTAATAATCCAAGCGATCGCACAGCGTCTTGATTGCGTTTTTGCGTTACCCGATTTACTAATTCTACCTTTTCAACTTTCCCCAACATTGCGTAGGCAAATAGTTGCGCCCGTTTGTGTCCAATTCCACCCGAAGTGTATTGTGCGGCGTTGTCTAAAGCCTGCCATCGTTCGGCTTTCAATGCCTGATAAACTCGTGTAAACCAATCTATATCTACCGCACCATTTAATAAATCTTGTCCAGTTAGGGGCGTGTATTCGCTAATTTGAGCATTCCAAGTTTCTCTAATTTCTTGCTCAACTTGCCAGTTATTATCTTTAGTGTGGGCGTGAATCCACCACACAGCTTGAGCAAAAGAGCGCCATTTTAAAGCTGATTCTACATAATTTGCCCATTGTGGCGCATAAATTGTCAATTCTATTAATTGTTGCTGATCGATATTTGCCGCTTTTACCTGCGTTGCAAAATCCTGTGGTGTTTCGCCATCTTTAGGGAAAGACACGCGAATTAAATGGCTGAATACTCTAGCTTTTCCGTTGGTGTCGTAACTCCAACCTCGCACTAACTTATTTTTGCACACTGCTTGCAGTAAGGCGATTAAATTATTTATACCTGGTAGGCTTCGCAATGCCAAAGCTGCTTGGGATGCAACGGTTGGTAATTCACCGCGTTTGAGTTCTATTTCGATGATCCGGTTGCGAATACGATCGCCTATCTCTAATAAAATTGGATATTGAGCTAACTTAGACGGTAATTTTCGACCTGTAATCTGTCCTAAATCTCTAAAATGGTCAATCCCTGAACCTAAAAATTGATCTAATAAATCCGCCTCTGTCGCTGCACCAATATCAAAAGCAATTAAAACATCTTCTAAAACGGGGCGATAGCGCCGTGCTTGCGGTACAGGTTCATCTAGCCAGCGTAATAATTGCCAAAACCTTGCTTGCTGCGCGTTACTCCAAGCTGATGCAAATCTAGAACGATGATATTTAGTAATATTCAACCAGCTTAATAATGAATCTTGATAGCGCCAGTCATCCCATGAAGATTTAAAGTTTTGTATCAATACTTCTTGAGGAACGAATTTAAAGCTAGTCGTGACTGCATCAAGGAGAAAATCTACTGCTGTTGTAGGTATTGGATGCGATCGCATGAACCAATGGCAAATAGGGTGAATTATATCTGGATACCGCAGTTTTTCAATATCAATAAATAAGTTCTGACAGGCATTTTTCCACCACGACTCATTGCTAAAATTGGATTTGTATTGTTTTAAAGAAGCTAAGATTTGGAGTAATGCTAAATTCTCCTCATCCTGCAATTGAGATAAGTTTTCTTGCCACCAATTTTCCCATACTTCCCGCAGTGGTAGGCGTTTAATATCTTCCTCTAAAGGTTTAGTAAAATCGGGGTTAGGAAATCCGTAACGGATATTTCCAAGTAATTCTTCTCTTGTTGTTTGGTAAGACTCAGTAATAATAATTGCTGTTTGGCGGTGAGTATGAATTAACTCATCTAAAGATTCTAAACAAGCTTGCGCGGCGGGCGTAACAAATAAACGCGGTTGTGTTACATTTATTAATCTTGGCGCTGTACGTTGGCTTGGATCTAACAATCCTAAAGCATTATAAAAGGTTAAAACTTCTTGACTATCCGCCAAGATTGTATCTAAAAGTTGCTTTTCGGTATCGGTTTGTTTTTGGCGCTGTAATTGATATTCTTGGGCTAAATTGCGAACTTCTGTAACTAAACGATTTTTATCCACCATTTGACACAAAAGTTCTAATCCCGCTTGCCTTTGTAATAGAGTTGCATTTAGTAGTCGTTCTGCGGAAGACTTCGCATTTGTATCTGATTGATTGAGTAGTAATTGCAATAATCCGCGCCGTAAATCCCCAGATTTGCGCGTAAGTAAGCCTTCTAACTCAACTGCTTCGGCGGGAGTGATTGTACAATTAGCTAAAAATTGTAATACTCGCGATCGCACCCAACTACTATTATCGCCAACTAAAGAAAACAAAGTTTGACGAATTTCCTCATCCCAAGGTTGAACTTGAGATAGTTTTTGAGCAATAGATGCGCGATCGTATACATTGCAAATTGATAGGTATGGTATTAATCTTTTAGGCGATCGCGTACCCAAGTTATAATTTAAAGCCGAGCCTACACTTTCTTTATCTACAGAAATTGTCATCCAATGCCATACCAAAGGCTCTAAAACTTTAGTTTTGCTAGGAAAACTAGGAACAACTCGTTCTAATCTTTCAAATAAATCTGTTTCTTTAATAGTGCTTCTATTTAATACTCTAAGTGCCGTAGCAGCTACCCGTAAATCTTCATCATCTAAAGCGGGTAATAGAGCAATTTGGGCTTCAGCTATACCTAATTGAGCTAACAAATGTGCAGCAACAAATCGCCGCTCGACAATTGGATCTTGTAATAACTTACTAGCTGTTGCAATAGATAAAATTGCATCGTTCAAAGCAATTGTCCATAATGCTAAATATACAGTTTGAGCCTCATTACTTTCTAAAGCTGAGGCTTGTTCTTCAGGATTTCCTAAAAACAGTAAAACTTGTTCTAGTATTGCCTTAACTACTCGATTATTAACCGAATCCCAACCAAAGCCAAACCAAATATCTACTGCTCGAACTGTAGCACTAAACCGAGTTAAATCGTGTTCTACCAATAAGCGCAACATCCGACGAAAAGCATCAGGATGAGCCTCATCAATAGTTTCTAAAATAGTTTGCCTTAAGCCTTCTTGACGCTGCGCCGCTAATAGCAAGTTTTCAATAAAATCCCAGCCATCAGGACGATTAGCGATTAATAATGCACGGGTAACGTGACGACCCATTGCCCCTATTTCGTGTTCGCCTCTAGCAGAATCCAAGAGAATATCAAAAACTTTATTTCCTTCCTCAGAATTACTATTAATTGCTGCCGCAAATAAAATTCCCAAAGTATCGTTTGCGTAACCTAAATAAGGAGTCCAAGCAGCAACCCAAATTATATCTTGCTCGTAACCTTCGATGATAGAAAATAACTGTTTTAGCCATTGAAAACGAACAGATTGATTGATTTCTGGTGTATTAAGAGCGCGAAAAGACTTGCGTTGCCAACCAGCTTGATAAGGCAAACATGAAAATAATTGTAATGCAGCTTCTATATATAAATAAATTCTCGGAGACAGCAATTTAAAAATTATTAATCTTTCCTCAGCCCTCAAACTATTAAGTTGACTAAAACCTCTATCTTGTGCCTCGTACTTACTAAGATATTCGCTATAAATTTGACCAGAAGGATTGCGCTCTAAAATCGCAAAAACTATTTCTTTTAATGCTTCTGGTAAATCCATCACCTTAAAAGATTTAGTTTCTCTCCAATTGGGAATGCGAAAAGTTTGTAGTTGTTCTTTAGCGTATTCTGGGTTTAACATTTTAGCCTCCTACCAGTGGTACTAAACGCAAAAACAACAGTTTGCTATCGGGATTAACAATAACTTCGCTATCTAATTTATGCTGTTGAATATCGTCAATAAAAACAAAATACAATCCATCTTCAAAAGATTGTAAAGCGTTGGCTACAGCAATTTGCGGGTCTACTTCCTGGTTTAGATCCTCGCCGCCCATATCTACCTTACCAAGTAAAACTTTTTGCTCAATTTCTGCCTTAGTAAAGACCTTTACAAGTCGTCTTTGTTCCTGACGAGTTTGGAAAGCAACAACTTCAGATAGAACAATCTGCGTGAGTAAGATTCTTAAAGTGAGGACTTCGCCGCCGTCGCCTATGCTTGGTGGTAGTGGTACGCGCCAATCGGTAAATAAAGGTTTAAAACGTCCTAAAACCTTACCTGCAACAGTAATTGTAGACATAGCTAAACTGAGGAATTTTTGATCATTAGTCTAGCTTCTGCACCTCTTGATGTCTCGCCTAGCGATCACTTAAATATTTTTACCAACTTAAAATTATTTGAGCGTTTTAGCTCAACAGACAAGCCGCAGGAAAAATCAGATACTCTAGAAAAAATAATTTCCAGATAAATTGATAAAAAGATGCGATCGCACTTTTATCTGCCAAATCTACCTGAAAACTGCGCCACCACAGCAAACCCAGCAAGCCTAAATGAGTGCTAACTAGAAACATAGGATTAATCTCAGGTAGCCAAACAACCGCCGCAACCAGCATTCCCCCATAGCACAGTGTTATTATCCAACGAGCTAGATTAAATACTCGCTCTTGACCTAAAGCAATAGTAAAAGTAGAAATTTGGTATTGACGATCGCCTTCTAAATCGGGGATATCTTTAAATATAGCGATCGCAACTGTAAACACAATTACAAACAAAGTCAACGCCCACACGGTGTCTGGGATAATCAAGCTACCACTAAAATGCAGAAATAGCCCTAAATTGACTACCGCTCCCCGCACGGTAAAAATGCACAAAGCCGCCCAAAAAGGAAATTTTTTCAACCGAATCGGTGGTAAAGAATAAGCCGTACCAATTGCTAAACTAATCGTTACCATTCCTAGCAAATAAGGCGATAGTAACCAAGCTAGTAGCAGCGCTAAGACCCCCGTTATTGCCACAATTAGCCTACCTGTACCCAGAGAAAACTCGCCACTAGCGAGAGGTAAATGCGGCTTATTAATTTGGTCAATAGCTACATCTTCCAACTGATTCAAGCCGACAATATAGACATTGCCACATAGACAAGCCAGCCAAGTCGCCAAAATAGACAGCACTGAAGTAGTGTTTAAGCCTTGAGAAAATGCGATCGCATATACGCCCCATACACTCAAACTCGTACCAATAATTGTATGAGGGCGCGAAAACTGCCAAAAAGCCGCCAGCCAGTTACTTGTGCTGCGGTTTGCTTGCTTATTTAGTACCACACAACAACCCAAATTTAATCAATCCGCGATCGTAACCCCGACTCATCAATCCTAAAGATAGCGCTGCTTGAATTGTCCCCCAACCGGAACGAATTAAGCCCACAAGCGCCTCAAAATTAAACGCCGAATCAATTACTACATCCCAAAAAGGAGCAACAGCTTCTGACCAATCGGCGGTATGAATGTTTTGTAATGATAGATTTTGAGCGATTTTTTCGTACTCTGGCAAAGAAATCACGTAAGGCAAACAATAAACCCGATAAATATCTGCTAAATGCTGCTTTTCGTCGGCACTTAGTGCCGCATTTTCTGTAGAGCGATGACACCAAGTAACCATAATGAACTTTCCACCAGGTTTTAGCACCCGGTAACACTCTTGCATAAACTTAGTTTTGTCTGGCATATGTTCGCCACTTTCCAGCGACCATACTAAGTCAAAAGAATTGTCTGCAAAGGGCATATTTTGGGCATCTGCTACCTGAAAACTAGCTTTTGTACTTAAAGTTGCCTTCGTTGCTCGTTCTGCGGCTCTAGAGGCTTGCACGGGGCTAAGAGTAATACCCGTCACCCTAGCATCAAATTTTTGCGCTAAATACAAAGAACTACCACCAATACCACAACCAACATCGAGAATATTCTCTGCTTGCTCTACGCCCGACCATTGCAGTAATTCTTCAATTAAATCTATTTGCGCTTGGCGACGTTCTTTTTTGAGCCTGCCATCTGCGCCATAATAGCCGTGGTGCATATGCTCGCCCCATATCTGTTCCCACAAACTTGAAGAAGCATCGTAAAATTGTTGAATTTGCTGCTGTAGCGCCGTACTCATGTTAGTAGCTTTGAAACGGTAGACCGGAATTAGCGTAGCAGAAGATGCTATTACTTGACACGGCTTTTAAGTTTTAAATCCTACGTTTTATGATCAAAATGAATATTGTTTTCGAGTATCTTTGAACTTCTTTTAGTTGGAGCGTAGGATGTGACTGTTTCTCGGACAATTTGCCTCGGATTTTTGGCGGTAATCGCCGTTGGCACGATTTTACTGATGTTGCCTTTTTCTTCGGCGGCGGGGACTTGGACTAATTTGATTGTGGCGCTATTTACTTCTACTTCTGCCGTTTGCGTTACTGGTTTATCGGTAGTCGATCCGGGGACTTATTTTTCTTTCTGGGGGCAATTTTTTGTGGCGGGGCTGGTGCAGATTGGCGGACTTGGTTATATGACCGCAACTACCTTCCTTTTGCTGCTTTTGGGTGCTAAATTTGGCTTGCGCGATAAAGTTGCTATTCAACAAGCTTTAGACCGAACGGGGTTGCAAGATAGCGCTCAATTGATTCGCTCGATTATTGCACTCACTTTAATCTTTGAAATTACTGGAGTATTTTTACTGTTACCCGTTTTTACCCCCAATTATCCGTTGAATGAAGCTTTGTGGTACGCAATTTTTCACAGTATAAATTCTTGGAATAATGCGGGTTTTAGTTTATTTAGGGATAACTTTATTGGCTACGAAACTTCGGTACTTTTAAACTTGGTAGTTACGGGGCTAATTATTTTCGGCGGGATTGGTTATGGTGTAATTTTAGAGCTATTTATTTGGTCGCGCGATCGCTTGCAGCGCAACCCCGAACGCATGATATTTTCTCTCAACTTCAAAGTTGCCGTTAGCACTACTGTAGCTTTGTTGATTTTGGGGACAATTGCCTTCTTTTTTATAGAAGCAAAAAATCCGGCAACTTTTGGTACTTTAAGCTTACCCAATCAAATACTTGCTGCTTGGTTTCAATCGGTAACGCCAAGAACGGCGGGATTTAATACTATTAATATTGGCAAAATGACGACGGCGGGGTTATTTTTTACTATTGCTTTAATGTTTATTGGCGCAAGTCCTGGGGGTACAGGTGGGGGGATAAAAACCACTACATTTAGAGTTTTGACAAGTTGTACAAAAGCAATTTTGCAAGGAAAAGAAGAAGTATTCTTGTACGAAAGAAGCGTAGATATTTCTTTAATTTTAAAAGCAGTGGGTGTAGCAGTCGGCTCTATAGCTACAGTCATTTCGGCAACTATTTTAATTGCTTTAACCGATCCAAAAGTAAGCTTTATTCAAATTTTATTTGAGGTAGTTTCAGCTTTTGCTACGGTAGGACTTTCCACAGGAATTACTGCTAGTATAACGGCGGCAGCAAAATTAATTTTAGTTATGACTATGTATATAGGGAGAGTGGGTATTTTGCTACTAATGGCTGCACTACTCGGAGATCCTAAACCTAGCTTAGTTCGCTTCCCTGAAGAAAATTTGATTGTGGGTTAAAATCGTAGTACAAACTTATATAACAACAATAAATTTCAGTTTCAATAGAGTTAATTAACCAAGGTAATAAAAAGAGTGAATCTGTCATCTTTAGGTTTTTTACGCAGTCTCCGCAAAGATAATCGTCAGTTTGCTGTTATTGGTTTGGGACGTTTTGGTAGGGCGGTCTGTACAACATTTCATAAGTTGGGTTACGAAGTTTTGGGAACAGATATTAGTGAAAAATTTGTTTCTCAAGTGCTAACAGACCAAATCGTTTCTCATGCAGTGCAACTAGATTCTACTCAACCGGCCGCCCTCAAAGAAGCAGGGATTTTTGAATTTGATACGGTAATTATTGCGATCGGTAACTATATTCAAGAAAGTATTGTCACAACGCTAAACGTCAAAGAAGCTGGTGTACCTCATGTAGTCGCCAAAGCCTCCTCAGAAATTCACGGAAAACTGTTGCAAAAAGTAGGAGCAGATCATGTAGTGTATCCTGAGTTTGAGGCGGGTTGTGCTTTGGCACGAAGTCTTACTAAACCAGGTATTTTAGATCGTTTTGACCTCGATCCCGATCACAGTATCGTCGAGCTAATTGTCCCCGATGAGTTTCATGGCAAAACCATTACCGAACTTCAACTTCGCAATCGCTACGGTTTAAACCTTTTGGCTGTAAGTCAAGATGACAAGTTTGAAATTAATCCCGACCCCAAAAAAAAGTTACAGCAAGGTTCGGCAATGGTAGTAATTGGCTGTAATAAAGACATCAATCGCTTGCCAATTTGAGGAATTTGGATAAATACAGATAGAGCAATCGACTAGGGTTTTAGAATAGAACTAGAAAGCTAGTCCGATTGGGTACATCCAACCGGGTGCAAGACAATAGTTGAGAAAAAATAAGCACCATGCTGGATTTGGTACTGATTCTAGCGGTAGGTTTTTTTGGTAGCTTTGGGCATTGCGTAGGAATGTGCGGCCCACTGACGGCGGCATTTTCTTTATCGCAAAAACAAAACATGCGGTCAAAAGTGCGATCGCAAATTTTGTTTCATGTTTTGCTCAATGCTGGCAGACTAATAAGTTATGCCGTAGTTGGTGCGGGTATTGGCGCTATAGGCTCGGTAATTTTGGCAAGTGGACAATTAGCCGGAAGTGGTAGCGCTTTGCGTCAAAGTGTTGCGATCGCAACTGGTATATTACTAATTTGGTTTGGCATTATTCAAATTAACCCCAAGTTTTTGCCACCTATACCTTTTTTACATCCTTTAATTCAGGGAAACTTGCATCAGCGCCTCAGTAAAGCAATGGTACAGCTTTCTATGGGTAGCCAATGGTGGACACCAGTAATTTTAGGATTTGTTTGGGGTTTAATGCCTTGTGGTTTTCTGTACGCCGCCCAAATTAAAGCCGCCGAAACTGGCAATATTTGGCAAGGGGCGGCGACAATGGCAGCTTTTGGCTTGGGGACACTACCAACAATGCTAGGGGTAGGCATTTCTACTTCGCTAGTCAGTAAAGATCGGCGCAGTCAACTATTTAGGTTGGCAGGTTGGGTAACTATTACTGTTGGCGTATTAACTCTCCTGCGGGCAATGGGAGAGGAAATGATGGTCTATTTTACGGGACATGGAGCTATAGCGTGTTTGATGTTAGCTTTGGCTGCTCGTCCGATTAGCCGCCTGTGGGCGCAACCATTAAAGTATCGTCGCGCTTTGGGGTTAGGAGCTTTTATACTAGCGATCGCTCACGTTACTAATACCATGCAGCATAGCTTTGGCTGGAACTTAAGCTCTATACCCTTTCTGCTGCCAAATCATCAAATATCTATAAGTATGGGGTTAAGTGCATTTTTATTGCTTGTTCCCGCAGCTTTTACTAGCTTTGACAAAGCACAGAAAACTTTAGGCAAGTATTGGCGACAAATTCATTTATTAAGCCTACCAGCTTTGATACTCGCTGTAATTCATGCCGTACTGATTGGTACGCATTACTTGGGCGGGATTAATTACCTATGGATAAATCAGCTTTTGGTAGTTAGTTTGGGGTTGATGACTTTGGGCGTATTAATATTACGTTGGCAAAACCCACTATCAAAAATACGCCGCTTATGAAAAACTTTATAACTTGCAATGCTCGGAGATCCCCCCTTCAAAAGGGGGGGAAAGACATTAAAGTCCCGCTTAAAAAGGGGGATTTAGGGCGATCGCTAAATGCAGCTACTTATAGCCAGAATTTTCAAATATTTCCTAATCAAGCTATCAATTTTGGCTGGCTGCTATTACTGACAAATTTACTTACTACTCCCGCCAACGCTCATAAAATAGAAACCTACAAAGATGTCGGCGCAACTATTCACATTGAGCCAAACGATTCTCCCCGCGCGGGTGAAATAGCTTTAGCTTGGTTTGCGCTTACTCACAAGGGAGGGAAAATTATTCCTCTAGATGAGTGCAACTGTAAGCTATCTTTGTACTCCCAACCTCTGAAAGTAGGTACAGCGCCCATATCACAGCCTCCATTAAAAGCAGTGTCCCAAGAGAGCTATAGAGACATTCCTGGGGCAGAAATTACCTTTCCGGCGGCGGGAGCTTATCAATTGCAATTGCAGGGAAGCCCCAAAGCTGGTGCAAAGTTTTCCGCTTTTGAACTAAAGTTTGATATCGACGTTGCACCAGGAGTTGCAGCACCAAAAAGCAGCGATCGCATTTCTACTCAAATATCACCTCAAGAGCCGCAAACAACGCCGCCGTGGTTGATTCCAGCCGTTGTTATCGGGGCAATTTTTACGGGTGCGATCGCATTTTTGGTAGGGCAAAAGTTGCACCGCAAAGATTAGCTATTTACTTTAGGCTTTAAAGCGCTACGGCGACTTGTTAATCCAATCGCTAATCCAATTATCACCGTACCAATTAAATAACTAAAGCTAATTAATCTAATTAATATCGGTGTTGCAACGGCGGCGACTTCAATTTCTTCTGTCGCTGCAACAGGTTTAAACTGGCTATTTGCAGAATTTGAGATGACTTCTACTTCTAACAAGTGAGGTGCGCCATCAAAAAATTGTTGCTGCCACTTTAACTTACCCATATTATCGGGAATACCTTGATAAGCAAAAGCTATCCAGTTATTTTCTAGTTGAGTAGTTTTCAGCTTAAAAACTACATCCGTTACAGGTTGATTGGTTTTTGGATCTACAGCTTCAACTTGTAAATTAGCTAATTTGCCTACGGTGGCGTACTTGTCACCGCTTATTTGTATTTTTAGCTGAGAATCGTTGATAGCGGCGGCTTCTACAGGTGATTGATGAGTATGAGCGTGAGAATTAGATACTTCGGCGCTGACATTAACTACAACTAAACACGCGATCGCAATTAATACTGCTCCACTTAACAATAATCGCACTCTCGCCGGGGCAATTTCTCCTCTTTGGGGTAACGATTGCTTGCCCATTACCCAACCGCCACCAATACCAACGGCTAACAAAACTACGATTAAAATAGCGTAATTGCGATACTTAACGGGATTTTCTACTACCTCAAGGGTCAAAGTTTGCTCAATCGGGCTAAATTGATTGGCAACAATGGGGGAAACATTGACTGCTAACTTATATTTGCCCCGAATTGGCAGCATTTGTTGAAGTTGTAATTTTCCTTCTGGGGCGATCGCACTTAGTTCTAATAACTTCGTACCTTCTACAACAGGAAAATCTGTAGCTAAAAAAGGCGTAGAAGGCGGTGTAAAGATTTGGACTTTAAATACACTATTTGCTAACAATTCCCCCGCAGGATTTCGCGCCGTTAAGGTTAATAATGTAGGCGATTGTGGCGTTGTAGCTTCTGCTTCAAAGGGGTAAAACTGCCCCACTGGTGGATTTGTGGTTAGTTGAATCCTAGAATTTGGTGCTTGGGAAAAGCCAACAATTGCCACTAAAAATAAACTCATCAAACCTGTAACGGTTATAATGAGCGCCGAGCGCTGAGATTTTGACATGAGAATTAATGACAGCTAATTGTCAAAGTGTGATGGCGCAAAGAGTGCATCGAATCGTGGGCGGCGGGATAAGTAGAAAAATATACCGTCCACAGCGTCAAAGCGCATAGCGAAGTATAAAGTGTCAATTGTACAGGCAACGATAAAGTCCAATCAATTGCCCGATTTTGAACGAAACTAAGATTATTTGTAGCTCTCACAACCAGTGTTCCTCGCACATTAATGTAAGTTATTCGTACATTGGCAGGCATTCTGACTTAGAGACTCTAATAATCGCCTCATCACAGTTGCGGAACAGCGTCGGAATCGCACCGAACTTTCCCTTTACCTCTAGTGGCTGCCACCAGAACCAATCGCGTTGAACAATTATTCTATCACTCCTTGCGATCGCTAAAACTAACAGTAAAATGTAATGCTAATTAGTCTTGAGGATAACTAACAATATGTGTACAGCCTGTTTACTATTTTCTGCTTTGACGCTGTTTACTCCTGCTGGGGATATAGCGCCATCTTCGAGAGTTTCCGTAGCCCAAGAAACTCAAGTAGCCATTACCCAAATGGTTAAACAATTACCTAGGTCTTCAGATACAAAATTGTTACGCAGTGGGTTATTAGAATTGCATTCCCAACTAGCAACGACAAAAAATGACGCAGAAGCTCAACAAATTATTGATAGCGAACTAAATGTTTTATCTCAGCAATTAAATAACTCTTCTAGCGGGGAAGAAGTAACCGAGTTGCTAGAAGATATGTTGATAGAAGACGAGCCAGAACCCCTCGTAAAAAGCTTAACTTCCGCACCGAATAAATCTCGACCAACTTGGGGCTGGCTGCGTTGAATAGTAGGGCGCAATGTATTGCGCCCCTACGCACCCCGGTTTATTGGCGTGGGTTAGGGGGGGAGGGGATCTCCAAATATTCCCTAAAACTCGCCCCAAATAAATTACTTCAATATTTCCTCTAATTGGTGCTGATTCCAAAGAGTTTGATACAACCCTGGCTGCTTAACTAATTGGGCGTGAGTACCAGCTTGAACAATTTGCCCTTTATCCATCACTAGAAGTCTATCGGCGGTTGCTGTAGCGGATAGTTGATGAGAAATAAATACTACTGTTTTGCGTTTAGTACCGTGAGAAAGATTATTTAAAATATCGGTAGCAGTTTGATTATCCACGCTAGAAAGCGCATCATCCAAAATTAGCACGGGCGCATCTACTAACATCGCTCTAGCTAAAGCGGTACGTTGCCTTTGACCGCCAGAAAGAGTAATTCCACGCTCTCCGACAATAGTTTTGTATTGTTGGGGAAAATTGCGAATTTCTCCGTCTATTTGGGCAACTTTGGCACTATATTCTACTTCTGCTTGGTCGCTTACTGGGTCGCCATAGCGGATATTATTTTTAATTGTAGTGCTAAACAAAAAGCTATCTTGAGGAACATAAGAAATCGCACTACGTAATGAATCTAAGTCAAGAAGCGTAATATCTACCCCATCTAAAAATAATTGTCCTGGTTCAATATCTAGTAAACGAGGTATTGCATTAGCTAAAGTGGATTTACCCGAACCAATAGCACCAACAATAGCCACAGTTTCTCCTGGAGAAATTGTCAAATTGACATTATCTAAAGCTGGAGTAGTAGCACCAGGATAAGTAAAGCTGAGATTAACTGCTTTGAGTTCGCCTTTGACTTGTTCTTTGGGTAAATATATAACTTGGTCGGAGTTTTGAATTTTGGGCGTGACTGTTAAAATAGACTCAATGCGATCGATACTAACTTCACCTCGTTGGTAAGCCGTAATTGTAAAACCTAACAGTGCAGTAGGAAATACTAAACGCTCTACATAAATTAAGAGCTTGAGAAAGTCCCCAATAGTAATTTGCCCAGAAATAATTTGGCTAGAGCCTAACCACAATAAAATTAGCAAACTAATATACGCAAGTCCCCCCACTAGGGGAAACAAGGTATTGCGAGTTTTTGCTAGTTGCAAGTTAGCGGCTAAAAGCCTTTGATTATTTTGACTAAAAGCGCGGCGTTCGTTTTCTTCTTGGGCGTAGATTTTAATTAGAGCAATTCCGCTCATATCTTCTTGAATCAACTCGCTGACAAGAGAAAGCTCCTCTTGTACTTGAATTTGTTCGTTGCGGAGGCGATCGCTAAATAACTGTACAGTAACTAGCATGAATGGATAGATAGCTATAGTTGCAAGCGTTAACTGCACGCTAATTGCTAACATCGCCGGGAGAGTAAGGGCGTAAGCAAATACTGTATTTGCCAAACTAAGCACCGCAAATCCCACCAATCGCCGGATATTTTCGACATCGCTAGTGGCGCGGTTAATCAAGTCACCCGCCGTATTGAGGGCAAAATAAGCAGGTTCAAGCTTCAGCAGGTGTTGAAAAATCTTTTGTTTGAGGTCAAATTCTACCTGTCGCCCAACACCAAATAAAGCAACGCGGGAAACCATGCGGATTACCCACATGATCGAACTAAGAACAATAATTAGGATGACATAGCGTAAAACTTCGTCGAAAGTGAAAGCAGATTGAAATTTATCAACAATTTCACCAATCAATTGCGGAACATAAACACCAATAGCATTAACAACAAGTAAAGCAACAATACCTACAGTAGTTGCTTGCCAATGGGGGCGCAGGTAAGAAACAAGTTTAGCAAATCGAGTTTGAGCCATTAGAGCAATTGAGCAACTGATTACGATTTTAACAAGAGGCGCGATCGCTATAGTTACGGTCAAAAGTTAGGTAATGGCTGCAAAACTAAACTTATACGCCCATCTTGTTGCTGCAAGGAAAAACCTATAGCATCAATCATAGTAGAACCAATCAGGAGAAACACCCTTGCTAGACGAACAAGCCAAAAAAACCATGCTGCGGAAGATTCCTCACGGGCTTTATATCTGCGGTGTCAAAGATGGGGAAGAAGTCAACGGCTTTACTGCAAGTTGGATAATGCAAGCTTCGTTTAAACCACCTTTAGTAGTCAATTGCGTAAAACAAGATTCCAAGTCTCACGCGATGATTAAAAGTAGCGGCGTATTTGCCCTAAGCTTTTTGGATGCCGAACAAAAAGATATCGCCCAGAAATTCTTTCAACCCCAGCGCCGAGTTGAAAATAAATTTGATGATATAGAATTTTATCTTGGCGAAACTGGCTGCCCGATTATTTCTGACTCTTTAGGTTACATTGAATGTCAAGTTGTAGGGGCGGTAGAAAAAGGAGATCATACTGTTTACGTTGGTGAAGTAATCGCGGCGGGGATTCATCGTGAAGGCGAACCATTGAGACTAGAAACTACTGGCTGGCAATACGGCGGCTAAAATTAAATAGAGGTGGCGGGTAAGTAATGTTCCCGTCAACCTCTTGGATTAAAAATTAATAGTTAAGCGCGATCGCCTAAACAAGTTTTTTACTCTGCTTCCCCAATTAATGTAAACGCCGCCCAGTCTCTAGGGTTGGGGTTTTGTTTCATTGTTGTTAGCATCGCCTGACGCAACGCTTGAGCCTTATCGGAGTCTTTTTGCATATTTTGATAAAAATTGGTCATTAGGGTAGATGTAGACTCATCTGGCACTAACCACAATGACACAATTACACTCGATACCCCCGCACTAATCCAGGAACGCGATAAGCCAATAATCCCATCTCCAGTAATTTGCCCTCTCCCCGTATTACAGGCACTCATTACTACTAAGTCGGCATTGAGTTTCAAGTCGAGGATTTCTTCGGCAGTAAATAAACCGTTATCTTTGCCTGAAGGCGCAAGGGCGATCGCACTTCCCAATCCTCGCACATCGTCTAGTAAGCCATGAGTTGCTAAATGGACAATCCGAGAACTCGGTAATTTGGCAACGATCGCCGCTTTAGTTGCATTTCCCCCAGTAATTGCTTGAGTTTTTAATAAGGGTGCGATCGCGTTTGCTTCAATTTCGGCGGCGGGTAAATTAGGTAGCTGCACGGGTGGCAAACCAAGTTCGGGAGATACTTTGGGCATAGTTGGATTACCAACCACCATTGCGCCTCTATTTTGGTTTGAGGCTGTCATTCTCCGCCCGTGCGTAACCGCTAATAATTGAATTGAGGGCGATGTTAAAATGGTGTGTCGTTCAATTAAATATTTGCCGTTTGCTTGCTGCAATGCCGGAAAAGGCACTAAAAATAAAGAGCCTTGCGGAATAAAAACTACCCGCGCTGATGGGTTAGTGGGCAATTGGTCGGCTATGGGTTGAATTAGTAGCTGATGTAGTTGCTGCAAACTACCGCGACTTCTACCAGGAATTGCTTGACGGCTGTTATTGACTAGATTGCTGAGAGAATTATTTTTTTGCTGCCACAAAGGTTTTAAATCGCTGCGTCGAAATATGACTTCCCCCGTAGGCTTAACTACCCAAATATATAGCTCCGACTCTTTAAGTTGCGTTTTCCCTTCTACTTTAAATTCATCAACTATTAAAGAATACTCCACAAGAGTTGCTTTTTGCTGCTGGGCAATTTGGCGAATTTGGTTAATATTTGGTAAAGGTACAGACTCCGCCGATTGGGGAGCTACTTTCTTGGCTAGTAACTCTAAAAATGCCCGCGCTCTGCCTCTTTCAGAAGTTTCTAGGGCAGCTTCTGGCTGATTTCGACCCACTAAAATTTGCTGCAAAATACTATATATGCCAGCTTGGGTATCAAAAATAGATACTTTATTGGCATCGCTTAATCCAGGACGTACTGATTCGCTAGTGGCGATCGCTTTTTCTAAAGTTTGCTGTGCTGCTTCTAGCTTGCCAGCCTTAAATAAAGTAAACCCAATATTCGTTAAAGTTTGCCCTTCTCCAGATTTATTATTAACTTGTTGCAAAATCGTCAAAGCTTGCTGGTATAATTTCAGCGCTTGGTCAAAATTACCTTGCAAGCGGCTAACTTCACCAATATTATTTAGCGTTGTGCCTTCAATTGCGCGATTTCCTACTTCTCTTGTAATTACTAAACCTTTTTCGTAAGATGCGATCGCTTTTGCATACTGTCCCTGGCGGCGATTAACTTCACCAATATTATTGAATAGCGTCCCCACCCCGGCGCGATTTCCTACCTTTTGTAAAATAGTTAAAGCTTGTTCGTAGGTATTAAGTGCGCGATCGTAAGCATCGTAACGCAAATAAACATTGCCAATATTAGTTAATATGGTTCCTTCACTAGAGCGATTGCCTATACTTTGACTAATTTTCAAAGCTTCTTGTAGAGATTTTAGCGATTGCTCGTACTGACCAATACTCTCATAAAGTAAGCCAATATTGCCTAAAGTTACTGATTCTCCAGCTTTATCCCCAATTTGTTTAACTATCTTTAGCGACTGCTCGTAGATTGCGATCGCCTCGGCATAGCGACTTTGACCTTGATAAACCAAACCAATATTATTTAGCGTCCTACTCTCTCCGGCGGGACTACCAACTTTTTTATAGATAACCAATCCTTGCTTAAATGCCTCCAGTGCTTGAGTATATTCACCTCGGTAAGTGTAAACCAAGCCCATACCGCCAAAAATTTGACCTTCTATAGCAGGATTACCTAGAGCTTTCGCTAAAATCAAAGCTTGCTTGTAAGAGTCTAATGCTTGAGCATATTGGCTTTGATTGAGGTAAATATCACCAATACCGTAGACAATATTTACTTCTATAGCTTTATCGCCGATCTCTTTAGCAACTTCTAATCCTTGCTGGTAAGAACTTAAAGCTTGAGCGTACTGACTTTGATTTGCATAAACTAAACCTATACTAATTAAAAGTTGAGCAACGGCAGATTTGTCACCAATTGCTCTAGCTATTTCTATTGCTGGCTGATAAGCTGCCAATGCTTGAGCATACTCTCCGGTAGCCGTATAAGCTAATCCAATATTATTGAGACTAATGGCTTCTAAAGAACGATTGCCAAATTCTCTAGAAATTTTTACCGCCTGTTGAAAAGAGTCTAGAGCTTGAAAATATTGGCTGCGACTGTAGTAAATCAAGCCAATATTATTTAATGTCGTGCCAACAATTGATTTATTTCCTACTGCTTGGTGCAAAATCAAAGCTTGCTGATAAGTTTCTAAAGCTTGGGCGTACTGACCTTGAGATGTGTAGACTAAACCAATATTATTTAGCGTTGTGCCTTCTTCGGCACGGTTTTTAGTTTCTTTATGAATTGCTAAAGCTTCTTGCAAGAATACCAAAGCTGGAGCGTAATCGCCGCGACTGTAGTAAATTAAGCCAATGTTATTTAATGTAGTTCCGGCAAGGGCGCGATTGCCTGTTTCTTTATGAATAGCCAAACCAAGTTCTGCAAATTTTAGAGCTTGGGAATAATTACTTTGACCTTGATAAACCGAGCCGATATTAGTAAGAATAAGTCCTTCCCCAGCTTTGTCTTTAAGTTCTCTAGTAATAGTCAATGCTTGCTGATAAAAGTCTAAGGCTTGGACGTAGTTGCTTTGACCGCGATAAGCTTCGCCAATATTGTTTAATAAAGTTGAGACGATCGGCTTATTATTACTGCGACGGGCGATCGCCAATGCTTGTTGTAAGGTAGTTAAAGCTGCTTTAAATTCTCCCTTTTGTAGTTGTTCTCTACCCGTTTGCGCCAAAGTTGCCAGATTGCTATTTTCTCTGGTATTTGGAGTTTCCTGTAGTGGATCTCTACTTATTGGTGCTAAAGGTGCTACAGCGCTATCCTCTCTAGCAGCCGGAGGTTCTTTAGCTTGGGGTATTTGGGATGCAATTAATTTAAAAGAATCTAAGAACCTATTAGTAGCTTGAGCGACAATTAGTTTTGGATTTGCTGATACAACTATCTGCTGGTATAAACGTCGCTTGATAAAGTAAATTCTAACTTTGTAATTTAACTTATTTAAATCTACAAACTCAATCTCTTTGCCAACATAGCCATTTAAAGTAATACGGCGCTCTTTTAGTAGCTTACCTTTGCCCACCACGCCATCGCGTACCGATTTAAGCAGTTCATCTATTTGCTGTGAATTAAAATTACTAGGAATATTTGGAAAATCCGCATAGCTAACTCCGTAAGTTCCATCTTTTGTGTCTACAAAAAAGTTGTGTAAAGTACCCGAATCTGCTTCCTCACTTATAGGCTGAATATCTTCTCTAGGCTTACTAGGCAATAAAATTGAAAATCCACCTGCTTTTGCTGTAAATTCTTGCCAACTTGACGAAGAATTAAGATTAATTTGAGCTTGAACGCTAGAGTTATTACTATTTATTAATAGGAGGGAGGAACAAGACAAAATTAAGGTAATAGCAATAATCGATTTGCTAAATTTATTTATATTGAGGTACATGGTATTAATTTCTATGCCTCTAGATAGAGTTTTAATTATCTAGTTATAGCTTTTAGTGGGGTTAATTCTCAAAAACACTAGCAAACGGCTGTATGGATAACTGATATATTGCAAAGGCAAACGACACTTTTTTTAAGCTGTGAAAGCAATTTATCCTGGAAGCTTCGATCCAATTACCCTAGGACACCTCGATATTATTGAGCGTGGTTGTCATTTATTTGAGCAGGTAATTGTCGCAGTGCTAAGAAATCCCAACAAAACGCCTTTATTTACCGTTCAAGAACGTTTAGAGCAGATTCGTCAATCTACCCAACATTTGCCTAATGTAGAAGTAGACAGTTTTGAAGGTTTGACTGTAAACTATGCCCAAATAAGGCAAGCACAGGTTTTGCTGCGGGGTTTACGGGCGCTTTCAGACTTTGAAGTAGAGCTACAAATGGCTCATACTAACAACACCCTTTCTAGTGAAATAGAAACGGTGTTTCTGGCAACTTCCAACGAGTATAGTTTTTTAAGTAGCAGTCAAGTCAAAGAAATTGCCAGGTTTGGTGGCTGTGTCGATCATCTTGTTCCCCCGCACGTCGCAATAGAAATTTCCCGATGTCACGCAAAGAATCATCTAAAATAGACCACGACCAAAACAATCCAAATCCTCCCGTAGAACCGCCTGCTATTGGTAGCCAAAGCGTGGATATCCAGCAGGAATTAAACCGCGTTGAGGAGATGGTGCTTGGTAGTCCAAATATTCCGCTAACCCGGCGCACGCTGGTAGATGAAGAACGCTTGCTAGATCAGTTAGATATAGTACGAGTAAACCTCCCATTGGTTTTTGAGGAGGCTAAAGCCATTGTCAAGGAAAAAAAAGAAATTATTTTACAGGCGCAATTAGAAGCGGAGCAAATTGTTGAAACAGCAAAAATTAGAGCCTCGCGGATACTCAATGAAACCGAGATTTTGCGCCAAGCACACCAAGAGGCTACATTGTTGCAAAGTCAAGTACAGCAGGAGTGCGAACTTGCTTTAGAGCAAAATCAAATAGAAATCGAACAAGCACGGCTGCAACTAGCGCAAGAACTGGAACAAATGCGCAATAAAGCAATATCTGAAGCACAAGAAATTCAGCTTGGAGCAGATGCTTATGCCGATACCGCCTTAGAAAATATCGAACAGCAGTTACACGATATGCTGCAAGTAATTCAAAATGGACGACAACATTTGCGATCGCCAGCAAAACTGGTAGATAACCAAGAGACAAAGGGGAAAGAAAACTTTGACTCTTAACGGACGAATGGCGAGGACTTTTTCTCGTAATCTAGCATAGCTTAATTCAGTATTGGAGATAAGATATTTACTTAAACTCCGTTTAATAATCATTAAACACAAATCATTGTAATTACTTTAGCCGAGTAACAATCTTATTCTCAATTTAGACAAAAATGAAAATCAAAAGCTTTAGTTTTAGCAGCAACAGTCAGAATTGGCACATCGAGCAAGTTTGCTTTGATGATTTAAGCTTATTAGTTGGTGCTTCTGGAGTTGGAAAAACAAGAATTCTCAAAGCTCTCGCTCTAATTTGTGATGTTGCTAAAGGTAAAGACAGAAAATTAGACGATGTAGAGTGGTCTATCAATTTTTCTCATTTAGGACACTACTATAAATGGAATTTAAAAACCTCAAATTCTATTGATGAGGTTTTTTCCAGTCAGCCAGGACAAGCGGAGATTCTAAACGAAAAACTCATTGAATTTAAAGATAACAAGGAAATAGAGATTTTACATCGTAGTGATACAGAGTCTAAGTTAGATAATAAAAAACTGCCAAAACTTAAGAGAACCGAAAGTGCAATTACTCTCCTTGCAGAAGAAGATTCTATTGCACCCATAGCTGAAGCATTTAAAAGATTTATTTTTAAAGACGAAACACCTCAGCAAGCAGCTATCTCTATCCCATTTGACCTAAATCGTATATCTCTTTCTTCTGAATCTGAATCAGTAGATATCAAAAAATTTAAAGCAAACTCTGTAGATCATCCAACAGTGTTTAAGGCATACTTCCTTCAAAAATTTTTTCCTACTGTGTTTGAGGAGATGAGAGAGTCTTACATTGAAATTTTCCTAGCGTAAAAGATATTAGAGTAACTATTAATAGAGAATCCAATAATGACTACAATCTTCTTTTTGAAATTACAGAAGATGGCTTAGATAATTGGATTTCACAACGACGTATATCATCTGGTATGTATCGTACACTAACTTACTTAATAGAAATTCTAGCTGCCCCAGAAGAATCAGTAGTTGTTATTGATGAATTTGAAAATAGTTTAGGAATTAATTGTATGCCTGAATTGACAGACTTTATTCTGGATAAATCTCCAAGTTTGCAATTTATTCTTATAAGTCATCATCCATATATTATTAACAATATTCCTTGGAAAACTTGGCAAGTGGTGAGTAGATATAACAATAAAATAAGAGTTAGAAAAGCTACAAATATTCATGAGCTTGATACAGCATCTAGCTTAGACAAGTTTACTCAATTAGTTAATTTGCTTGAATATGAGGATGAAGCTGCGTGAATCTTTTGTTCTTAGTTGAGGGAGAGAAAACAGAACCTAAGATATACAAAGCATGGCTACATCATTTATTTCCTTATCTCACTTTTGTAGATAAACCTGAAGATATGATAACCAATTCGTGTAGAATCATTCCAGGCAATGGCTATCCAAACATGATTAGTTCACCGAAACTATATGGAGGTATTTCTCGTTTAGAAGCGTGTTTGCTTGATATAAAAAATTTCAGCAATGTAGATTATTTCTTTATTTGTGTAGATTCAGAGGAAGAAACTTACCAGGCTAGATTTGATGAAATTAAGTCTAGGCTCGATAGCTTAAAAATTCAAGTTGGTATGGCTCAAAATCAAGCCACAAAGTTTAACATTATCATTCAGTATTGTTGTATTGAAACTTGGGCTTTAGGTAATGCAGAAATTCCAAATGAATACATTTCTCAGAGTAGTTCTAAAAAATTTTCAGTATTTCAAGCACATTATGATGTTTTAATTAAAGACCCAAAATTAATGATTGATTATCCACCTGGTCATCTTTTTTCTACAAAGGCAAGGTTTCATAAAAGCTATTTAAAGGAATATTTGCAAGAGTTCGGTTTATCTTATCCCTCTTTTGTCACTCTGAGTAAGGAAAAAACAAACTAAAACTTGAAAAAGCTTGTAATGTACAGCTTTTAAACTTTATTTTCTAACATCAGACTTCTTTTGTAGTCATTTTGCCAAAATCCTGATCTAAAGCAGGTTCTAGATTTTACTCTCCTGAAAGTGACAAAAGAGGGTTATAGTAAGAAAGAGCCAAAGATTATTGAAGAAAAGAAGTATTTAGATGCTTTAATAAAACGATGTACGTTTACTAATCATTTATCTAGCTTGAAATACTTACTAGATATATGGGAGGAGATGAAGAATTTGTAATTAATTAACAACTACAAATTTAGCGGACGGCTAAAAGCCAATTTAACGATGCCATTTTGAACCATCCGCACTATCAATCACAGTAATTCCCTGCTCCAATAATTGGTTGCGAATTTGGTCAGATTTGGCAAAATTCTTAGCCTTGCGCGCGAAGTCTCTTTGCTCTAATAATTGCTCAATTTCCTCATCACTCAAGCCTTCTACGCGCTTTACATCTTCATAAGCTTCTAATCCCAACACATCTGCTAATTTAACTAATGTCTGCCACATTGCTTGTAGTTGATTAGGCGGTGTAATAGTATTTCCTTGATGGACTAAAATATTGCCCTCGCGCTGCAAATCTTTGGCAATTTCAAACAGCACCGATAAGCCGCTAGAGAAGTTAAAGTCTTCATTTACCGCCGCCTGGAAACGTTCTACAGCCTCCGAAACCGTCGCCCCATTACTTGACCAGCCTAATAGTTCGCCGTACCTTGTACCAAATAATAGCCCCTCCTTAAGAGTTTCCCAGCCATTAGTCGCAGATTCTAAAGCGCGACTTCTAAAATCGATCGGTTTGCGATAATGTGCCATCAAAACAAATAATCTCACCGCCATCGGATCTGTCGGACGATCTAATAATTCGCGGATAGTAATAAAATTGCCCAAAGATTTAGACATTTTCTCATCATCCACCGTTACCATGCCGTTATGCACCCAGTAATTTGCCAAAGGCTTCCCCGTCACGGCAACAGATTGAGCAATTTCGTTTTCATGGTGGGGAAAAATCAAGTCTGCGCCCCCAGCATGAATGTCTATAGTGTCACCTAGGCGATCGCGTACCATTGCCGAACATTCTATATGCCAGCCGGGTCTTCCTGCACCCCAGGGTGATTCCCAAGCAGGTTCTCCGGGGTTTGCAGCCTTCCACAGGGCAAAATCAAAGGGATCGTGCTTTTTAATTGCTTCTGCGTCCTCTACCCTGCCACTAGCCCCCGCTTGCGAATCCTCTAACTTGCGTCCTGAAAGCTTCCCATACTCTGCAAAGGAGCGGACTTTGTAATAAACATCCCCCCCAGAAGCGTAAGCATAATCTTTTTGCTCTAACTCGTGAATTAGCCTTTTTATCCCGTCTATAGTGTGAGTTGCGCGGGGATACTCGTCGGCTTCTTTGACATTTAACCGCGCCATGTCTTCAAAATATGCTTGTATATAGCGCTCTGCGACTTCTTCCATTGAAGAGTTTTCTACTCTTGCGCGGTTAAGAATTTTGTCATCAATATCGGTAAAATTTTGCACGTACCGCACCTGATAGCCCAAAAATTGCAGATAGCGGCGCACTACATCCCAAACAATACAAGCCCGTGCATGACCCAAATGGCAGTAGTCGTATACTGTTACGCCGCAATAGTACATCTTAACGGTGTTAGAGGCGATCGCCTTAAATTCTTCTTGGCGGCGAGTTAGGGTGTTATATATTTTTAAAGTCATGTCGAGCAATAAACAAATCAGCCGATAAGCTAATAATAGGGGAGGAGGGCGGTTAGAAAAAAGCTAACATTTTATAATGCTACTCGAAACTCTCTCCACGTTAAAGCCTTATTTTTTGCCCTTTAGACAGCCGACGCAGCTATGCAATCAGCAGTTAGTTCCGACCAATCTCAAGTAATGGATATCCAAAAACGCGGTTTACCAGTCACAATTATTACTGGTTTTCTCGGTAGTGGCAAAACAACTTTACTCAATCATATTCTGACTAACCAAGAGGGTGTAAAAACCGCAGTTTTGGTAAATGAATTTGGTGAAATTGGCATCGACAACGAGCTAATTGTCACCACTGGCGAAGATATGGTTGAGCTAAATAATGGTTGTATTTGCTGTACCATCAATAACGATTTAGTTGAAGCCGTTTACAAAGTTTTAGAGCGCCACGAGCAAATAGATTATTTAGTAGTAGAAACGACAGGACTTGCCGATCCTTTACCTGTAGCATTGACATTTTTAGGTACAGAATTACGCGATTTAACTCGCTTAGATTCCATTGTTACAGTAGTAGATGCAGCTAACTATAGTCTGGATTTATTCAACTCTGAAGCGGCTTTAAGTCAGATTCAGTACGGTGATATTATTTTGCTCAATAAAACCGATTTGGTAGATGAAGCCGATCTAGATTTATTAGAAGTAAAGATTCAGGACATTAAACAAGGTGCAAGAATTCTTCGTACTACTCGCAGTCAAGTAGCAATTCCATTAATTTTGAGCGTGGGTTTATTTGAATCGGATAAGTATTTTGAGGAAAAATCAAAAACCGAACACGATCACGATCGTCATCATCACGACCATAATTGTGACGATCCCAGCCACGACCATTCTCATCACTTAGAAAATGATGGCTTTACTTCAATATCTTTTTTAAGCGATAAGCCGCTTTCGATTCGTAAGTTTCAATACTTTCTTGATAACCAATTACCGGAAAATGTCTTTAGAGCTAAAGGAATTATGTGGTTTGAAGAAAGTTCCAAACGACATATATTTCACCTCTGCGGTAAGCGGTTTAGCATTGATGACGAAGAATGGAAAGGCGAATTCAAAAACCAATTAGTATTGATTGGGCAAAACCTAGACCACGATGCTTTATTAGAGCAATTACAAAACTGTGTTGCTGTCCCTTCCACAAGTCGCGGTAAGGGTTTCGGTAAGTAGATATAGCAAATTGCACTTACATAAAGTAAACATTCGCGTAAGGGCGCAACGCATTGCGCCCTTACTATTTAAGTCTCCCTAATTTGATTAGGGAATTTAATCTTTATTCAGCAGCCTTAGCAAGACGCACGATCGAAACTCCAGCGCGATCGCCCATTAATTTTTCTTGGTCGTAACCTAATACTAATTCCCAAGCTCTATCGGGGTAGCGCTCGGCTAAAGGTAAAGATACATCCGTAAGCATCCATTGTCCGTGACGCTCGTCTTCTCTAATATGCAATTCCCAGTAACCCATCGCTTCTTTAGACAATTCTAAACGTTGCGCGGCGGCTAAATAGTTGCGATAAGCGGCGGGTCCTGCGACTTCAAAGTAAGTTAAACCGCCGTTGTAGCGCAGAAAATATATTTTCCGCTCTGTCATCAAAAAGTTATAGTTAGCGCAAGCTAAAACTTCCCAAGGGACTAAATCGAAGTAAGCTTCTGGCTGAGTATTCATGCCAAATTCTTCTAGCATCTGAGCAAAATAGGTAGAATGCTTGCGAGACAAACGACCGTTGCCATATTCTTCAATTAGGACGCGCATCAAAGTAGCATGAACTTCATTTGCAGCGCCGCCCAAGATGCGAGAAAGCCTACTTCCTTCAACTAAGCCATCAAAAGAGCCAATAGCTAATACGTGACGATAACCTGCTTCGGTCATTTCTTCGCGCAAATAACGGCTATCCTCTGATATTGGCGGATTGAGATCGCGATCGCTCCTTTCAATTAAAGCAAGTTTTACATCTACTTTTTTGATCGCTTCTACATCTAGCTGGGATAATTCCCAGTTTTGCCAAGGTGTTTCGATTTTTTCGCGGACTTTATTGAGGTAGGGCGATCGCTCATTGGTATAATGGCGCAAATCGTCGTACCAAAACAGTTGTAAGCGATTGATGCGGTAGAGTATGCGCTGAAGAAATAAATGAGCTTCGTCGTCACTAGAAGTGCCGCTAAAGGCATTTTCAATCCCTTGGGCGATCGCTTTATCTACAATACTTGCAAGTTCTGGTTGTGCTTCGATCTTGCTGTCTAAGTCTTCTAAGTCGAGCAGATTGATAAATTGCTGCTCGGCTTCATCGTAATTGATGGTGTCAGGAATGGGAGTAACGATGTTGCTCTGCATTTAAGAAATTTGTTTGGACTACTAACTACGATTTTGAAGCATTCCAGAAGCTAGTTGCATCCACTTTGGAGGTAGATATAGCTCCAAAACCGTAACTTTTCTACATATTTTTCCGTAGAAACAGTATTGACGACTGAATCTTTCATATAGAGTTCAGTAAATTTTCTCTGGTTTACAAATGGTAACAAAGTTAAAGTACTTTTTAATTCTGTTGTCATTGTTAAAAAATCAAACTGACTGTAATTTGAGGAATTTACTTTTTCTATGAGCGTAAATCAATTAAGTTTCAAAAGAAAGTTTGTAGCCGCCTTGATCGATGGAATTATCTTAAATAGCGGCTTGGGCGTTATTTTAGCGATTATTTCCAATATTGCTAGTGACATTACCCTACTTAGTGCTTATGTAGGCAATATTAACTTGGTGCTGAGTTTAGTTTATTTTGCTGCTTTAGACAGTATTCCCAAGCAATTAAGAATTGGCAGAAGGTTAGTAGAAACTAAATTATCAAAGTAGCAGAGTTTTTAGTAGCTATAACCAAAACTGGCGATCGCCCATCAGCATACTACTTGGATAAATCCCATCTAATCGCAAGCCAGCTATACGATCTGAGCCATACAATGGCATTGGTAGCCGGGGTTCTTTCAATGCTCCGTGATGTAGTAGTGTAAGCTTCAATGTAGTCTCTACAACACTTTCAATTGATGCTTGATGTCCTTTGGAATGCACAATTAAACGCAAGGGTTGAGACAAGCCAACACTTTCAGAAACTTTAGTTGTAATTAAAATCGCTTCCTGTAACGATAATTTTAGCGCTAATCCCTGGGTTGGTGCAGCAATAGTTTTTTCCTTCAAGTCGTATAGTCTTGGGCTTCCAGACTTTTTGCACTCGACCAAAATGAACTTTGCTTCAATCGCCTCACCCCACTCTAATAAATGGTCTACTTCTTCACCGCAAAAAGAACCATCGCGATAAATCAAAACTGTTTTGGTTCTTAATTCAGCTTCCGGTAGCAATGTTTCTAAAACACGCTGGGGGATTTCTTCACCTTCAATGAACGCATCTTCTAATTGATAACGGATAAACTCGCCGTTTGCACCGTATAAACGAACACTTGCACAAGCATTCATAGTTCCTGGTAGTTTCTTCTTGACATTTCTAGAAATATCCAAGCCAATGGCAATAATCAGCAATTTTTAGCGGTTCAGCTAGGATAAAGGGCAAGTTTCCTAACTTTGCTAATATTCCGGGAATTACTTGATTGAGAATTTGCTTAGGCTCTACACTCTTGAGAGTGTCATCGTAAATAATTTGACTGGCAATTTTGCGCCGGAGTAATTGCGAGTAAATGCGCTGATAGAGGCTACCACCTTCATCATTATCAGCAGTGCGATCGCTTTGAGGTAAAAAGACTAAAACAATGTCTGTTGGAATGGTAATCAATTCATTAACGGCTTTTTCTACGGCTGCTCTAAGCGCCGCACCGCTCAAATCTTTAACTGGCAAGCGTTTTGTATTAACAACATCGCTACTAAATCCATACTTTTGCAACCGTTGCCTAACATTGTCGCTACTATTACCTTCTAAAAAAGAGCTAACAGTCATGTCACAAAGTTTTAAAGCAGAAATTCTAATACTTCTTGATACATCGGTGTAATCATCGTGTCGGCGATAAACACCACCTTGAGATAAGCCCATAAGGACTTTACCTCTAACTCCTTTAATATTTCCACCAAAGAGAAGCGCTGTTTGATCGAGGGGTGTTGATGGTTGCCAAAATAAACTTGGATACTCAAGACTGTTAATACTTTTTTCTAATCCAAATCCATAACCAGCCAACGCATCATTTGCTAGTTGTTTGTAAGACTTTAAAAGATTTTGTCGCTCTTGATGACGAATTTTAGTTGCTTTGAGCAAATCCCCGTACTTAACTTGAAATTGCTCGGCGGTTTCTGCTGTAACGCACGGGCGCAGCGCGGCTAAAGTATAACGAAACTGTTTTTTATTTTTGCCAAACTGGACGCTAACTACAGGCTGCTCTGGTGGTGCTTCTATGAGCTTTTGTTTGCTAATTGAGCCTTGCGCCAACTCTATTAGCTCCTCTCTTTGTTCTCCCAACGTGCCAACAATTTCAGTAATTTTACAATTGCTACCGCGTTCAATATCTTGGACTTTAAGACCGATTAAAACCTGTTCTGGATTTTGCCGATAAGGATGATTATCAAAAAATTCATCCAAGTTTCGTGTTGAAACAATACTGCTACCAATTGTTAGAGTAATGCAAGGTTTTAGAGCGTTTGGTAGTTCAATAACTTCTGTCCATAAATCCGCTTCGCGTACAACTTTTACCCCATTTCGAGACAAAACAGTGATAGAAGATAAAGGGCGATGGACTTTTAATATTTGCGCTGCAAGTTTAGCTAAAACCTGTGGGGTTTCTGATGGTTCACGTACCCATTGAATTGAGAACGTGCGATCGCCAATATCTGCTTTTAACTCCTCTTGAATGTCTACTATTGCATCTCGCCATTCGCTTGGAGTTGGCAGTTGTTGCCCAAGTTTTCCTAAAACCCAAAAATATTCTTCGTGCCATGACGCAACAATGTCAGGAAACTTACGGCTAAAACGAAAACTCAAACGGTTGCCTAATTCTTTATCAATTTCCGGCGTTACTCGAAAACACATTAATTCCAGTGGTGACAAAATACTGAGAGGGAGAATTTCGCTTAAATGTACGAATTTTTGAGTAGCAGCAATTACATTAGTCATACAGAAACCTCTACAATGGAACGTTCGCAGATTGAATTAAAAGAGCAGTGCCGACAAGCATATCCAGGATTGGGAGGAAAAATTTGGGCGAATAAATCTGGATTTTTACGGTAGCTTTCTAAGCTTTTTTGATGTTTTTGCGCCACTTGTACAAACTCAATTTTAATTGCTTTTAATTGTGTAGGTGTGGCAGTGATTCCCTCTGATTTTTTTCCAGTTTCCAAGTTATAGAATGAAGCAACAGCAGGCTGACCGGGATACAAATAGCTGGCAGCTAGTAAGTACACATAACCTTGTCTTAGATCGAAATCACTTTTGCCAGTTTTAAAGTCTAAAATATGCAGTGTTCCGTCTGGTTCTCTAAAAATACAATCAATTGCTGCATATAATTTGAACCAATAATTTCCATTTTTAATCAAAATCGGCTCTGGAAATCCCTCATCTCCTCGAATCAAAAGAGTTATATTTTTATCAAGTAGAATAGGAAACTCTTGGTATTTTTTTAAAATTTCTACTATTTTTTTCTGAATTTCCTCGGTTTCTTGGCTCAATTGCAAGGCTTCTATGACTCGCTCAAGCCCATTTTCTCGATCCAATATTAAATTATTTTGATGAAACTCATACACTCCTCTTTGTGCCAGATGTCCAATTTGCTGATGTTTGTTATTTTGCTATTGGTGGCTCAAACAATGACCAAAGGTGAAAACTAGCAGTAGGTAACCACGCCATAAATAATTTTGTTCTTGAGTTGGCTTTTTTATCAACAAAACAATCTTAATCTTGTATTGGCTTTTTCGTCAACACTTAGTATAATATTGAGTTAAGTAGGTAATAAATGTGGTGCAAACTTTTGGTCAACTTATTCGTCAAGCACGTAAAGATAAGGAATACAGTCAACGAGAACTAGCCAAACTTGTAGAGCTAGACTTTACATACTTATCTAAATTAGAAAACGACCGCGCCGATTATCCACCCAAAGAGTATGTAATCCAACAACTAGCCCACTATCTAGAGTTGAATAAGGAAGAATTAATTTTTTTAGCTGGTCGTATTCCTCAGCGCGATGAGGATTTTATCAAGCAAAATTATAAAACAATGCCTGTCCTATTTCGGCGGATGCAGGAAAATCCTGAGTTTGCTCAAAGGATTTTTAAGGAAGCTACACAATTAGAAACTGAGGAGAAACTAGATTGAATGTCATTAAGCCCTATCGTTTTATTTCTCATGATGAAATCGAACATCGTGCCAATGATATTTTAAGACTTATGCAACAGACACAAAACTATGCTTTAAAATGACCCTTAGATGCTAGTCGTGTTGCTGAGTTTTTAGATTTAGACGTAGTTTGGGATAAGATACCTCCTGACGAGCAAGGTTTGATAGCAGCAAGAATCTTGCCTTTAGAGCGACTTATTGAAATTAACGAAGATATTTTAAAATTACCTAAAGGATTTGAAGCATCAACAGTAGCTCATGAAATTGGACACTGGGTACTTCATATTAATTCAGAAGAAATTAATAAGTTTTTGAAACATTTAGAACAAGGTTTGGAAATAAGTACCGAGCCTTTTTTATGTCGCAATTCTGGGACTCTGTACGGAATTGAACGTCAAGCTCAATATTTTTCTAGTTGTTTGATGATGCCAAAATACAAATTAGAAGAAGCAAAAAAAGGACGAAACTTAACCAACTGGCAACACCTTTATGCAATTAAAGATGAGTTAGGTGTTACTATATCTAACTTGACTAATCGATTAAAATGTTTAGATTGGATTATCTTAACTCAAAGCTCAAAACAAATTTACTTAGGTAAAGCTGCACCTAGTAATAAGTAAATATTTATCTTTTGGTTTTAAACTTGACGCATATTGTTTTTAGCTGGGTCAAAGCCTCTAGAAAAGCGGGTAGTGCGATCGTAGTAGGCTCCGCTCAAGTTTGCACCAAAAAGCTTTGCATTTACTAATTTAGCTTGTCGAAGATTAGCTTCTGTTAGTTTTACTCCACTAAGATTTGCTCTAGTTAGGTTGGCTTTGGCGAGATTCGCGCCACTCAAGTTTGCTCCCCAAAGCTTTGCTCTAGCCAGGTTAGCACCGCTTAAATCGGCTCCCCAGAGGTTGATTCCCACTAAGTTAACTCCAATCAATTTAACCCCAGCTAAATTAGCTCCAGTAAAGTCTCTCTCTCCGGCGGTATAGCGCTGTTTTAGTTCTTCAGCATTCATATTGGGTTTCTCGAATCGCGATCGCACTTTACTCAATTTTGTCATTAAAATCGTTAAATGGATAACCTGTAGCTTTGTAACAGTTAATACAACAAGTAGGTTTTATAGTTATATTTTTAACTTACTCATCTGTAGCAAGAATTAAATTCAATACATTCAATTGATTAGAACTTAGCAGATAATTACTTGTAAAAATTTTATTCCTCATTTCATTTAGGATGTATTTTGTAAAAACAATGAAAGGAGAATCTGAGTATTTATCACCTATAGGTAAAATAATACATCCAGGATAAAGAGCTTGGACGTATTGTTTTAAAATATTTTTAAAACATTTATCTTCTGATTCTTCGGAATCGCTCAAGTATTTTTTAATTTCTTCGCTACTGATAAAAGCAAACAAGTAAGGACTAAAAACCTCTGAGGCGGGAGTTGCGATTATGTAACTAATCTAAAGATTTGATGAATAAAGAGAACTCGCTCTTTGAGAGCTTTATTTGGGACTGCCAAAACTTGTCCTGTTGCGATTGTCGCCAGTTGATAATGTTATCGCCTCGGATAGTTAGCCGTGCCGTGTGGAAGCAGCCAAAATCCATTGGTGGCTTGACTAATTTTTGCCACACAACCAAAAAATTGGCAAAGCTTGTACGAAGCGTATCCAGCACTGTCTAGCCTAGGATTGCTCCCCTTAAGTTTGCCCCCGTCAGGTCAGTACCACTCAAATTAGCATCGTTCAAATCTGCTGCCGTTAGGTCGGCGTTGCGGAGATTTGCACCGCTCAAATTAGCTTTCTGCAACTTTGCCCAACCTAAATTAATTTGACTCAAATTTAGATTACTCAAATCGGCCCCGATCAAATTAGCGTTGATGAAATGCCTATCCCCCACGGCATAACGTTGTTTTAAGACTTCAACGCTCAACCTTGGTAATAGAGTGCAGGATTTACCTAAATAACACCATTTAGCTCCAACTATTTTGGCAGCAGTCTCGATTGCTATTTCATCTACTACAGATAGTGAAACACTATTACAATTATCCCATTGACCGCCAATTATAAAAGCAACATCCTCGGCTGCGTAGCTTGAATCGAATAAAAGAGTATGGTATTGTTTATATCCATTGCTTAAGCTACTAACACTGCCAGTGAGCAACAACAATTTTTGCCATAAATCTTTCATGCTCTAGAACCTCTGCTTTTTGGCAAGCGATCGCCTAAGTCTTTTCTCTCTACCATTTTAGCGACAAGAATAACCAAGGCTTGTAAGAACCGCCCTTCAGTAAATTATAAGTTCTTGAATGACGAACATTCGAGCGCCTTTAAGCAAACCGCCCTCGGCATCGCGCTATCGTGAAAAAGAGTCAACCAGGCAGTTAGCATTCTATGGCAACGTATTTAGTTACAGGAGCAAATCGTGGCATTGGCTACGAATATTGCCGTCAACTCCAAGGGCGAGGAGATAGGGCGATCGCCGTTTGTCGAACGGCAACCGAAGAATTAAAGGCGTTAGGAGTGCAAGTAGAAGAAGGCATCAACGTAACTTCTGATGCTGCGGTTGCTGCCTTGCAAGAGCGCTTGGCAGAAACCCAAATTGATGTATTAATTAATAATGCTGGAATTATCAAGGGCGTAACGCTAGAGCAACTTGACTTTGATAGTATCCGAGAACAGTTTGAAGTTAATGCTTTAAGTGCATTGCGAGTCACTCAGGTATTGCTTCCCCGAATTAAGGCAGGTGGGAAGGTGGCAATAATGACTAGCCGTATGGGTTCGATAGCTGATAATACGTCAGGCAGTTCTTACGGCTATCGGATGTCTAAAGTAGCGCTATCAATGGCAGGCAAGTCGCTTTCTCACGATCTCAAACCACGGGGTATTGCGGTGGCTATTTTGCACCCAGGTTTAGTTCAAACTAGGATGACCAAATTCACAGCAAACGGCATCACACCGGAGGAATCGGTACGAGGTTTGTTAGCCCAAATTGATAAGTTGACGTTAGAGAATACAGGAACTTTTTGGCACAGCAATGGAGAGGTTCTCCCTTGGTAGTATGTTGCTTTGCTTGGTAATGGGTAGGAGCTTTTTAATATCAATACAGGTTTGGTCTGGACAACTAACACCTTCTAACCACTATTAACCAAAAGTAGTTCTAAGTTTAGAAATACCTTTGTTGGCGGGGAATTATTTATTGCTCCTCAATCTGGTCTGCATTAATACAATTTAGTAGAAATTTGTGCCTTAGAATACTTCTGACTGATGTTGAAAATTCAAGTAGAAATCAGTCAAGTTTAGTTTTATGCAATGGCTCCGTCGGCTAAGTATTAAGTCAAAACTAATTGTAATGCTGCTAACGGTTAGCAGTTGTTCTATTTTAGTTACTGCTTATCTGGGCTACCGTAGCGGGCAATCTAACCTAACAAGTCGCGTTTTTAGTCAACTTACCAGTTTGCGATCGTCTAAAGCCGATCAAATTGAATCTTATTTCAAAACTGTACGCAACCATATCCAAACTTTGAGCGAAGATCCGACGATTGTGACAGCAACCAGTGAATTTACCAGCACTTACCGCCAGCTTGAAACGGTGAAAATTCCCCCAGCATTTAACCAAAAACTAACCGCCTATTACCGGGATGAATTTTTACCTAAATTAGCCAAAACAGAGCAGGGTTCGCCATTGCTAAACTCGTTTTTGCCAGATAGTGCAGCTAGTTTTTATCTTCAGTATCACTACATTGCCGCAAACCCCAACCCTATTGGTAAAAAAAATTTATTAAATGTTGCTCTTGATAGCAGTAATTACAGCCGCATTCATGCCCGTTATCACCCAATTTTTCACAACATTATCAAAAAATTTGGCTACTACGATATGTTCTTTATTAATGCCCAAGGCAGGGTAGTGTATACCGTTTATAAGGAAACAGACTTTGCTACCAACCTGACTAATGGAGCTTACAGCGAGAGTAATTTGGCTTGATTGGTGGCTCAGGTGCGGCGGGCAAACAAAACAAACTATGCCAGAATTATTGATTTTGAAGGTTATGTTCCCTCCTATGGCGCACATGCAACCTTTATCGCCGCTCCCATTTTCGCTCGCTCAAAATTTATTGGCGTTTTAGCAGTGCAATTGCCAGTAGATGAAATTAATAATGTCATGACAGGAAACCGCAATTGGGAAAGCGACGGTTTGGGGAAAACTGGAGAAACTTATTTAGTAGGACAAGATTATTTAATGCGATCGGTGTCCCGGTTTTTGGTGGAAACACCGGAGGAATATTTGCAAACATTGCGAAGTCTGGGGACGAAAGAACCAACAATTGCCCGGATTCGCCAATACAATACTTCGATTTTGGAGCAGAAAGTTCGCACCCAAGGAGTTGAGACAGCTTTAACAGGCAAGCAAGGAACGCAGATTATTCGAGATTATCGCAATATTCCGGTGTTGAGTTCCTACGCACCTTTAAAAATTGGCGAATTAGATTGGGTAATTTTGTCAGAAATCGATTTAACTGAAGCTTACGCGCCAATTAAATCTTTTGATCGTCAACTATTAGTTTCAGCAACTTTGTTGATGCTGCTAGTAACGCTACTGGCAATGGGACTTGCTTATTTTTTTGTCAAACCAATTAATCAGTTAATTGAAAATGCCCGTAAGGTAGAAGCCGGACAACTAAATGCGATCGCACCAATGGATACTAATGATGAATTTGGAGAACTCGCGCGCTCTTTTAATGCAATGGTGCAAAGTTTACGCGCTCAAAACAGCCTAGTGGAGGAAAAAAATCAGGAAAACGAACGACTGCTATTGAGTATTTTTCCGGCGGCGATCGCCAAGCGTCTCAAAAGTGGCGAAAAAAATATTGCTGAAAGTGCGTCTAATGTTGCCGTTCTATTCTCCGATTTGACAGGTTTTGCCAAGCTTTCTGACTCGCTAACAGCCCACGAAACTGTCGGTATTTTAAACGATTTGGTGAGTTCCTTTGACGAAGCTGCCGAGCGCTACGGTATCGAAAAAATTAAAACAATTGGCGATAGCTACATGGCAGTATGCGGGCTTTCTGTACCCTACTTAGATCATGACAAACGAGCGATTGATTTTGCCCTGGAAATGCTAAAAATTGTGCGGCGCTTTAACCACGAACGCGGATTTGAATTAAATGTCAGTGTTGGGATCAATTCCGGCGATACAGTAGCGGGAATTGTCGGCAAAAACAAGTTTATTTATGACGTTTGGGGCGACACCATCAATATTGCTAGTGCCTTGAAATCAGCTTGTCCGCCGGGATCTATTTTAGTTTCTGAAGACGTGCATAATCATTTGTACGATCTCTACAAATTTGAGCCGATGGAGGCGACAGTAGAAAACGGCAAGGAACCATTAAAAGCATGGCGGTTGAGAAGCATTTAATTACTTACAGGGAGGCTGAGAATTTTGTTCCAAGGTTCTGCTAATTATTCCTTTGCTTGGGCGATCGCTCTAGTCGTTAGCTTTCCATTGCTTGTTATTGGGCTTGGAGAACTAATTTATCGCCTGCAACGACAAGCAAAACCCTTAGCTGATACTTTACGGGCGGTTCGCAATCTGGTATTGCCTGTATTTGTTTTTATGCTGTTTGGGCAATACGTACTCAATCTTCCTTCTAGCAATGTATTAATTAAAAGTATCCAAACGCTGTTTTGGCTTTGTATCATCCATGCCGCTCTTAGTTTGCTCAATACCATTTTATTTGGGCAGGCAAGGGGCGATACTTGGCGCTCTAGAGTTCCTAAACTGCTAATCGACCTGTTTCGGCTATTTTTGGTATTGGTAGGGGGTGCGATCGTCTTAGCGACGGTGTGGAATGCAGATTTAGCCGGAGTTGTTACAGCTTTGGGTGTTAGTTCAATTGTGATTGGTTTAGCACTGCAAGATACCTTGGGCAGCGTGACATCGGGAATTGCCCTCTTATTTGAGCGTCCCTTTACGGTAGGAGACTGGCTGCGGGTTGGCGATTTGGTCGGGCAAGTAATTGATATCAACTGGCGGGCTGTTCGCCTACAGACCTTTGAACGGGAGATGGTGATTATTCCTCACAAACTAATTAGCGGCGAAATTATCCGCAACTTTAGCCAACCGTTACGCCTCCACGCCGAACGCATCCGTATTGGCTTCTCCTACGACGATCCGCCAAATTTGGCTAAACAAGTGCTACACGCTACAGCCTTAGAAACCCAAGGAATTTTATTACAACCAGAACCGCAGATTTTTACAATTTCCTACGACGATTCGGCAATTACTTATGAAGTTAAATTTTTTATTGAAGACTATGGCGACTTAGAAGAAATCCGCGATCGCTTTATGAGCCGTGTATGGTATGCTGCCCAACGCAATAATCTAACAATTCCTTTCGCGATTCGCACCCTTTATAACTTTCATGGGCCCACCTCTCGCAATGAAGGGACTTCTAAAAAATTTACCGAGAGTTTGCAATCTATTCCAGCTTTTGTCCCGCTCAATCCATGAGAAAATCCCAAAACCTTGTCTGAAGGCATCACCCTTAAGCATTTTGGTATCGGCGAACAAGTTGTGCGCCAGGGACACATCAGCAATGCTTTGTACATTGTAGTTTCAGGGCAGGCGGTGATGACTGTAACCGATAAAACAGGAGAAACCCAAGAAGTTTTACCCCTAAAGGCGGGAGAGTTCTTTGGTGAAATGACACTCTTTTCTGGCGAACTTAGTCCTATATCAGTAACGGCGGTAGATGACCTAGAAGTAATGATGATTTCTGCCGTTATTGTCAATCAAATGATTGAGCGTCAACCAAACTTTGCTCGTGAGATCAGCCAGATCCTTGAACTGCGCCGCCGGGCTGTTCATTTGGTCAATCAAACAGGCGCTAATTCCCAACCTATCAATTTTTAATCGTAATTGTGCGAGGCGATCGCCTAGAAAACTGTCACCAGAGCTAAATTGATTACTAATTTGCGCTCTAAACTACAACTTTAAACCTTTAAATAAAGCTAATCTAAGCAGAGTTACAAGCAAAGATTCATGAGTATAAAATAATTGATGCTTAAATTAATTGAGGCAATTTAAACTTTAGTGTTAGTTACCAGCAAGTTTGGGGAATACTAATAACTAATTCGTCACTTTGCCAAAACACTACCCATGAACGCATCTCAAATGTTTGCTTTAGAAACCTTCTTAGAACGCAATTACTTTACTCCTGACGAGGATGGCACAATTGCTATTATAGGATGCGAATCTTTTTCAACTTATCTAACCAACTCAGAGGAAGAAACCTACTGCTTCTCTTTGTATCTGGGAGATACAGTAAGTTATGAATTTTTTAAGATAGACGAAGATTATAACTGGGAGGAAGAAGGTTTAGAAGATAGAATAACTAAAGTTGATTCTCTCAAGCAACTTTTTGAAGATTTTGCGGGGTTAACTGTAGATATGACTCTCGAAGATACAGAAAGTACTGACGAGGAATCAGAAAGTTAATAACGTTTTCATGAAAACCTCATTCAAAACTTAGTTTTGAATGAGGTTTTCATATTTTATTTAAAAATACTCTAGCTTTGCTCTATAAATGTCAACAATTCGGCTTCAAAATACGTTCCGCGTACTACGACGTTGAGTGTATAGTTTTAGAAATTGAGAATCGTTTAACTATCCATTACTAATTCAGCAACACTCGTTTTTGATTAAAAAACTCTCTTAACTTGCCTAATTTTTCAATGCTAAAAAGATAGGCAATCTTTTTATATAAATCTATGGGTTGCTGCTTTACATTAAGAATCTCAACCAATACTTCTTGGTTAAGGGTTAAGCAGTATTAGTAATAGAAAAAACTGGCGGTGTTCGGATGAATCCTGCACCTCTGTGAACCGACTTTTTGGATGAAAACTTCGAGCGTGGCTTTTTGACAA